>JBKPMO010000015.1:0-67557 GCA_046732175.1 Verrucomicrobiota bacterium
ACGGCCGCGAGCTTCCCGCGAAAATCATCGGAACCGATGACAAGACCGACATCGCGGTCATCAAAATCGAGGCCAAAGATTTACCGGTGGCGCAGATGGGCGACAGCGATGCCGTTCGGGTTGGGCAGTTTGCTTTCGCCATCGGGGCGCCATTCAAGCTCGATTACACCTTCACCTACGGGGTGGTGAGCGGAAAAGGCCGCAGCAAATTGATCAGCAACGGCGGTTATTCCATCCCAGATTACATTCAGACCGACGCGTCGATTAATCCGGGGAACTCCGGCGGCCCGCTCTGCGACATTGATGGCAAGGTCATCGGCATGAACACGCTGATCAATGGATTGAATCGCGGGTTGGGCTTTGCCATTCCGATCAACCTCGCCAACGAAATCGGTCAGCAATTGGTTGCCGGGAAAAAAATTGCGCGGCCCTGGCTCGGCATCGAAATCAGGACGCTGAGCGACTTTGTCGCTGTGCGTGAATTGTTACAGGGCGTCGACAAAGGAGTGGTGGTCCGGACGATTGTGGCAGACGCGCCCGCGAACAAGAGCGACCTGCGGCCGTTTGATGTGATCACGAAAGTGGACGGAACACCGGTGACGACTGATACACAGTTGCAGCGCGAGATTCTGAAAAAGAAAATTGGCCAGACGGTGAAGCTGACGGTTTGGCGCAAAGGCAAGACGATTGAGATTCCGGTAACGACCGGCGAGCTACCGAACGCGAACACGCCGGCTTCCAACGAGATCACACCGCCGCCACAGGAGCGGCCAGAAGATGTAGGCAAACTGGGATTGCAGGTCCAGGCTATCACGAAAGAAATGGCCGAGCGCCTCCGGCTCGGTGATGCGCACGGGGTGATCGTAACCGATGTCGCTGATAACAGCATCGCTGCCGCCCAGGGAATCGAGCGCGAAGATGTCATCACCGAAGTTGACGGCAAACCGGTGACAAGCGTCCGCTCATTTCGCGAAGCCTTGAGCAAGGCCGACCCGAAGCGCGGCGTGCTGCTTTACCTCGACCGCCAAGGCAGCAAAACTTTCGCCGTCCTGAAAGCGAACGGCCAATAATTCGCCGGGTAGACGATTGCGAATCTACGTCTGCCGGCTGCCCACGATTACCAGGGCGATCCCGCCGACCAGGCAAATGCCGCTCACGATCGGCGGGAAATCGATCCCGTGTTTTTCTGTATGCTTGATCTCAAGCGGACCCAATTGGGCGTCCTTTTTCTCCGTGTTCCATCCCAGCCCACCGTAGGCGAAGCCGATGATGCCGACGATGATTAGGATGATGCCGATAACGCCCGCAGGCTTCATCGGGTTAGAGTGCGCGGCGTCCGCTGAGGAGGTTGATGATCAGGATTACAATCGCGAGCACGAGCAGAATATGAATGAATCCGCCCAGGGTGTAAGAACTGACCAAACCGAGCAGCCAGAGCACCAGCAGTATGACAAATATTGTCCAAAGCATAATGGTTTCCTCGAGTTGATTTTACCTTAGGTTCGCGAGAGAGGGGATAACTGCGCTTATCGAATACAGGAATTCTGGGGAGCGCGGGCTGCTATCCCGCATTCGTCCATTCGCACATCGTCCGTTGCGGGCGATTAAGACTAAAAGGAAGAGGTAGAGAAGAAAAAGGGCTGCTGGAGCTGCTCCTACTCATCTTCCGCTTCCGCTACCTCTTTATTTTCTTTCGCAACTCGGACGCGTCCGAGCCGGACTGGCAACTTCAATCGCCCCTACCTGTTTTCTCCTGCAACGCTGCACGCAAATTCCAATCCGCGCGTGCGAGCCGCGATCTCGCACTCTCCCGATCGCATCCAGCCAGCTGCGCGACAAGAGTGATCGCACGCTCGCGCAATTTGCTGTTCGTCGGCTGCAGATCAATCATCAAATTCCCACGGACCCGCCCAAGCCGAACCATGGCGCCGGTACTGATGATATTGAGCGCGACTTTGGTCGCCGTGCCCGCTTTCAAACGGGTTGAACCGGCAACGATCTCGGGCCCGGTCTTCAGATTGATCAATAAATCAAAATCTGCCGTAGAAGCGGCCGTGCCGGCCGCGGAAGATTGTGCGGCCGGCACGGCCGCATTGGAGGTCAGCAAAATAGTTTGCGCACCAATTTCGTGCGCCCGTCGCAATGCTTCAGTCACAAATGCCGTCCGGCCACTCGCGGAAATCCCAATGACCAGATCCTCCCGCCTGACTCCGCGCTCATCCATCGCCAGCGCGCCAGCGCGCGCATCGTCTTCGGCGCCCTCAATGCTTCGCCGCAAAGCCGGCGTCCCCCCGGCGATGATTCCCTGAAATAAATCGGCTGACGCGCCAAACGTCGGCGGAATCTCAGCAGCATCGAGAACGCCAAGTCGACCACTCGTTCCGGCGCCGACGTAAAACATTCTCCCCCCACCAGCAATCGCGTTGGCCGCCAATTCGATTGCCCCCGCCAGCTCGTTGACGCTTTGACGCAACGCTTCCTGCACCGATTTCTCTTCCGCGACGAAAAGCTCGACGATTTCCCGCGCGTCCAAGCGATCGAGATTCGCTGATTTCGGGTTCGCCTCTTCGGTCGCAGCAATGATAGCGGGCGGAGGCGTGGGTTTTTCAGCGACCGGCATTTGCAATTTTCCGTCGGCTGCAAGCCAGGCCGCGCCAACCTCTGGTGACGATTCACTCGGTGCGACTTGTGCAGCGGGAACCTTCTCCTTGAGCGCGGTAGCGAACGCGACTCCGTAAAATTTCTGATGTTCGAATAGGCCGCCCATCAATCGCACTTCGGGAGCGTCAAGGTGAAGCCGCAGCGCGACGGCGGTCGTGAAATCGACCAAGGCGCTGACACCTGCCGTCACAATTTGCCATGCCGCTTCGTCGCTTTTCCGCGCCGATTCGAAAACAACCGGCGCCAACGAAGCGATCTCCATTTTATCTGCCGTCTGCGCCCACCGCACCAGCTCATCAAAATTGTTCAATCCAAGAGCGTGCAAAATATTGGCGGCAAACTCCCGTTCGCCCCGTCGCAGATCGTATTCCCGCAACACCGAGCGCAATGCCCGAATGGAGACGAAATAGGCGCCGCCGGCGTCACCCAAAATATGTCCCCAGCCTCCGGCCTTTTCGATTCGATCACCGCTGCGTCCCGTCACTGACGAACCGGTCCCGGCATTTACCGCAATGCCATCGCGATCAGACAAACACGCTGCCATTCCCGATTCGCGATCGCTGCCTGCAACAATTTTCGCTTTTGGCCAAATGGCGCGCGCCAGTTTTAGCAATATCGCGCGATCTTCCTCCGTCGCGCAGCCAGCGAGAAAAACCCCGACACGCTCCACTTCTCTTGGCAAAACGCGAAAAATCTTAGCGATCTGATCTGGAGGCGTCAGCCGCAGATTCGACGCCGCCAATTTTCCGGATTCGATAATTGTATCATCAGCAACCAACGCCCAAGCGGTCTTTGTTCCCCCGCCCTCGATTCCGAGAATTCTTTCGTCCGCCATTTTTGCTGCAGATTGAATCTGCCGGCATCCCGAGCGAAGTCGAGGGATCCCGTTGAACTTAGCTTGCGCTTTCCTTTGTCATCCTGAGAAAGCGAAGGACCTCACCCATTCTGTATTGATCACACAAATTACGGTGTATCAGCCCGAACACGGTGGGTTCCCTCGCCGTCTGCGCGGCTCGGGATGACAAGCGCGTTGAAACTCACACGATTGTCTCACGAATTCTCATTCGTATGCTGACCACATGACGGAAGCAGAAGCGCGCAAGCGCATCGAATCGTTGCAGCATGACATCGAGGAACACAATCGCCTTTACTACGAAGAAGCCGCGCCCACGATCAGTGACCGCGAATACGATCAGCTTTATCGGGAACTGATCGAGCTCGAGAAAAAATTTCCGGAACTGGTCACGCCGGATTCGCCAACGCAACGCGTCGGCGGAAAACCGTTGCAGGCGTTCGCGCAGATTCAGCATCGCGTGTCGATGCTGAGCCTCGACAACACTTATTCCAAAGAGGAGGTCGCGAATTTTTACAAAAGAATCACACGACTCTTGCCGGATGAGAAAATCCCAGTGGTGATCGAGCCGAAAGTCGACGGCGTCGCGGTTTCGGTGATGTATGAAAACGGCAAATTGAAATACGCGGCCACCCGAGGCGACGGTGTGTTCGGAGACGACATCACGCAAAACATCAAGACGATTAAATCAGTGCCGCATCAATTGCGCGACGCCGCGCCGAAGATTTTCGAAGCGCGAGGCGAGGCGTACCTCGACAAAAAAGGTTTTCACAAACTCAATCAGGAGCGCGCAGCCGCCGGCTTATCATTATTCGCCAACCCTCGAAATGCTGCGGCCGGTTCATTGAAACATCTCGATCCGAAGGTTGCGGCCAAGCGCCCGCTGGGAATGATTTTCTACGGGACTGGTGCGGTCGAAGGTGCGGAGGTTGATCTTCATTCGAAGATTTTCCCGTTATTCAAAAAACTAGGGCTGCCGACTCACGAAGATTGGTGGTCGGCCGACTCGGCTGATGAAATCTTGAATGCGATTCGCGATCTGGACGAGATCCGCCGCGATTTTGCCTACGAGACCGACGGCGCAGTGATCAAAGTGGACGCACTCGCGCAGCGCGAGCAGCTCGGCTTCACCGCAAAATCGCCTCGCTGGGCAATCGCGTACAAGTATGCCGCCGAGCGAGTCGAAACGAAGCTGCTCGACGTCAAAGTTCAGGTTGGTCGTACTGGAATTCTCACCCCCGTGGCCGTTCTGGAACCGGTTTTGGTGAGCGGCAGCACGGTTTCGCGCGCAACCTTGCACAATGAAGATGAGATTAAACGCAAAGATATTCGCATCGGCGACACCGTCGTTATTGAAAAAGCCGGCGAAGTCATTCCGGCGGTGGTCGAAGTCGTCCAATCGAAGCGGCCGCGAAACGCCAAGCCCTTCGATTTTCTGAAACACATCCATGGCAAATGTCCGGTCTGCGGTGGCGAGGTCCGGCGTGATCCGCAATTCGTGGCCTGGCGTTGCGAAAATTTGCGTTGTCCGGCGCAAGCGACCCGCCGCCTCGAATTCTTCGCAGCGCGCAGCGCCCTCGATATTGAAAGTATCGGCGGGATTGTGGCTGACAAACTAGTTGAGCGTGGACTGGTGCGCGAGCCGCTCGATTTGTTCGACCTCAAGGTCAATCAACTGGCGAAGCTGAATCTTGGCACTGACGAATCACCGCGTGTTTTTGGCGAGAAGAATGCGACCAAGGCAATCAATGCAATCGAGCGTGCGCAAACGTTTCCGCTTTCGCGCTGGCTTTATGCCCTCGCGATTCCCGAAGTCGGCAAAACCACTGCCAGCGATCTCGCGCGTTTTCACGAAACGATGGAAGAAGTGGCGAACTCGAACCTTCTTCGCGACGTGATCGCGTATCACGAAACGAAATCGGACAAACAGGCAGCAAAAGAAATTGCCGATCGCCTGATCAAATCCGGTTTTGCCCAACCGTCGAAGAGCAAGATCGACAAACATCGCGGGATCGTGACGCAAGTCGGACCGGTTGTGGCGGAAAGTATTCTGGATTTTTTCGAGTCGAATAGCGGGAAAAAAATCCTGCAGCGGATGAAACAGCTCGGAATCGAACCGAAGAAGGAGAAAGTTTCAGCGGGGAGGATGTCGGAACTGCCGTTCGCTGGGAAAACATTTGTTCTGACCGGAACCTTGCCCTCGATGACGCGGGACGAGGCGTCAGCAAAAATCGAAGCTTTGGGTGGTCACGTAAGCGGCAGCGTGAGCCAGAAAACCGATTACGTTTTGGCCGGGAGCGATGCAGGCAGCAAACTCGAGAAGGCGAAGGAACTCGACGTGAAAATCATCGACGAGGAAGAATTTCGCCGGATGCTATAACCCCAAGCGGCGTATCGCACCCCTGCTGGAGGTTACGCGTCCTGCCTGACTCGGCCCGACGGACACCCTGCCGTTGATCCTGCTCAGCAGGGCGACTTGGAAGTCGCCCCTCCCAGTTAAAAAAACGGCGGTCGGAGACTGCCGCTTACTCACCGCTCCCTATGGCGTGCGCTCGGGTGTTTTTTGCAAGCTCAGCGGGAGCGCCGGCTGATTCACGCTCGGCTGCGCGATCATCAATGGATGTTGGAGACGCTGGATCCTCTGCACCTGTTCGGTGGTCGGATGAACTTCAGCGTGAACATTGAATGTCAATCTCTCGTCGCCACGCATGACCGTAATCGGCACATTGTCGCCCGCACTGATAAAGAACGATGCGTCGATGATGTCGTCCGGTTGGTGGATTTCGCGGCGCCCTACTTGCAGCAAAATGTCGCCCGGCCGAATCCCCGAGTTTGCCGCTGGCGTGTTATCGAGAAGTTCGGTTACTTCCGCAGATGACCCAGCTTTAGTTTCCAGCGCCTGCATCAAATTCGCCCCGACCCAGCCATGGCGCACTTCGCCAAAGCGCAGGAAATCGCTTCGAATTTTCTCCGCCGCCTCGATCGGCAAAGCGTAGCAGGACGAATTATTTTCCAAAGTGAACGCAACGATACCCACAACTTCACCCTTCATGTTCAAGAGTGGCGCGCCCGCTTCGCCGCGCTGCGTCGCGACATTCACTCGCAGATGCGTAGTGTGAAAATAATAGCCTAGATATTTTCGATCAAAACCACCGACCAACCCGAGGCTGGGTGTTTCCGGCAAATCCAGCGGATACCCGATTGCGATGACAGGTGCAGTCACTTCCATGCCCTCCGACTTACCAATCGGCAGGGCCGGTGAGGTGGAATCGACTTTTAAAATGGCAATCCCGCTACGCACATCGGCTACGAGCTGTCGCGCCGGGAGTTTTTTCCCCTCGAATTCAACACTAAAATTCGCCCCCTCCCCGCCAACGGAGTAGGTTGTGTAAATCGTCCCGGTCGGGTCGACGAAAAAGCCGGTGCCGGAAAGTTCGCTGTGCTCATCGGCGCCGTGAATCTTCACCACTGCTTTTTTGCAGTGATCAAAAATCTCTTTGACCTCGCGACTGATGGCCGAAGCCGGTTGATCTTGCGCTCGCGCCGATAGTGCAACGGCAAGAAAGGGAATAAGAAACCAACGCATCACCAAGTTCTTCGCCGGAACCGCCCTCGGGCGATCGTTAGAACCGCAGGGAGGACTCATAACTCACGGGCATGCTGTCCAGCACATAACGCGGAGGCGTAGCCGCCCGGTGAGTCGAGAGATGTGTGCGCGGTTGACTGACGGTAATGCGGGTGGAGACCGGCGCGGCCAGACTCCAGCCACCTTCGGTCGCGTGTTGGGCTGGAACAGCGGGAGAGAGACGGGCGACATTCGGCGCCGGCGTAGTCTGATAAATCTTGAGCGAGATCACGGCCGCACACAGCAACACCGCGGTCACGGCGATGGGATAGGAAGCGATGCGAGCAACATTGAGACTCGTCATGAAATCCTGCGCGCGCCCGAGCGCAATTCTCCAGAGCGGTTGTCGGAGCAATTCATCGCGTTGCCGGCGATGGAATTCATGCAGGAAATTCTCGAAATAACCGGGTGGCGGTTGCTCATATCTTTTCAACCGTAACAGCCGGCCAATTTCGTTGTTGTCGAATTCGTCCATCGTGTTGTGCCTTTACGTTACCGGGTTCTTGCGAAACTCGTCCAGATAGTTTTGCAATTGCCGATTCGCGTAAAAGAGCCGAGAACGTACCGTTCCTTCAGAAACGTTCAAGATTTTACTGATCTCGGCGTGGGGCATACCTTGAATATGAAACATGGTGACCACGGCTCTGTGTTCATCAGACAATTTCATCATGGCCTCGTTCAATCTTCGCTGAAGCTCGGATAGGTCGGCCTCCCGCACCGGACTGCTGGTTTGGGTGACCTCGAGGAACTCCTTGTCGTTCTGAATGCTCGCATCCACATCGTCGAGGCTGAGATGAAAACGTCGGCCGCGTTTCTTTAGGAAATTCAGCGTCATGTTCACGGCGATGGAGTGAATCCAGGTGTAAAAGGAAGATTTCCCGCGGAAACCCCGGATCGATTTGTAGGCTTTCGAGAAAATGTCCTGGAGCAGGTCGTTCGTGTCCTCGTGATTCGAGGTCATGTTGTAGACCAGCCCGTAAAGACGTGGAGTGTATTTCATCACCAGCTGGTCAAACGCACCCGCATCGCCATCCTGGGTACGCGCGACGAGCTGTTGATCTTCGTCGGTTCGCGGCTGGTCCATGGCCCGTTTCCTCGTCTTAACATTCGGACGGGGAGCCGACGACAACAAATCTGAGATGCGGCGCGGCGCGGTAAGGACGTGGCTCATTTTCAAGAGGTGACGGGTCTAATTCCGGCGATCCCGCACGGAAAGGAGCCAGAGCAAGTTGCCCAGCGCTGCAATGAACGCTGCGACATAGGTGAGCGCGGCGGCATTCAAGACGTTGTTTACGCCTGCGACCTCAGCTCCTGGCTGCACGATCCCCATCTGCTGTAAAATAATTTTAGCCCGGCGCGAAGCATCAAACTCGACGGGCAGGGTGATCAACTGGAACACCAGCAGAATGGCATAACAGTAAATGCCAAGTGTGATCAGGCCGGTAATGTGAAAAAATAGCCCGCCGATAATTATAAACGGCAGCATCTGCGACGCCGCCATGGTCAGCGGCACCACCGCCATCCGCGCCTTCAACGGCGCATAGGCTTTGGCGTGCTGGATAGCGTGCCCGGTCTCATGCGCGGCAATCCCGAGCGACGCCACCGATGGCGTATTGTAAACGTTGCTGGAAAGGCAAAGCACTTTCTTGGTCGGATCGTAATGGTCTCCCAGAAAATCGTTCGTCTCCACGACCTCGACATCGTCAATTTGCGCTGCCTGCAAAATCTCGCGCGCGCACTCCGCCCCGGTGATGTTGGAACTCGCGCGGACCTTGCTCCAACGCGAGAAAGCGCTGCTCACACGAATCTGGGCCCAAATGCCGATGATCAAAGGCACGCCTATATAAAGGAGCCAGTGACTGTCGCCGAATCCGATTGGGTAGAACATTCCTGTCTTAAGCGTGTCTGCTGATTAGACGCCGGTGATCTCGCTTCCGTTCATTTCCGGGAGATCAATTGCGTCTCAAATTTCCAGAACCTTTGGAAATCGCGATAGAATCTTGCATCCCGATTTGGTGACAATCACCACGTCTTCAATCCGCGCCCCGCCGATTCCCGGATAATACAGACCCGGCTCGACGGTCAGACATTGTCCCGCTTTCAACGTGACTTTTTGCAATCGCGGATACTCGTGGATTTCCAGTCCGAGTCCGTGCCCCGTGCCGTGGAAAAACCCCACGCGTCGGCCATTGCGCACTTCCGTCGGAAATCCGCGCCGGTTAAACAACTCGGTGATCGCCTTGTGGATGCTCATTCCATCCACGCCGGCTTTGATTTGCTTCAATGCCAACGCCTGGCCCGCTTTCACCGCTTGCCAAAGCTTGCGCTGTTTCTCACTCGCGTGTCCGCGCACCACCGTTCGCGTCATGTCACCCCAGTAACCGGTCTTCCCATCACGCGGGAAAATGTCGAGAATGATCAATGAATCCGCTTTGAGTGGCCCGAAGCCCCGCTCGTGCGGATCGCACGCCTGATCCCCTCCAGCCACAATTGTGTTCGTCGGCACGCCGCCCGCGCGCAAGATCGCACTGTCGATTTCCGCGCGCAGAATTTCCGAGGTTAGAATTTTGCCCGCCCACTTCAATTTTTTTCCCGGGCCCGGCCTCGACCCCTTCAAAATTTCCATTCCGCGTTTCATCCCCGTTTCCGTGATTCTCAGGGCGCGTTCGAGCAGCTTGATCTCCGCTGCCGTTTTCTTCTCCCGCGCGGGCCAGAAAAGTCCGTTCGTCGTTTCCAACGTAATCCTGCGCCGCTTAATCTCGTTAGCGTGACTCAGCGGAAAATTAGCGGGCACTAGCGCGCGTTTCACTCCGCGTTTCGTTAGGAAATGCGCCAGCACTTTTTCATAGGGCGGCGCCTGTTTCGCTTTTCCCTGCACCTCGCGCTCGAGCGCGCTCAACATGACAAACTCGTCTGCCTTCGCCTTTTTCTTTGCCCGATCGATCTCCAGATCGCTCAAAACCAGTGTGCGCTTGCCGTTTTGCTGAAGGAAAATAAACGGGTCGCCGATAAAAATTCGTGTCGCGTAAAGCATATCCGCGTCAGAATCGCTGGGCGCGACGATGAGACGGGCCGGATGAGTCTTGGTGGTCATGCTCGACGTTATCCGCTTCGCTACATTTGTCATCCCGAGCGCAAGTCGAGGGATCCCGAGGAAGTTACCTTTAAGTTTGCGCAACGGGATCCCTCGACTCTCGCTCGAGATGACCGATAGAGTAGCTAGGTCCTGCGCACTTCCAGCTGCCGCCGCAAAATCCAGTGCAGCAACCCCAGCAGTGCGAACGTCGATCCGATCAACACCATGGTGTTGAAAACGAAGACGTCGACCTTCATTCCCAGGTAGCGCTTTTCCTGACCAAAAAATACGTTCGGGCGTGCCCCACGGCGATAGTCACTCTGTTCCATCTCCGCATTTGAAATCAGGTCGGAAACTTTTTGATTCAAATACAGCGTCTCACCCGTGACCGGACCGTTCGCTTCCGTGAACTGATTCCGATCGAACCGATACTTGCGATCGAGCACCTCGTCGATCAATGCCAGGTAACGGTCCAGCTCATTCGGGGTCTTCGCTTCTAGGCCTGAGAGCATTGCCAGGGTGTCCTTCAAATCGTTCAGCCGCGCTTTTGCCTCCGCGTTATTCTCGTGTTTCGCCACGATCCAATCGATCTCGCGTTGGGCCCGGTCCTGCCGGCGTGTGATCGGGTTCAATTTCGCCTGAGCTACAATCATCTCTTCATACGACCAGCGCATAGCAATGAATTGACAGATTAATGGCACCTCCAATTTGCTGTCCATTTTCTTGTTCTGCTCCTTGTTCGGATGCTCGGAGAACCAGCGGGTGAAGGTGTAGATGAGCGCGAGGTTGCGGTTCATGTCCTCATACTTAATGAGCGCGCCACCCATGATGATCTGCGGAATCAGTACTAGCGGTACGATGTTGGCCGCCGTCTTCGGATCGGCCACGAGCGAGGAAACGACCAGCCCGAGCGCAACGCCACCCATGGCGGTCATGAACACAATCGCGAGGTAAATCCAAAACATTCCGCGGATTTCGAGAATGTAATTGCCGATAAGGATGAAAAGAACGCATTGCACCAGGGCGAAGACACCAAGGGAAATGATTTTGGCAAAAATATAGTACGGCAGCTGGACATTGAGATTGCGTTCCCGTTGCAGAACAACCCGATCGCGGATGATGTCATCGGCGCTGTTGGTCAGACCGAGAAACATCGCCACAATTAAGGTGAGAAAGAGAAATGTCGGGATGTGATAAGCCGAGGCGAAATCGTACTTACCGCTGTCGGAGTAACGCAGAAGGGTGGCAATCAAAAGTGCCAGCACCGGCGCGACACCAATAGTGATGACGAGATTGCCGCGGTTCCGCAGTTTGCTGATGAAGGCGCGCTTGAGCAAAGTGCGCATTTGGGTCCATTCGTCATGCCAGCGGAAGGGCACCCGTTTCTTCTTTTGCGCCGGCACGGTAGCCGGTGAAGGCGCGACTGGTTCCTTGCGCAATGAGACCTGCTTGACATCCTGAATCAATCGGAACGCCTCGTATTTATCCCGCCAAAACTCCGGGGCATAACGCCGCGACGGGACCAATTGCCCGCGGTTATTCTCCTCGTAAATGATGTCGCCACTTAGATCGCGCAACGGCGTTTCCAGGACATCGAAAATAAATTCCGGCCGCGTCGTTCCACACGACGGACATGCTCCCAGGTCGGCCCCGAATTGATGCTGATGTTCTGCTTCCGCGAAATAGCGCAGCATTTCCGTCGGCGTCCCGAAAAAGACCAGCCGCCCGCCCTTGTCGAGCAGGATGGCCTTGTGAAACATCTGGAACAGCTTCGAGCTCGGTTGGTGAATGGTGACAATGATGATCTTGTTGTGCGCCATCGAACGTATGATCTCGATGACGTGCTCGGAATCTTTTGAGCTCAAGCCCGAGGTCGGCTCATCGAAAAGATAAACGTCGGCCGACCCAATCATATCGAGACCGATGTTGAGCCGTTTGCGTTCGCCACCGCTGAGTGTCTTCTTCACCGCGGTTCCCACAACCGCGTCGCGTCGCTCGCTCAACCCGAGCTCGACCAATTTTCCTTCCAGCCGGCGACTTCGATCGCGGCGCGACAAATGCGGCGAGCGAATCGCAGCTGCGAACTGCAAATTCTCACCGATGGTCAGATGCTCATCGAACGCGTCCTCCTGCGGGATATAACTGATGTAGCGACGGAGTTCGTCCAGATTGGGATAAAGCGGCTGATTGTTGAGCAGGACCTGACCGCTGGTCGGTTGCAACTGACCGGCCAACACTTTCAGCAACGTGCTCTTCCCGGAACCGCTTGCCCCCATGACGCAAACCAACTCGCCGCGGGCCACATTGAACGAAATTCCTTCGAGCCCGATATCTCCACCGCCGAAGCGATGCGTCACTTCGTTCACCTCGAGCGTGCGAACGATGTTGCGTTCCTCTTCGATGATACGCTCGGAAAAATTGCACTTCAGGAATTGTCCGACGTCGATTCGGATGGTATCGCCATCTTTTAACGGCGAAGTCGTGCGAACGGTGGTCTCGCCGACCATGATCGGACGATCCGCTTCCAGCACTTCCAGGGTACCAATGCGCTTGTCGTAATCGCAAAAAATCTTCAGCAAGACGTCGCCCGCCGTTCCGGGCGAAAGCAAAATGTCGTCGGCTTCGAGCAGGCTCGGATTATTCGAGACCAGATATTCCGATTTTGAAGCTTTCAGTTGAAAGCGACCGCCCAATGCGCGAGTCCGACGACGCAAATCGAGCAGGTCGAGCTCGCTGTCGTTGTGAAAAACGATTCGGTCCTGCAAGGTGGCTTCGACCAGCGTTCCTGCGCGCAGCCGGGTGCCATTCAGTTCGGCATCGACGTCTTTCAACGCTTTCACTTTCACTTTCAATCCGAAGATGACTTCCAATGCCGTTTCACGGGAACGCGCCCGCTCCAGTTCGACTTCATCGGAGTCGCGATTGATCCGGATGAAGATTTGCGGGAGCGAGACGTTCTTCTTGGCGTTGAAATATTGCGCCAGCTCCTGATAACTGAGCACCTGATCGCCCACCAGAATGCGCTGGCCCGGGTAAATGCGGCAGAACCCGCCGCGCGGTAGCGGCCGGCTGCGCACCGACACGCTCTGCGCGGTGTAATTTTTCAAAAGAATTAAATCGTGATAGCGGAATGCTAGCAACCGGTCGCTCGCACCTAGGCTCTTCAACATCACGTCGAACTGTCCGTTGTTACCGAACGAGATCGATTCCAGGGGCGACGCGCCACGCTGGTAAACAGCAGGATCAAAGTCCTCGCTGGCATTCAATTGATAAACGATGTCGATCGCCTGCGCGGCCATCCCGAGCTGGGACATGAAGGAGTAAAACTGCACCACCTGCTCCTGCTTCAGGCCGGCTTGGGAAATCAAATCGTAAAGCTGGACGCCCAGCATGATCTTCCGATCGGTGCTCAGCTGGACGCTGAGTTTTTGAGCCATCGCCGTTAAATCCTGCTGTTCGTAAAGCGCCTGCCGGAACAACTGCCGCAGCTCAGAGTAAACTGCTTCCGGGTAATCGTAACGGAGGAAACCGAGGCTGGAGTCGATTTCTTCCTCAAGCAAAACACCGTCCGCTTTCGAGAAACTAGCCAGCACCTGAATCAAAAGCGGCAACAAATTAGGCCCTTCCGATACGCTTCGTGGCTTGCGCATCGCCCGGCGCATCCAGCGGCGACCTTTCCGCTGTATCCGGTATGCGAAAGGCGTCACGCGCTGCACCGCGCGATCAATTTTATCCGCTACCTGGGCTAACAGTTCTGCCATTGCAATTTGGGTATAAAGTTTACTCCAACGCCCAGTTCACGCAATGACTGTGCCCAGTAACTCAGACGTGTTGCCTTCTGAAGGTTAGGCTTCCAGCCACTCGCCAGTCCGGCTCGGACCTCGGCCAGCGGGCTTGCCCGCTTCAGGTGGAACGCACATCCCAATCGAACGTCACCTCCGATTCCTTGTCGAACCAACCCAAAGGCCTGACTCCTGCTCATTGCATTGACAACCCGCTCATGTAACTTTTCCAGCGCGGCAAGAACCCCGCGCACTAACTCTAATGGCGCAACCCGACCGCAACTCCTCGCGCGATAACAAGCGCAACAACGAGCCGAATTTTAACTGGCGCGGTATTGTTCTGATCGCGATCGCCTTTGGCCTAATCGGCATGGCCTTGCTCGTCCGCAACGGCGGCTATCAGAATATCGAGGACGTTCCTTACAACCGCTTCATCGAGCTGCTCGATAACAAGCAGATCATTAATGACAAAAACCTGCCCGTCACTTTGCTGGTCCAAGAAGGCCAGCCTACCCAGGCGCTCATCGGCTACTATCGCAAACAGACCGCCGGCGCGGAACAGGCCGTGAAATTCCGCACTACCATTTACCTTAACTACAATACCAATTTGCAGGACAAGCTCGCCGCCGCCGGCATTCAGCCTGCCATCCGGACCGAATCAAACCTCTTCGCCCAAACCCTCCTCAGTTTTCTCCCCATCGCGCTCTTTCTCCTCGTTCTCTATTTCCTGTTCCGCCAGCAAATCCGCATGGCCGGTAAAGGCGCGCTGAACTTCGGTAAATCGAAAGCGCGGATGCTAGCCCGCGACAAAAATAAGATCACCTTCCGTGACGTCGCTGGAGTCGAGGAGGCCAAGGACGAAGTGCAGGAACTCGTAGAGTTTCTGCGCGACCCGAAGAAGTTTCAGAAACTCGGCGGCCGCATTCCGAAAGGCGTGCTGCTCGTTGGACCACCCGGCACTGGCAAAACGCTGCTCGCCCGCGCCATCGCTGGTGAAGCGGACGTCCCATTTTTCTCCATCAGCGGTTCCGATTTCGTCGAAATGTTTGTCGGAGTCGGCGCCAGCCGGGTGCGTGACATGTTTGAGCAGGGCAAAAAGTCGGCGCCGTGCATCATTTTCATCGACGAAATTGACGCGGTCGGTCGACATCGCGGCCACGGAGTCGGCGGCGGACACGACGAGCGTGAACAAACCCTCAATGCCTTGCTCGTTGAGATGGACGGGTTCGATACCCAGGAGGGCGTCATCATCATTGCCGCCACCAATCGACCGGATGTACTTGATCCCGCACTGTTGCGTCCTGGCCGGTTCGATCGCCAGATCACCGTTAATTTGCCCGACGTAAAGGGTCGCGAAGAAATTTTGCGGGTCCATTCCAAGAAAGTGAAGTTGGCTGAAGGTGTCGATCTCGCCGTGGTCGCGCGCGGCACGCCGGGCTATTCCGGCGCCGAATTAGCCAACGTCATCAACGAGGCGGCGTTGCTCGCCGCTCGCCGGAATTTGAAGGGAATCACTTTGGCCGAGTTGGAGGAAGCGCGTGACAAAGTGCGTTGGGGCAAGGAACGCCGCAGTCTGGCATTGAGTGAAAAGGAAAAGACCAACACCGCTTATCACGAAGCCGGGCACGCACTCTTGCTCGAGTTACTCGAGCACACCGAGCCACTCCATAAAGTGACCATCATTCCGCGCGGCCCGTCATTAGGCAGCACCATGTGGTTGCCCGAGGAAGACAAATACACCAATCGCAAAGCCGAGCTAGTCGATAGTCTCACTGTCAGCATGGGCGGTCGCGTCGCCGAGGAGCTTGTTTTCGGCGATGTAACTAATGGCGCCCGCGGCGACATAAAAATGGCGACGGCGACTGCGCGTCGCATGGTTTGCGAATGGGGCATGAGTGAAAAGATGGGAATGGTCGAGTATGGCGACCACGAGGATTACGTTTTCCTCGGGCGCGATATCTCCCGTGCCCGCGATTACAGCGAAGCTACCGCAGAAGAAATCGATCGCGAAGTGCGCAAGCTCCTCGACGAAGCCTACACTATTGCGAAGAAGGTTTTGTCTGAGAATCGCGACAAGCTGGATGCCATTGCCAAAGCGTTGCTCGAGTTCGAAACGCTCGATGGTTCGCAGATCAAGGAGATCATTAAACACGGCCGCATGCTCAACCCGCCACCGGGCGTCACCGCACGCAGTGGCGAAAAGATGGAGCCCGAGAAACCTCCGAAGCAGGTCGTTGTCGCCCCCGACGTCACACCTCCTCTTCCCGGCGCCTTAGGTGGCGCGCCAGCCTAACGGTACCGGAAATAGACTCGTAGAAGTATACGGTCTGGACTAACGCCGGTTCGTCATCCGGTCGCGCCAAGTCACCGGACAGAGTTTGCCCGCCCCCGTCTGCGGTGTGTTTCCGCGGAATCTTGTCGTCGGAATTTAAGACGCGTCGAAGGCTTGATGTTTGCTTTGAGGTAACGTTTCATCAAATTGAGCGCCTCTTTGTTCTCGTGCGTAGTATTGGAGATGGTGCAATCGGCCGGGACGAGCAATTCGTAGTCGCGCATGTAAGCGTCGTTGGCGGTAAAGAGGACGCAGAAGTTGCCGGCGATGCCGGTGATGATGAGGCGGCGCGACCCCAGATAACGAAGCAGAGTTTCCAAGGTGCTGGAGAAAAAGCCGGAATGTTTCGGTTTGAGCACGAAGTAATCTTCCTCGTCGGGACGCAACGCGTCGACCAGTTCGCGCGCCGGCCCCTGCCGACAATGTTCAACCAACCGTCGAACATCCGAACGCCAGCGACCGAAATTATCGTTCACATAAATCACGGGCACACCTGCCGCCTTCGCGCGCTCTTTCAGCTTGCGGAGATTGCGCGACATCGCCGGCACGAAACGCAACAGCTGTTTCGCTTCCGGGAAATCCAAATCGTTGATCACGTCCACGATGAGCAACGCGACTACCGCCTTATCTGGCGCACTGCCGTGGAGATCGGGATTTCGTGCAGGCATTCGGAACTGTAGAGGTCGCTTTGTCTGGCGGCAATTACAGCTCACGCGCGAAACGGTTTTGCCGCCTTTCCATAACCGGATCCTTCCCAGCGAAGTCTTCGCCTTGACCCGCATTTCCCGAGGCGAAGCTACCGCCCGCGAAATAGATCGGAATTCCGCTTTACAAAGGAGGCGCGAGAACCAGTTTCGCGTTGATCGAGATCGACTCGTTTATGGACCGAAAAGCCATTACGTTGTGTGTTCTGATCTGTCTGGTAGTGGCGTTCCTGCTGAGTATGTCGAACTACTACATCTATTTGATGCGATCGCCCATGTAGGCACTCCCAGGGTTCGTCGCGCTCATTCTACGCGATGGAGCGCTCATTTTTTTCGTCGCCTATCTTATATCGAAGGACCTAGATCCTTGCCGGAGTGAGCGGTCGATCTATCTGCGCCAGTTTGCACTCTCCTCTGCCTCTGCCTTCTACCTCTGATCTTGTTACCGCAATAGTCTCTCGAGCGAGGCGTCGGGCTCGGCGCCAAGCTCGGTGGCTTTGGCGTAATGACGCTTGGCCAGTTCTTTCGACGGCGGCGAGGCGGTGGCGTAGATCACTGCGAGATTAAAATGGGCATCGGCGTAGTCCGGTTTAACCGCGATGGCTTCGAGCATTTCTTTTTCCGCAGCTTCCTGCCAGCCTTTCTGGCTGGCGGTAATGCCAAGATAATTGTGGGCCGCCGCGCTTTTTGGATTAATGGCAAGGGACTTGGTCAGTTCGTTCAGTGCTTCGTCGAACTTGCTTTGCCGATAGTAAACGATGCCCAAAGTAGTATGAGCGAACTCGTCCTTTGGCGCGATAGCTACGGCCTTCTTCAAAGTGAGTTCAGCGGCTTTTAACTTTCCGGTTCGAAAATAAACTACGCCGAGGTTTGACAGTGAATAAAGATTATTGGGGTTCTTCGTCAGTAGCTCCTGATATTGCCGCTCGGCCGCGTGATACTTCCGGCGATCGAAATTCTCCTTTGCCTGCCTCGCAATATCCATCATATCGGCAGGCACATTCGGTTTGAAACCACCTTGTGAAGTATCCCCTGGGGCCGGCGACGGAGTTTCCGTCATCTCCACAATCGGTTCGCCCGGGTGTGTAGGAGTGGAAGGTTTCGCGTAGGTAAAGCTGGCTTTAACGGTGTTTGGACTTTCGTCGGAAATCGAAATCACCGGCTGCCGAAGTAATGCCAGCTCTTCATCGGTCAATTTCGTCACCGGTTGCGCCAGCAGCGCGATCTGTTCGTTCAGGGTGTCCGACTTGATCTTTAACTTATCGAACTCGGCGAGCATCAATTTCTTGGCCTGCTCACGCCGCGCCTCTTCCTGCCGCTCACGCACCACGATGTTGCGCAATATTTGGTTTTCACGCGTTAGCTTGGCCGTCTCCTCGGCGTTGGCCCCAGTTAACTTCGCTTTTTCCAACTGCGATGAAGTGTCCTCCAGTTGCGCCTTCAACGAGGCGATCGCCACTTCGAATTCCTTGTTCTGCTTTTCGCTCGCGTCCAGTTGCGCACGCAAATCCTCCAACTGCTTCTTCGCATCGGCCAGCTCCTGCTCTTTCTTCGGCTTGTCCTCGCCGACCTCTCGCACGGTCTGCTCCGCAGCCGCCAGCTTCTCTTTTAGTTCCGTATTCTCGGCCACCAACACCGCGACACGATGCTCGGAATCTCTCAAGCCCGCTAGCTGGCCCAGGGCGTCGTTGCGCTCTTTTGTGACCTGCGCAATCTGTGAGTTTGCATCCGCCAGTTTAGTGTTTTGCGAATTCCGTTCTTTCGTGATCTGGGCAATTTGCGAATTAGCGTCAGCCAGTTTCGCGTTCTGGGCGTCGCGTTCTTTTTCAGCCGTTGCTCGGCCCTGCTCTGCGGAAATGAGAGCCCGCTTCAACTCCGCAATCTGGCCTTTCAAGGCTTCTTGTGCTTTCTCATCGACGTTGGTGGTCTCGTGAATTTTCTTCAACGACGCCTGCGCATCGGCTAATTGACCGCGCACGTTTTTCTCCGCGTCCTTCGACCGTCCAAGTTCCTGTTGTGCCTTTTCCAGCTTCGAATCCGATTCCTTTAGCTTAGAATTCAGCTTTTCTTTTTCGTCTTCCACCTGGCTAACTTTGGAGCGCGAATGCTGGAGCTCCGCCTCCAATTGATCGACTTTCTCACGCAACTTTCGCGTTGCATTCTTGATCGCGTTCTCGTTAGTGGCAGCAGCTGGCGCCGCGGCTTCTTTCTGGGCTGGAGCCGGCGCCTCACCGGCTGGTTGCACAATTATCGACGGCTTTGACTTCGCCGCCCCGATGTCGACTGTCGGTTCGGGTGAGCGCTGTGGTGAAGGCTGGGCTTCAGGTGGTGGGGCATTGGTCGCGGCGAGGTCCTGCTGCGTCCCCGATTTGCTTTGCACTCGCAGTATGCTCTCCGACACCTTCCGGCTCCGGTATTCCACAATCGCTGGCTGCCAATCCGAATGTGTTTTCTTGATTTCTTCGAGCAGGCTCCCAGCGAAACGGTATTTCGCTAGCGCGCGGGTAAACTGACCGTCGCGCTCGAGCTTCTCGCCCTGCTGCGCGGTCATGTAAGCTTTGAGAAACGTCTCACTCGGATCGTCACTCTGCGCTTGTGCAGTGACGACGGCGATAAACAGTCCAACGAGCAGAAGGGCAGCTAGTCGGGTCATGCGCGGACGAGCCGCTAGAATAACCCAGCCAGTGCCGGTTGCAATGCTAAGGAGAAGCACCACACCGTCGCTGGGAGCGAAGAGTGTGCCAAGCGCTCAACTGCCGAACGCAAATAACCGCCTAGTAGGGTCGAAGACTCGCCCTGGCGAGCTCGACGCCGCCAGTCCGGCTCGGTACTGCCAGTCCGGCCCGGACCTTTGCCTTTGCAATCGCCAATCTCAAACCTAAAATCTGAGTCAGCTGGTGGTCATAGCTCAATGGTAGAGCCCCAGATTGTGGTTCTGGTTGTTGCGGGTTCGAGTCCCGTTGACCACCCCCTTCGCCACGTTAAAAAAGGTTACAGGTTTAAATCCTTACAACGGGGGAGCATTTTCCTTTTTAACATTATAACCTTATAGCTTTTCACATTGTTTTGTGCCTGTAGCTCAACTGGATAGAGCTTCTGACTTCGGATCAGACGGTTGGGGGTTCGAATCCCTCCAGGCACGCCATATTGTCATCGGATGAATCTTTCCCGCCGCGAACTCGACGCCAACATTGTTAATATTGAGCTCACTCTTGCCAGCATCATTCAGGGCGTTGCACTCTATTTTCTGACCGAGAACGCGCGAAGCGCATTATCGCTGAATAATTGGCCGTCGCTTCTCTACCTCACCGCCGGATTGTGCATAATTTGCATCTTTTGGTCGCGCTCGATCATTCACACCCTCACTCTCATCAAATGGCCACTCGAATTCGGCCACAACTTTCTCTACATCGCCTGCGCCTTGGGCGAAGCCATTCTCTTCACTCGCCTCGAACGTCCGCTGGCCTGGTTCCGCTTGAGCACCGCCTACGCCGCGCTTGTCTGGCTGCTTTTCGTCTACGATTTGCGCCTGATCCGGGCCCGATTGCGGGAAACGACTACCGAAGCCGAGCGGTCGCTCTATCAACGAACTTGGGAGGACCAATTGCTCAATATCCGATTGTTAATGCCGTGCCTTTTCTTCTTCAATCTCGCCTGCGCTCTCGCCATTAATCACTGGTCTGACTATTTCCTCGAGCGTGCCGGCCATGTCTGGTTGATCGCCGCTCAGTTGCTGTCGTTTCTGATCTACCTGGTCTACGTGACGCGATTCTATCACCAAATTGCTCCGATGATCTTGCGCAACCGCGAAGCGAAATGAACCAGCGCTAAACGCCATAGAGATTCTGTCTCCTCCCGACGGCGTTGGCAGTGTATATAATTCTAATTGGTTCTACCTGTGAAAACGCTATCCAGACGTTCGCGTTCCATCCCGAGATTGGTAACTCGCGATCGCTCACGCTGGACGGTCCGAACAGTTGATCAGGTGATGGCGGAAGAGCGGGCGGCCGCTTTTGCTCGCCGAAGCATCAAAACTTCCGCCAAGCTCGAGGGCCTCAAATTAATCGTCTCGATGACCGACCTGACCACGCTCGAAGGCAGCGATACTCCCGGAAAAGTCGCCTTTCTCTGTCGCAAAGCCATGCAGCCACTTCATCCACGGTATGAAGTTCCGAGCTGCGCCGCGGTTTGTGTTTATCCAAATCTCGTTAGGATCGCAAAGAAGTTTCTTGAACACTCAAGCGTGAAGGTGGCGTCCGTTGCGACCGCTTTTCCGGCGGGATTGATGCCGGCAAAATTGAAACTGCAAGAGGTTCGCGCCGCCGTGCGCGATGGCGCCGATGAAATCGACATGGTGATCAATCGAGCAAACTTTCTGGCCGGCGAATACGAGCGCGTCTTCGACCACATCGCGGCAACGAAGGAGGCCTGCGGCCCTGCGCATTTGAAAGTGATCCTCGAAACCGGAGAGTTGCAGACTTACGATAACGTTCGACTCGCCAGTGAAATCGCGATGCGCGCCGGCGCCGATTTCATCAAAACCTCCACCGGAAAAATTTCCCCTGCCGCTACTATGCCGGTGACGCTGGTAATGCTGGAAGCTATCCGCAATTATTTTTACGAGACCGGCATTCGCATCGGAATGAAACCAGCCGGCGGAATTCTTACCGCCAAGGAAGCGCTCGCCTATCTCGTCATGCTGAAAGAAACGCTCGGCGACGCCTGGCTCACCCCCAATCTTTTCCGCTTCGGCGCCAGCACGCTCCTAAACGATGTCCTGATGCAACTGGTAAAAGTGGTCGAGGCCAACTACCAGAGCGCGGATTATTTTTCGCTGCCGTAACTTATGCCACGACGGAAACTAACGCAGCTGACGATTCTTAACCGGAACGGCGAGCGTGGAGAACGGCCGATCGCGAAACGAGATCGAAGCCTGGATTTCGGCGACCGCTGGAGTTATGCGCCGGCGCCAGAAGCGCACAACTACATCAGGCTGCGCGATCGCTATCAATTGTTCATTGGCGGGAAATTTGTCACGCCGAAGTCAGGCGAGTATTTCGATTCCGTTAATCCGGCCACGGAAGAGAAACTGGCGGAGATCAGTTCCGCCAACGAAAAGGATGTAGATCTCGCGGTGAGGGCAGCGCGACGCGCTTACAAAAATGTCTGGTCGAAAATGCCGGGACGTGAACGCGGAAAATATCTTTTTCGGATCGCTCGATTGATTCAGGAAAGAGCGCGCGAGCTGGCCGTACTCGAAACCATGGACGGCGGCAAAACCATTAAGGAATCATGCGACATCGATCTGCCGTTGGTGGCGGCACATTTTTTTTACTACGCGGGCTGGGCGGACAAACTCAACTACGCTTTTCCCGGGCAGAAAGTGCGGCCGCTCGGGGTCGCGGGCCAGATCATTCCCTGGAATTTCCCGCTGCTAATGGCGGCCTGGAAGCTCGCGCCCGCGCTTGCCTGCGGAAACACTTGTGTACTGAAACCGGCGGAAACTACTTCCATCACCGCCCTTCACCTCGCTGAGATTTTGCAGGAAGCGGAACTTCCCGATGGCATCGTCAACATCGTTACCGGCGCCGGTGAAACCGGCAGCTCAGTCGTTAATCATCCGGATATCGACAAGATTGCGTTCACCGGTTCAACGGAAGTCGGAAAACGAATCGCGACGGCTCTTGCCGGAACAAAGAAGAAACTGACGCTCGAGCTCGGTGGCAAAGCGGCCAATATCATTTTCGACGACGCGCCAATCGACCAGGCAGTCGAAGGGATCATCGCCGGAATTTATTTCAATCAGGGTCACGTGTGTTGTGCTGGCTCGCGCTTGTTTGTCCAGGAAAGCGTTTTCCCGACGGTCATTCGCAAGTTGCGCGATCGCATTTCCACTCTGCGCCTCGGCAATCCGCTCGACAAAAACACCGACATCGGCGCGATTAATTCTCGCGCGCAGCTCGATAAGATTTGCGAGCTGGTGGACAGCGGTTTGCAACAAGGCGCGCAATTGGTGCAGTCACGCGCCCGTTTACCTGCCAAAGGCTATTGGTATCCGCCGAGCTTCTTCACCGGCGTCACCGCCTCGCATCGGATCGCGCAGGAAGAAATCTTTGGTCCAGTCCTGAGCGTGATGACCTTTCGGACGCCGGAGGAAGCAATTGCGCGCGCGAACAACACGCCGTACGGATTGAGCGCGGGTGTCTGGACCGATAAAGGAAGCAAGATTTTCAAAATCGTGAATCAGCTCCGCGCCGGCGTAGTGTGGGCCAACACGTTCAACAAATTCGATCCCTCCAGTCCGTTCGGCGGCTACAAGGAAAGCGGTTTTGGTCGCGAAGGCGGACGGCACGGTTTGCTGTCGTATCTCAGCCTCAGTTGAAGCGCCGCGCCTCTCCGTGCGGCGTATCGGAGTACAGCAGCACAAAAGCAATACCGAGGAGAGGGCGCAAGATAGATTGAAGCATGCCGAGGCCAAACCGGGGCAGATCAAGACCAGTTGATGTCGACTCGGCTGTCATTGCCGTCAGCAAGGCCTGCGGATCCGGTGTTGTCATTAGGAGGTCAAAGGAGTGACGTATCGCCGACCACGAACTCCAAAGCTCGAGCGTCGCGCTGAAAGCAAACCAGATTGAGACGATTAAGGCGCCTCGCCAGAGAGGTCGCTTATACCAGGGCAATTCCCGCCCGCTGCGGGCGATTTCTTTGCTTTGGCGCAAGGCCTCGGAGACGGTGGCATTGTTGAGGACCGCCGCTTGCTGCCAAAAGAGGACATTGATGAACCAGCGCCCAAATAGCCAAACCTGAAGCGCGAGCAAAAGAAGAATTGGGAAAACCAAAAGCGGCGCTCCGGCCGCGCCGGCTGCCATCAATCCGATGGCGAAGGCGAAAACCAACAGCAAAAAGAAGACGCCATAAACGATGAGGCACAATATGGCGACGCGTGGCCAGAATCTGGCCGCGCGGTTCAATGCGGCTCCCAGCCCGATTTGCCGGCCAGCCGCTAGTTCGCCCGTCACAATCTGAAGACCAGCCAGATAGACTGGCCACAATACTGTCAAGATGACCATCATGAAAAAGGCGACCAGTGCAGAGAAGACCGCGAGCAAATTGGCTCCATTGCTGGGTAGCCGCTCCGCGAAAACACTTACCAACTGCCCACACAGCGAGGGAACTATTACCAGCCCACTTAAAGTCAGGAACTGGAAAAATCCTCGGCCATAGATCTGAAATGTTCGGCGGAAAAGTTTACCCCGCGGCTGCTCGAGTTCTTTAATCTCTGATTGCGAGGGCGCCAAAGGTATCGATTGAAATAATCCTGGAATTGCGCCTGCGCTTGACCATTGGCTTTCGCTTTCCAGGCGCGCTTCGTTTGCCGATAGCAACCGACCCTCTCGTTTCCACTCTCTCAGCGCTTCGAGATCGACGGGACCATATTCCTTTCCCGCAACTCGAATAATCCAGCGATCGGGCATGGGCAGAGTTAAAGCGAAAGACCGATCCTGTCATCCGGATGGATATGGCCGTCAGGCTCCCAGCCATTCGCCAGTCCGGCTCGGACCTGAACACAGTTTGAAATCAATCCAATCCAGTCAATCCTGTCATGCTGATGAAACTGTTGCTGATTGACGGTCATTACTACGTTTACCGTTCGTTCTTCGCGATCCCGAACCTAAGCAATTCACACGGCGAACCGACCAACGCCATTTTTGGCTTCACCAAAACGCTTCGGCTGATGGTGAAACATCTGCAGCCAGAATTGGGTGCGGTTTTTTGGGACGAAGGTTTGCCCCAGCGCCGGGTGGAATTGCAGCCCAGCTACAAGGAAACACGCAAGGAAATGCCGATGCCGATGATTCCGCAGCTCGATTTCATCCGCGGCACGATGACGTCGTTGCTCGGGTTCACCAACATTTCGCTTCCTGACACCGAAGCGGACGATCTGATGGGCTGTTATTCCATTGCCGCTTGCAAGAAGGACATCGAGGTGGTCCTGGCGACGAACGACAAGGACCTCTATCAACTGGTCGGCCCGTGCGTGAAAGTGTACACGACGGCCAAGGCCGATCTGCCTTCGCCGAAAGAGGCTTTCGCCTTACTCGGAGAAGATGAAGTCACCAAAAAATGGGGGGTCCCGCCAACCTTGATCGGCGATGTGCTGGCGATTTCCGGCGATACCGTGGACAACATCCCGGGCGTCGGGATTGGCCGAAAAACGGCCGCCGGATTGATTCTGGAACATGGGGGGTTGGAGGCGTTGCTCGGCAATTTGGGTGCGGTAAAGAGCCTCAAAAGCCGGGAGAAGTTGCAAAACGGGCGCGGCCAAATCCTCCAGAACCGCAAAATGGTCGAACTGGATTGCAAGACGGAGCTTCCGGTGCAGATCGATCAGCTCCGGATTCGGCCGGATTACCCGGGACTCATTGCAGCCTTGGAAAAGTGCGAGTTCAAATCGCTATTGCAGGAGGTCAGGGACGAGGCCTCCCGCCGAGCAGGCACGGCCCAGGCGGAGTTAAGCCTATAGGGACCGAAATTTTTTCGCAAAAACCCGAGAATTTTCGAACGACGCCAAAAACCGTGCTGTCAAAGAAGTCAGGTTAAGGCGATTCGGGTAGTCGCACGTGGCTGTATTTGCTGTTTCTCCTTGGCGTGCGCTGCCCGAATCTTTTCTTGCCCATTTCAGGAGGCTGAAAATCCACCGTTGCGCGTCGTCTCCAGCCGAGTTTTATAGCAAGCTGGTGAGGGTGCGGAAACAGTCCAAGATGCCGGGTTATGCCTGCGACCCAAGAAGCATTGGAACATTGTCCCGCCGGCATCGCAAAAATGACAGAGGCTGATCCGATTGATCTCGCGCTCGGTGAAGATATTGGTGCGGGTGATGTAACAACGGCGTTGCTTGTGCCTCCGGACAGCCGCGCTCAGGCTCGCATTTTGTCGCGAGAAAAAGCCATTATCGCTGGGGCAATGACGGCGGCAGAGGTGTTTCGTCGGGTCGATCCGGCGCTAAAAGTCTCGGTAGAAGTAACTGACGGAACCCCTGTTCTCGGCGGCGAAACGATTCTCAAGATTCAGGGGGCGGCCCGGAGCATTCTTACTGCCGAACGGGTTGCTCTGAATTTCTTGCAGCGACTCTCCGGGATTGCGACGCTGACCCACGAATACGTGGAAGCGATTGGAAAAAATCCGGCCAAAATAATGGATACACGCAAGACCACGCCGGGTTTGCGCGCGCTGGAAAAGGCTGCGGTCGTGGCTGGCGGCGGCACGAATCATCGCTTTGGTTTGTTCGACGCCATTCTAATAAAGGACAATCATCTCGCGGCGGAACAGGATCTCGAAAAACTGGCGGCGGCGATTCGGGAGGCTCGGGCACAGAACCCCGAAATGAAGATCGAAGTGGAAGCCGACAATCTTGAACAAGTCCGCGCGCTGGTGCAGATGGACGGCGTCGACGTCATCCTGCTCGACAACATGGAGACGGCGGAAATGCGGGAAGCGATCGCACTCGGTCGCAAACAAGGCGTGAAATTCGAGGCCAGCGGCGGGATCAATTTAAGAACGGTTCGGCGGATTGCCGCCACTGGTGTCGATTACATTTCAGTCGGCGCCCTGACCCATTCGCCGCGAGCCATCGATATCTCGCTTGAGCTAACGCATGTTGACAGCTGATCGGTTGAGCGCGGCGAAATTGCGCGCCGGGCTCGGTCACTGCACGGTTGGGACGGAGATTACCGTACTGGAGGAGACAACTTCGACCAACGATGTCGTGCTGCAGATGGCGAACGGAAACGTTCCGGAAGGTCTCGTCGTTTTCGCCGAATACCAAACCACAGGGCGCGGGCAACGCGGCAACGCGTGGGAATCGCCGGCAGGGAAAGGACTCCTGTGTTCTATTCTGCTCCGACCGAACGTTGCCGTGCAGGATTCGGCGCGATTGGTGGACTGGGCGGTTAAGGGAATTGCTTGGACAGTGGAAAGCGCGTGTTTCCGCAAAGCGACAATCAAACACCCTAACGACATCTATATTGATGGACGCAAAGTCGCTGGGGTGTTGGTGGAAATGCGCGCCCAACTCGGGGCGCCGCATCTCGCCGTTGTCGGTATTGGCATCAACGTGAACCAGATGCCGAGCCACTTTCCTGAAGAACTACGCGACCGCGCAACCTCGCTTGCCATCGTTCTCGGCCGCCCGGTCGATCGAAATGCTCTGGCAATTGCCTTGCTGAGAAATCTCGACCAATTGTACCGCGAAGGTTTTTTGTAAGGCCGGAGGGATGCGCTTTACCGTTAGTCCGGCTCGGACCCCGTTCGGCACTTCATCGAAACGCCCTGCAATTGAGGGCAACCGCGTCGCTTGCCGGAATTTGGAATTGGCAGCCTAAGCGGCCTACCCTACTGCCTGTAATTTTGCAGCGCCTTCAGTTTTTCCATAGCTCGGCCCGAATCGATCTCCTCGCGCGCCATTGCGATTCCAGCATTCATCTCGTTAGCCAAACCGGCGACGACGAAACCCGCCGCCGCATTGACAATCACGAGATCGCGCTTCGGCCCGGTTTCCGTTCCCGCCAGAATTTGCGTAATTGTTTCCGCATTTGTCCTGGCATCCCCTCCGACTAGTTCCGGCAACGTCGCCTGTGGAATGCCGAGCCAGCGCGTGTCCAGGACAGCAGATGTGATCTTACCAGCGTCAAGTTCCGCCACCGAGGTCGGTCCAATCGTCGAGACATCATCCAAGCTAAGCGTATCGACCGCAGTTCCGCTTACGATCCAGGCACGCTCGCAATCGAGTTGGCGCAACGCCTCGGCGAACAGCCTGGTCAGGTCAGGAGCAAATACGCCGATTAGTTGCCGTTTTGGGCGCGCCGGATTTAGCAGCGGGCCGAGCAAATTGAAAATTGTCCGTTGATGTTTTCTGGCCAGGCGCAAACGCATTTCCGCCATCGCCCGAAACGCCGAGTGATAGGTTCGCGCGTAAACAAATCCGCAGCCAAGCCGCTTAATGCATTCGCGCAGATCATCCGGCTCCAAGTCAATCGCGATACCAAGCGCTTCCAGCACGTCCGCACTACCGCTCTGCGAAGTCACGCGGCGGTTTCCATGTTTCACCACCGTCGCTCCAGCCGCCGTCAGCACAAATGTGACCGCCGTCGAGACATTGAACAGGTCGATGCCGTCGCCCCCGGTGCCGCAGACATCAATGACGGGCCCGCCGACGCCATCGATCTCCAATGGAACCGCGCGCTCCAATAGCACACGCACGAAGCTAGCGATCTCACTCGCGCTTTCGCCCTTCTCGTGCAGCGCCGTGAGAAAATCAGCCTTCGTTTTTGCTTCAATTGAATCGGAGAGCAAAAACGCCGCCGCTTCCTGCACGTCGAATGCGGAGAGATCGTTGCCACCGCGAATTTTTTCAATCAACGCGATCATGCTGCCGCCGCATTCACGCCGCCTGCGGCGTCATCTCGCGCAGCCAATCCCGATAAACCATCGGCGAGATTTCCGAAGGCTTGATCTCGCTGCGGCCGCCCCAAAAAACATTGGTATACGAAACCGGAATATTTTTCGCAGCGAGATGCGCGTCGATCGCCGTTTTGTGCTCGAGCAGCCGCGCTTTGTCGGTGCCGTGTGCAACGGCCATGATATTGACGTTCCGGAATTCCGGACCGCCTTCGCGCCAGTAACAATGTGTGAGGATATGATGCCGTCCCGCCTCAGCGCCCGCTTCAATCTCGCGGCCCGGCGGCACCGCCCAATGAAAGAGCGCGTTGAACCGCGTCACTCGCACGCCACCAGAACTTGGTTTTACGTGTTCGAGAAACGTGGAAAACCGGCCGATGATTTTCCGAGCATTCAGCGCTTCAGCCACGCCATAAAATTCTTCGAGCGAAACTCCAGCCTCATTCGCGCGAGCGGCCCATGGCGTAGGTCGAATTTCTTCCGGCGCAAACTCCCGTTTCAGCGCGAGCAACACCCTCCACTCGCGCTCACTCAATTCGACCGCGCGCACTTCGATCATTTTCGCCGGTGCGTCAGCGCGACTTCCCGGTTCGACGGTTTTCCGGCGGACGTGTCCGACTCCAAGTGTGAAAATTCCCTTCGCCGGCATAATCCGAAAACGTTCCGCGCCGACTTTGCCGGCGAGCAATCGGCAATGTTCGTCCAGCGAGAATCCATGCGGCACCTTCACCGTGGTCCAAAGCTTGTAATCCGAGCCCGCTGTCAACGTGTCGGTCGAGCGCAAGACCACGTGACCGGAAAAAGGGTCGCGTTGAAACATGAAATCGAACGCTGCGTCGATTTTATCTTCACCAACTTTCCACGCCACCAGCGCGCCGTCGGCCAGATTAGTCGCAAGCAAAGTCTGCCGGACCCGTCGAATTGTTCCCGCGCGCAACATCGCCGCGATCCGCGCCATCACTACATCGACCTCAACCGCACTGCGCTCCGCGATTTCCTCGAACGGTTCGCGCACAAACCCTTCGATTTTGTCCTCCGAAATCGTCAGAATCTTTTCGTTGATCGGATCGTTGTGCTCGACCGAGAGCATGCGGTAATTAATCTCGCACAAATTACGGGGAGCGCAGCACTACCTAATGATTGAACCCGACTCTTTGAAGGCCGTCTTTTTCGATGCGGCCGGGACGCTTTTTTATCTAACGAAAACCGTAGGCGATCATTACGCGCTCGTTGGGGAAGAAGTCGGTTTGAATTTGGACGCAAAAAAATTGGACGGCGCCTTCTACTCCGCTTGGGCGAAGATGTCGCCGCGCGAGGCAATCGATGGCCCACGCGAAAACGACGACAAAGATTGGTGGCGCGAACTGGCCGATCAAGTGCTCAGCGAAGCCGCCCCCGAAGTCGGCGAATTGGATCGAGATAATTTCTTCGAAGTCGCCTACGAGCATTTCGCCGAGTCTGGCGTCTGGGAATTGTATCCGGACGTCGGTGACGTTCTCAAGCAACTGCACCGACACATTCAACTAGCGATCGTTTCCAACTTCGATGGCCGCCTGCGCGTGATCCTGGAGCGCCTCGGCATCTCGAAATATTTCGATCACATCTTCGTTTCGAGCGAAATTGGTGCCGATAAACCCGACCCGGAAATTTTTCGTCGCGCCCTCAAGTTTCTAAATTTGCGTTCGGAAAGCGTCTTGCACGTCGGCGACGATCCCGAGCGCGACTGGCAAGCCGCAACCGCTGCCGGCTTGTCCATCTTCAAATTAGATCGAAGCAAAAATTCGCTGCGCGACCTGCTCGCGCTTCTGTAGCGGCGGTCTACGACCGCCGCCCTGAATTGGTGGGACGCGCGCTGCAACCCACGCCGTAGCCGAAGACGAAGGCCTGGTCACGTCCCATTCTTTAGAGATGGCTCCGCTCCCCAAATGTTGCCTCAACACTCAAATCGGATTAGAAAACGGTTCTCCCGAGGGTCGGTAGCTCAATTGGTAGAGCAGCGCCCTTTTAAGGCGTTGGTTCCGGGTTCGAGTCCCGGCCGACCCACTCTTACTTATGGCTTGGGTCTACATTCTGCGCGGAATGTCGGGACGTCATTATTTTGGTGCGAGTGATCGTTTGGATGAGCGCGTTAACGAACACCAACGCGGTCGTCGTCACACGACGCGTCGATTTGCGGCTCGGCTAGAACTAGTCGCCTCTCGGCGGGTTTCCTCAACGCAGGAGGCCCGCGCGCTGGAAAAGCGGCTTAAAAAGATGAAAAATCCGGCGAAAGCGCTTCAGTTCTTACGCAGCACATGAATTGAGCAGCCCCGACCCTGTCGGGGTTGGTTCCGGGTTCGAGTCCCGGCCAACCTACGTAATGCTCTCGCCGGACGTCGAATGGACATCTCCAACATCGCCAATCTGATTAATGCGATCGCGGTAACTGCCGGCGTCATTTTCGCAGCGGTGCAGATCCGGCAGTATCAGCGGCGGCGCAAGCGCGACGCGATGTTGGAATTGGTGCGTTCATTCCAGAGCCCTGCGTTCACCGCAGCGCTGCGTCGTGTTCTTTCCCTGCCGGATGACGCTGACTCGGCGAAGATTCGAGAAGTCCTCGGCCCCGATGGCGAGGATGCCGTCTATCTAGTCTCGCTTACCTGGGAAAGTCTCGGCGTTTTGGTTTTTCGGCGCGAGGTGACGCTGGATTTGGTCGATGATTTTTTTAGCGGCCCGCTCATCATCTCGTGGCAGAAACTGAAAGTGTATTCCGAAGAATGGCGCCGCACCTTGCACCGGGAAACCGGCAACGAATGGTTTCACTGGCTCGCGGAAAGAATGCTCGAGCGCGAAAAGTCCGCGCCGCCGGTGCCCGCCTACATTGCGCACCGCAACTGGCGCGAATCGCGTTAACGTCAGCGCGCGGCGGAAAATCGTCGCATCAATCGCCCAGATCAATGTTTTGGGAAAAATTTTCGATTCACCCGAGCGCAACAGAGGTGCGAACGTAGATGGTGAAAAATTTCTCGTCTCGTATTTGGGCGGCGTGCGCGCCTGATATTTTCAGTGAACAGGCTACCACGGTGGCATCGAATCGCGCGCACCCTACCCACAATCGCGCTCTCCTCGTCCACGGGATCGCTGATTCGGCGGCCTCGATGCGAATTCTCCAGCAGCGGCTGGCACGAGATGGTCGCAGGAGTCTGGCCATTAATCTTCAGGGCCGCGACGGCAGCGTCAGCCTGGAAAGGATCTCGGTGCAGTTACGCGATTATGTTCAAGACCACTTTCCGCTGACTGAGAGATTCGATCTGGTTGGCTTTAGCATGGGCGGACTCGTTTGTCGCCATTACGTTCAGATGCTCGGAGGTAGTCGGCGAGTCGATCGGGTCGTCACCATCTCAACGCCGAATCATGGCACTCTGCTGGCATTCTTGAATGGTCGGATGGCGTGCAAACAAATGCGTCCAGGGAGCGAGTTTCTACAAAGGCTCAATCGCCATTGCCTGGCGCTGCGCGACATAAATGTCAGCTCATTCTGGACGCCCTGGGATCTGCTCATTCTCCGCGCCAAAAGCTCCCGCATGCCGGTTGGAATGAACATGGAAATTCCGACGCTGGCTCACCCATTGATGATCCTGCAACGAAAACCACTCGATGAAATTGCGAAAGCGCTCTCAGAGCCGGTGAGAAAGCGGGAGTGAGCCAAAACTGCGGCCGACAGGGCCGACACTACAGCCCAACACGGCATTTTCCTGAACAGGCGTCTGGAAGACGCCCTACAATAGTTCCGGCAGTTCGTCAGCGTAACTGAGCCTTCCATTCACAATTCTCGCTGCCAAAGTAAAGGGGTGCAGCTGTATTTTGTTTGCATTGATAATGTGAATGACTTCGGTGCCTTGGGCCTTCAAGTAATCGGCGATCAGGCTGCGATGGCATTTCCACCAGACTGCTTCTGCACACATGATCGCCGCTGGACCCCATCTTTCTGTCGCTTCCTCCAGGCGCGCTATTCCCGCGACAAACTCTGGTGTCTCCATGTGGTCAGCGTAACCACGGAACGCATCACTTCGCCAGGCAGTGTTGCGCGAATCCTTGCGCGCCTTTCGCCGGCCACCCAATTCTGGTAAATGCTCGTAACCAATGCCGTCATCGGTCAAGGATTTCGCCAGCATTTCCTTATTAAATTGTGGATAACGCTTGGAACCTGGTAAGAGCCGGACATCGGCAACTAGTTTGATTCCGTTTGCCTGCAAGGCCTCGATAAACTCCTCGATTGTTCGCGTGGAATGTCCGATTGTCCAAATTCTCGTCATCTTTTGATTATTCCGTTTGAAAACGCGAATTAGTTTGCCCCTTTCGAAGATACCGGATTGGTTCGCACGCGACGTTATCATTCCTTTTCTCATTACTCGGCTCGCGCTCTTGTTGGTTGCACGGTTAGGCTTCTCTTTAATTCCGCTTTCCATCGCCTTTCCTGCGGCGTGGGAAATTGGCGCCGACGGCAACAGACATGCCGTGGTGAACCACATTTCGGCAACTAATCATCCATGGGTAAATATGTTATCGCGCTGGGACGCCGGTTGGTATGTCGAGATCGCGCGCGATGGTTATCACTATCAACCCGGAATGCCCAGCAATGCCGCCTTTTTCCCGCTCTATCCATTATTAATTCGAGCTACGCACGCCATCTTTTTTCTGCCTGAGAATGACTATTGGTGGTTACTAACCGGAATTGTTCTTTCGAACATAGCCTTGCTTGTTGCTCTTGGTTATTTCCGCGCCCTTCTGGCGATTGACTTTGATCAAGAGATTGTATCTCGCGCGATTATCTATCTCTTGATCTTTCCTACTACTTTCTTCTTTTCTTCCGTTTATAGTGAATCATTGTTTCTGGCACTGACTGTCGGTGCATTCTACTATGCGCGGAAGAATCGTTGGCTGACAGCTTGTATTCTCACCGCTCTCGCAACCCTGACACGATCGCAAGGAATCATCCTTCTTCTTCCTTTATTGATTGAATATCTCGCCCAGCGAAACTGCAGGCTGCAACAGGTGAGGTGGAATGCAACGGCGTTCGCGCTCATTCCGGCCGCACTTTTCGCCTTCGCACTTTTTTTGAAGCTGAACTTCGGTAGCTGGACGATCATAGTCGATCTTCAAAATACCTGGGGACGTCGCCTGATGTGGCCATGGTATCCCGCGGCGTGGCTGTTTCGTCATGCCCCCGCATTAAGCCCGGAACATCACGACAAACTCGATTTTTCCTTTCTCCTGTTGGTCTTAGGTGCGGCCATCTTCGCGCTCCGACAGTTGCGTCTCTCTTACACCGTTTATCTTTGGACCGCAGTCCTCTTTTTCTCCTGTTGGGGCATGTACGTGTCGATTCCACGGTTTGATATTGTGATTTTCCCTCTTTTTATCGTGTTTGCGCTCCCCGGAACCCGTAGTCGCGCTTTTCACCTGACTTACTGCATTCTTTCCAGCGTGCTGGCGGCGCTATTCATGGTGATGCATTCGCAGTGGAATTGGGTCGCTTAGAAAGCGGCCCACATTTTTTGCGCTTGCGTTCAGGGAAGGACCGCCGAAGCATTAAAACGGTATGACAACCGAAAAAACCCTGCGCGCCCTGGACGATTTGATTCGCGAACGATCCATCTTGCAACACCCGTTCTACCGTGCCTGGCAACGCGGTGAATTAACGTCCGATCAGCTCGCCACCTATTCTCGCGTTTATTACCCGCATGTCGCAGCGTTTCCTCGTTATCTGAAAAACGCGATTAACTGCGCCAGCGATTCAGTGATCAGATCCGCGCTGCAGCGAAACCTGGATGACGAGCTGACGAATCCGGCGCCGCACCCGGAGTTATGGCTGGATTTCGCGGCTGCGACCGGCCAGGGAGGACAAGCAGTCAAAGGTGCCGAACCCGTTCCCAAAACAGCCAACTCGATCACGACCTTCGCCCGCTTAACCAATCGTAATATTGCCAGCGGGCTCACCGCGCTTTATGCCTACGAATCTCAGCAGCCGGAAGTAGCAGCGGAAAAATTGCGGGGTCTCCGCGACTGCTACGGAATTCACAGTCCTCAAGCTCTTCGTTATTTTGAAGTGCACGCCACCGCTGACGTGGAGCATCGTGCCGCCGAACGATCCGCAATTGGGCGCTGTCTTGATTCTGGCACGTCGCCCCGCACTATCATGAATGCAGCAGAGGAAGCACTCGATGCCTACTGGAATTTACTGGATGGAGTCTGTGAAGAAGCAAATTTACAGTTAACCGAAGTCTAATTATGAAGGTGACCATACTAACTACTATTATTTTAGCAGCAACACCATTCGCCATGGCACAAACTACACCTCAAGTCGGCGCTCAAGCACCTGCAGTTAATCTAACTTCGAATGAAGGTGGGCAGGTTAGTTTAAACGACTACAAAGGGAAGTGGGTTGTTCTCTACTTCTATCCAAAGGATTTCACCAGCGGTTGCACTCTGGAAGCGCAGAACTTCCAGCGCGACCTCGCCAAATATCAGAACGCGAGCGCCATTATCCTCGGCGTCAGTGTGGACAATGCCGAGTCACATAAGCAATTTTGCGCGAAGGAAGGCTTGAACTTTAAACTACTAGCCGACACCGATACCAAAGTATCTGAGGCTTATGGCTCATTAAAGGACTACGACGGTAAGAAGATGTCTGCGCGCAATACGTTCATCATCAACCCGGAAGGCAAAATCGCGAAGGTATTCACCGGTGTAAAACCGCAAATCCACAGCGAAGAAGTGCTCCAAGCTCTGGCTGAATTAAAGAAGAGCTAACGACTGCTCGAAGACGGTCGCCATAATTGCGCTACCAATCCCAGCCGTGAAACGACGTCTCTTTGATCACATCGATCTGCGTGTCCGAAATCGGACGCGGGCGCAGGAATTTTTCGCCAAAGTTCTGCCGGCAATTGGATTTGCCCTCGATAAAAGCGCGGAGGAGTGGGGCGCGTTTGAAAAAGACGGCGCCGGCAAACCCTCGGAATTCTTTGCCTTCGACGAAGACGCCAATCATCGCCCAAATAATACGCGTATCGCATTCTGGGCGGAGACGCGCGAACAAGTCGATCGCGTCGCCAAAATTGTCCGTGAGGCCGGAGGGCAAAACCTGGAGGGTCCGCAAATCTGGCCGGAATACAGTCCAGGTTATTACGCATTCTTCTTTGAAGATCCCGATGGGAATAAAATGGAGATTTGCTGTCGCGGAAGCCTAATCGTTGCGGACTGACGCAGATCGGGGCAATATTACGGGTGTCTCACCGGACAGCTGATCTCAAAATTCTGCGACCGCAAAACCGCGTTCGCTATCTCAAGCTGATCGCCGTTTTCAAGCTGCTCAAAGGCGTGCTTCTGCTCTCTTTCGGAATCTCAGTGATGTTTTTAAACAGTCGGCCGGCCTGGACGGACGCGATCTCGGATTGGATCGATGACGAAGCGCTGGTGGTACACGGTAAGGCGGCACATTATCTCCTGACCCGCCTTCAGGATATACTTGCTGGAGGCGCGTTACACGCGGCTGGGCTGGTAGCGCTCTTTTATGCCGGGATTTTGTGCACGGAAGGCATTGGAGTATATCTGCAGCAACGCTGGGCCGAATTCTTGATGATATTCGCCACCGCCGCCTTAATCCCGCTGGAGATCCGGCATTTTTTCCATCAGCCGACGGTTGGTGCAGCTGTGTTGCTGCTGGCCAACTGTTTCATTGTCTGGTTTCTTTATCGGGTATTGAAACGTGAACCGGCACACGTTTCGACCCAACCCCGGGAAGTTATAGCTGAGATCCGCTGAGCGGCCGGATGTCAATTTGCGCGAGCGCTTTCTTGGTGCGCTCCATCGGCAAACCAATCACGTTCGTCACCGACCCTTTGACCGCTGCAATAATACTTCCACCCGCACCCTGCGCGCCATAAGCACCGGCCTTATCGACTGGATTCACCACCTTGAAATACTTGGTGATAGCGCTCTCAGTGAGCTTGCGAAAACGGACCTGCGAAATTTCGGCGAAACTAATTCTTCCTCGCGGACCGACGATGCAAACCGCCGTGCAGACGTCGTGCGTTCGTCCACTCAACCGCCGCAGAATTATTCGCGCATAGTTTAAGTCACGGGGCTTGCCAATGATCTTCCCCTGCATCGCGACGAGCGTATCAGCCGCGAGCACTAGTCTACCCCGGTAGATACGGGATACGGCCATTGCCTTGCGCGTCGCGTTCGCAATTGTCAGCTCGCGTAAGGAGAGCTGCGCAGTCGCCACTTCGCTGACTGCCGGCACAACCACTTCGAAGTCATAGCCTGCTTCCGCCAGGAGCGCGCGACGGCGCGGCGAGTTTGACGCGAGAATAAACGGCGCCGCCACGCAGGCGCCCTCTTTATGGAGTGACGGACGGCACCGGGACCGTTGGCGGTGATCCAGGCACCCTCGATCCGGCCGCATTCTCCTGAACCTTCTTTTCACCAAAAAAATCCGGCATTTTCATGTCTGTATAATTCGCCGGAACATCAAACACGTTGTTGGGAATGGGATCGCGTTTCGCCGAAATAAGGGTCATGACGACATGGCCCCTCGCTGTGTCCATCTCTATTTTGACCGGAACGCCGGGCAGGTCCCGGAAATCGGGGATGTTCGTACCAGAGTTTGCCAGGGCTGACGGCTGCGCGGTTTTCATTTCTTGAATGATTGCGGGCCCATCAGGATAGTTCATGGCGATATAATAAGTCGCCTTACCAACTGAGGTATCCGCGGTGAAAACTTCCGTTGGCATTCCGTTCACTGTTTCTTTGCGGCCGAGCGGCGTCAGTTTCGCCTTTTGCTCAGCGGGGGTAGCGGCGGTGAATTTCTTAACCATTTCCGCGGCCGCTTTCATCTTATCGGCGGAGATTCGTATCACCTTCCTTTCTCCGTGCATAAGCGTAACTGTGTTGCCTGTTTTTGAATCAGTGATGATCGAAAGCTCCGGCGCCGGATCGATTCGCAGCTTATCTCCCTTGAATTTGATCGTCATTTCGCCAGTCGTGCCTGCCGCGTCCACTTTTTGGATAAGTGTAAGGTCCGCCCGGAGTGAGGTCGTGACAGCCAAAAGAAAAAGGAATGCGATTCTAAACATAGGAGAGTGCTAGTGGTGCTGGCAGGGCTTGGCAAGTGTCAGAAAAAGCATTTGGCAGGAAGGGGTGGGTACTGCAATTTTGGCCGCCAGGCGCGGGTGTAGCTTAATGGTAAAGCTGTAGCCTTCCAAGCTACTGACGAGGGTTCGATTCCCTTCACCCGCTGATTAGCAATGAAGATCGCGCAAAATTGGTAACTCATCGGCTGGCAAACGGTTGGCAAATGGCAGGATATCAACAGGGCGATGGTGGACCTGGCAATCTAAGGAGCGTATTCAGCACGAGTGCTGCTGAGAAAAGAGTTGAACTGGGCAATATGAGTTCCTACGCTGCAACGGCTTTTTACTATTTCTCTTATCTGCGGGGCATCTTTAGATCGTACGCGAACTTGAGGATCATGGGATTTATTAGAATCGGCATTGCGGCAATGACTCTTGTCCTCGCTGGGCCTCTCCTCGCGCAAGACGCTTTAACAGCACCGCCAGACGAGACGGAAGCGCCGACCGAAACCCCGCCGGAATTCACCCCTTCTTTAGGGGAGCCAGGTGTGCAGGCCGCGCCAGGTGATGGCACTCCTCGCGCCGGCGCCGGCTTGGTTGCTCCCGACTTCATTTTGGGTCGCCAACTCAAACTGTCGACGTCTCTGGCTGCTGGATATGACGACAACGTCAATTTGGTTCCCAACGGCTCGCCCTCGTGGTTTGCGAATCCGAGTGCACTTTTCAGTTACCGGTTCGGTAGTCCACGGATGGCGATAGACCTAATCACTGGGGCTGGAATTACTTACTATTTCGCGCATCCCGGCGGCAGGGATTATGACCCGAACATCTACCTCCGGCTCTTCCTCGTATACAGAGCAAGCGAGCGCCTAACTTTTGATCTTTCGGCTTTCGCCGCCTACCAAGCGCAACCCGACGTCACCAGCGAATTGAGCGCTAATCGACGACTGGGGAATTTCTTCAGGACGTCAGAAAACATTTCTGCACACTACAGGTGGACGCCACGCTTTTCGACCACCACCAGTTATACCTTCAGCGCGATTGCGTACGACAATTCTGCTGCCTCGTCAGGAGATCGTTTACAAAATCAATTGGGCGAGGAGGCCCGATACCTCTTGTTTCCTACGACAACCGCCACTGCCGGGTATCGAATTGGTATTACTGACTATCTAAATACTGGACGCACTCACATTAATCAGATCTTAACTGCCGGATTAGACCAAACGTTCGGACCACACTTACTGGGGATATTTCGGGGCGGCGTGCAATTTCGCTCTGAGCAGACCTCGCCTTACATTGAGGCTGGACTTCATTATTCGTTTGAGTCGGGAAGAACTAGATCTGGAGCGGGGACTTATGTAGTTTGGACAAATCGTTACTCGATCGAAGAATCTGGGACGGGGGCAGGTTCGGGGCGCGAAACCTTTCGGACAAATCTGCTGCTAAATTACAGAGTCACGCCGCGGATCTCCGCCAATGTCGCTGTTAGTTACCAGCATGCGACGGGGGCCCAAAGCGCGGAAATTGGGCTTAACGGTGGAGTTGCCGGCGGAGGGGATAACATTTTTGAAGTCTCACCCGGAGTTCGCTACGCCATTACACCGTCTCTTGCTGCTAACGCTGGTTACAGTCACATCGAACGGGATCGAGGTTCCACATCAGCCAATGCCTCACAATTGCTCAGCTACACCCGAAATCGATATTTCGCCGGGTTCACCTACACATTCTAGAACTCGCGCCGATAACGAGTTTCCCGTCCGAAGATATTGTTGCAATCGTCTCGCAGGAAAAACTACCGGCGCTTTGTTGCTACTGACCTGGATAGGCTAGACGTCCGACTCGATGACAGCGCGATGTCGCCAAGCGTAGCCGAGACCAGAATAAAGGGTCAGCGCCACCGTCAACCATACCAGCGCTGCACCAGCATCGTTCCACGCACGTTGCCACCAATCGCTGGCCATGATGTTCCGGCTCCATTCCGCAATCGCAAGCAAGGTGAGAAAGAAAATGACCGTGATGATTTGCCAGGAGGTTTTGTGCTTACCCAAACGTTCCGCCGAAAGCACATGCCCCTTTGCGCTCGCCATCAAACGCAGTCCCGTTATTAAAAAGTCTCGGCCGACTACCACCGTCGCAGCCCACGCAGGAATCGCGCGCAATGGCACCAGCGAGATGAACGCGGCCGCGATCATGATCTTGTCGACCAGCGGATCCATTAATTTCCCAAAGTTTGTCACCGTTTGATAACGGCGTGCGATCTCGCCATCAAAAAAGTCGGTAACGCCGGCAACCAGAAAAGTAACCAAAGCGGTCGTGTGGGCATAGCGCCAGGGCGAACTCAACGCCACCACGAACAGTACGGTTAACGCAAGGCGGCTGAGCGTGAGACGATTGGCCCAATTCATACCAGCATTGTCTTTCCCCTCACCTTGTCCGATCTCACCACGATCGACTTCCAAATCGGGACGCGTTTCTTCAACTCATCCACGATCCATCGGCTGGCGTCGAATGCTGCACCGCGATGAGCCGCCGCCACCCTCAGGAACAATGAGGTTTCGCCCACGGCCACAAAACCAACGCGATGATGCAAACGAATGCCCAATAAGCCAAACCGCTCCGCTGCTTCGTCCGCAATCTTCTGCAACTGATGTTCGGCCATTTCCCGATGCGCTTCGTACTCGATGCCATCAATGGGCTCCCCGTTTTCCAGCGGGCGGACGTCACCGAAAAACTGAACGATCGCCCCCGCGCCGAGGGTGTCTTCCGCTCCCGCGACGTCGAGCGCGCTCCCTACCACCGCTACATCACAATCGTAATTTGCCATTCGCCGCCGATACCGGTTTAGTGAGTTGCTTCGATTCTAAGGCACCTCAAAACCAACTCTCAAAGTCATGACGATGCAATCGGATATTGGCCTGATCGGCCTCGCGGTTATGGGAGAAAATCTCGTTCTCAACATGGAATCAAAGGGATTCTCCGTAGCTGTTTTCAACCGCACTACCGCAGTCACGGAAAAGTTTGTTGCCACCCGCGGCAAAGGAAAAAACATCACGCCAACTAAAACGGTCGAGGAACTTGTCCGTGCGCTGAAACGTCCCCGCAAAGTGATGATGATGATTAAGGCCGGCAATCCGGTCGATCAGGTGATTGCTGAAGTCGCCCCGCTCCTGGAAAAAGGCGACGTCCTCATCGACGGCGGCAACTCACTGTTTACCGATACCCAACGGCGCTTTCACGATCTCGAAGGAAAGGGAATTCACTACGTCGGGTGTGGAGTTTCCGGGGGCGAAGAAGGCGCGCTGAAAGGCCCGTCGCTCATGCCCGGCGGTTCCCGCGAATCCTACGAGTTGATCGCGCCGATCTTCCGCAAGATCGCCGCCCAGGTCGACGGCGAACCATGCTGTCGCTACATGGGCCCGGACGGCGCCGGTCACTACGTCAAGATGGTGCACAACGGGATCGAGTATGGCGACATGCAGTTGATCTGCGAAGCGTATGCCATTCTGAAAAATGTCCTTGGCATCGAAGCTGAAGCTCTGGCCGAAATTTTCGCGAAGTGGAACAAGGGTGCGCTGGAAAGTTATCTCATCGAAATCACCGCCAATATTTTTCGGAAAAAAGATCCCGATACTGGTAAACCGATGGTCGATGTCATTCTCGACAAAGCAGGGCAAAAAGGAACTGGACTTTGGACTCTGCAATCGGCGCTGACTCAATCCGTCGTCATCTCAACCATCAACGCCGCCGTGGAAGCACGCGTCATTTCCTCACGAAAAGACGAACGTGTAGCTTCGTCGAAAATCTTGCCACAACCGGAATTGCCAAAGTTCGAGGGCAATCGTGACGAGCTTATCCAGGCGGTGCACGACGCACTTTACGCCTCGAAAATTGTCTCCTACGCGCAAGGGATGGAACTGCTTGGCGCCGCCAGCACCGCCTACCATTGGAATTTGAGCTTTGGCGATATCGCTACCATCTGGCGTGGCGGTTGCATCATTCGCGCGAAATTTCTCAACCGAATCGTCGAGGCTTACGCGCGCAACCCCAACCTGCACAATCTTCTGTTGGACGAATATTTCACCGATATCATCGCCAGGACACAGCACAACTGGCGCGTGGCGGTTTCGACTGCCGTCAATTATGGCGTGGCGGCGCCCGCTTTCAGCGCCTCTCTTGCCTATTTCGATAGCTATCGTTCCGCGCGCTTGCCGGCAAATTTGCTGCAGGCGCAACGTGATTACTTCGGCGCCCATACCTACGAGCGCGTCGATAAGCCGGGAATTTTTCACACCGATTGGATCGGTGACCAACCCGCGCAGGAGATCACCGGGCCCAAACCAATCGCAAAACGGCACGCCGGCGAGTAACTGTGGGACAATGTGGGAGGGACCTCAGTGTCCCGACAGAATAACAGCGGCACTAAGGCCGCTCCCACGTTCTGATTATCGAAAATCGTGCGACTCCGATCCGACCAAACCATCGCTGATCAGCGGAAAAATTTTCTCCGCCTTGATTAAGACGACGTTGTCGGTGTTCTGGACTTCGCCTTCAATCGCGAGAAATGGTTCTTCAGTGATGAGTAATCGGCTTTGTTCGAATAAATCCGGCGTGACAATCGCATTCGATACCCCGGTTTCATCTTCGAGACTGATGAAGACGAAGCCTTTCGCCGTGCCGGGCCGTTGACGGCAAATAACATTTCCCGCGATGCGGATGATGGAGCCATGTTTTGCCTGCGCCAGATCAGTGGCCCGCCATACATTTGGCAATTGTTCACGCACTAATTTCATCGGATGTGGTCCAGTGGTTAGGTCCATCACTTCGTAATCCGCACGCACCCGCTCGGGTAACGTCATCGGTGCGAGCGGTGATTCTACTCCCCCGTCATTCTGAGCCGAGCGCAGCGGAGGCGAGGAATCCCGTTGCGCCACCTTTACGTATTGCGACGAGATCCCTCGGCTACACTCGGGATGACGGGTTGGAGTCAGCAAATCATCATGCGAGGTTTCCTGGACTCTCCACATCGCCGCACGGCGATGTTCCGCGAAACAATTCAGCGCTCCCAAGTTCGCCAGGCGACGCAATTCTTCTTTCGTTAGCAACGCCCGTTTCCGAAAATCCTCCAGTGACGCAAACGGCCGCTCGTTCCTTTCCCTTAAAAAGTCATCGGCGTGTTCACGCTGCAATCCGTTCACCACGCAAAAGCCCAATCGAATCGTGTCATCGGCAACAACCGCGCAATTCCAGTCCGATTGCGTCACGCAGACCGGTTTCACTTTCACTCCGTGCCGTCGCGCATCTTTCACAATTGTCGCCGGTGTATAAAAACCCATTGGCTGGTTGTTGATCAAACTCGCGTAGAACTCGGCGGGACGGTGCGCTTTTAAATAGGCGCTGCCATAAGCCAGAATCGCGAAACTGATAGCGTGCGATTCCGGAAATCCGTAGAGCGCAAACGACGTGATCGAATGCAAAACCTTCTCGATCACGTCCGGCGCGACCCGATTACGCGCCATCGCCTCCCGCAACTTCACACTCACCCGATTCATCCGCTCTTCTGAGCGATGAAAACTGAGCGCACGCCGCAATTCTTCCGCTTCGTCCCCAGAAAAATTCGCCATGATCATCGCGATCTTGAGCATTTGTTCCTGAAACAACGGGACGCCGAGGGTACGCTCGAGCACCGGCTTTAGCCTCTCATCGAAATACGTGACCGTTTCTTTTCCGGCGCGACGCGCCAGATACGGATGCACCATGTCACCCTGGATCGGGCCCGGGCGGATGATCGCGACTTCGATCACGACATCGTAAAAACATTTTGGCTTTAGCCGCGGGAGCGTCGCCATTTGCGCCCGACTTTCGATTTGGAAAACACCGATGGTGTCGGCCGTTTGCATCATCTCAAAAGTTTTCGCGTCATCTTTCGGAATGTGGGCGAGATCGAGAGGCCGGCCGCGCTCGCGACAAAGTTCAAACGCGTCCTGCATCACCGACATCATTCCGAGCCCGAGCAGATCGACTTTCACGATTCCGAGATCTTCGCAATCATCCTTGTCCCATTGCGCCACGACCCGGCCGGGCATCGACGCGTTTTCCAACGGCACAAACGAGCTCAGCTTATTCTGGCAAATAATCATCCCACCGGAGTGCTGCCCGAGGTGCCGCGGCAATCCGTAAATAGCGTGATACAAACCGACGAATGCCGGCATGCGTGGATGCGCTTTCGGCAAACCAGCCTGCTCGATTTGTGCCTCGAGCTCAAGAGTGTGCGGGAAATCGCCGTTCGCGAACAAATGCGAAAAGCGATCGAGCGTGCTCGGGGAAAAATTCAACGCTTTTCCGATCTCGCGCGCCGCGCTTCGTCCGCGATATGTAATTACATTCGCGGTCATGGCTGCGCCGTGTTTGCCGTAGCGCCGGTAAATTTCCTGGATGACACGCTCGCGCCGATCGCCACTCGGTAAATCGAGATCGATATCGGGCCAGCCTTTGCGGCTCTCGTTCAAAAACCGTTCGAAGACGAGATGATTACTGACCGGATCGACCGGCGTGATCCCGAGGCAAAAACAAACCGCGCTGTTGGCTGCGCTCCCGCGGCCTTGCACCATGATGTTGTTTTCCCGGCAAAAATTTACGATGTCCCACACAATCAGAAAATATCCGGAGAATCCAAGTCGGGTGATGAGCGCGAGTTCTTCTTCCAGCTGGCGTTTCACTTTTTTTGAAATGGATTCGTAGCGCTGTTGCGCGCCAAAGAGCACCATCGTGCGCAGAAACGAATTCATGCTGTGTCCGTCCGGTACCAGATATTCAGGAAATTCGTAGCCGATGTTTTCGAGGGAAAACTGCAAGCGATCCGCCAGTCGTTCGGTGTTCGTGATTGCGTCTGGTAAATCGGGAAAAATCGCGCGCATCTCCGCATCGCTCTTCAAATGGCGCTCGGCGTTTTGTGATAAAAGTTTTCCGGCGAGATCGAGGTGTGTGTGCTCGCGGATGCAGGTGAAAACATCCAGAACCTGGCGACCATAAGGCTTCGCGTACTGCACCCCGTTAGTCGCAATAACCGCTAACCGAAATTTCGAAGCGAGATCAATTAGTGCGCGATTAACCCGATCTTCGCCCCGCAAAAAATGCCGTTGAACTTCGACATAAACGTTTTCGCGGCCAAACGCCTCGATTAACCGCTGCGCTCGATCTTCAGTAGTCTGGGTAGCGCACGCGTCTTGCGTGGAATCGCCAGTCCGGCTCGGACCGAAAGCGTCTCGCTTTCGCGGACTTTCAAAAGATTGTTTCGGTGAGACGCCGAAAGTCCGGGCCGGACCGGCATTTTCACCCGAGACGGGTGCGCTACCCAGATGAGGATTCGGCGCGTTTCCCAGAAGCACCACCAAACCCTGCGCAAATTCCGGCAACTCCTCCCATCTCACTGTGCACTCGCCTTTCACATTGCTGCGCAGATGCGCCTGGGTAAGAAGCGAACAAAGATTGGCGTAACCGAGACGGCTTGCCACCAGCACCGGCAACAAACTGCCGTCTTCCATCGTTAATTCCGCCCCCATGATCGGCCGCACTTTTTGTTCCCGCGCCGCCACCGAAAATCGTTGCGCACCGTAAACCCCATTGCGATCGAGCAATGCCATTGCCGGCACTTCCAATTCCGCCGCGACTTCCGCCAGTTGCTCCGGCAACGATCCGCCGCGTAAAAAACTGAAGGCACTACAAGCGTGCAATTCGATGTAAGGCATGGAAGTCAAACCTCGAGCATGAGCATGATGATGAGCATGAGTAAAAGTCGTCGTTTCGGTTCGAACTTCTGCTCATGCTCATGCTCGTAATCGATGACGGCTCGTTAATCATAAATCCCATCGATCGCCCAGCCGTCCTGATCACAATAGCAGCGCGCGATAATTCCATTCTCGATTTCCACATCCCATTCCACCCGCGCCCAGACACGCTCGTCCCACCAGTTTCCGGAAAGCGGAAACGGTCCTTCTTGCGCCACCGTTGCGCCATCAATCGTTAGTCCGACCCGGACCGACAGTCCGGCTCGGACCGCCGCGGCACGCACATGAGCAGGCCGATTATTTTCCAGTAACACCGTCGCCTTTGTTCGTTTTCGAAAACGACGAAGGGCTGGCGGCGCTGTAGCGTGCGCTGCCCTCAGTGCATTTGCGTCCAAGTCGGACTGACGATCCGAGCCGGATTGGCGATTGTTTCCCCTGGCGACAGCGGACGCTACAGCACCGTGTTCCTGATCAACAACGCCAGTCCGGCTCGGACGAAATTCCCAGACAAATGATTTCATTCGGAATGCATCCGGGCGATGCGTTTCTTCCAGCACCGGTGTGCCAACCCGATCCGTGCCGAGTAATCCAACAAGGCGCGCCAGCGTCTCATGCAATTGCATCGGATCGCGCAACGCCGTTTCGAACAGTCCAAATTGTTGCCGCACCGAGCGTGACGGCTGCGCTTCCAATTCAACCGCCACGATCGGATGCTTCGAGGTAAAGTTTTCCAAATGCGTGTGCAGCATCCGGAAAAGAATGTCTTCGTTGTTGGTCGGCTGCGGAATTTTGAAGATGCGTTCGTAGTCCGATTTGTCGGCAAAAGTGAGCCGCAGCCGTAGTTCTTTGGCGACGAGATAGATCGCGTTTAAACGTGTTGCCAGCTGCTGCAAAAACCGACGCAGGATAAAGAGCAACGGCTCGATCGTTTCGATTTCATTTTCGAACTCAAAACTTTCGATGAACGATTCGGGCGGCGAAACGAGTTTTAAAATTCGTTCCGCCCGGCCATTGGAGCGTTCCCAAAGTTCAACCGCACGCGTCCCCAGTCGCGCCGCCAGATCATCGCGGGGCAAGGCCGCGAGTTGACCAAGGGTATAAATCCCCCACTGATGCAAAATCGAGAGAATGCGTTCCGTTTCTTTTGCACGCTCGATCTGTTTAGCGGTGCGTCCCGGCAAAACCGCCCCTGGAATCGACAAAACAGCGGTATTCACACGGCCACTTTAAGGGGCCTTTCAATTATGTTCAAGCGAACATATAAATTGCTGGACCGGCTGTTTCAACGCCAGGCCGGCTCGGACCTCCCGACTACAAGAACGGCGATCGCAGATCGTCTACTTTTTTCTGCATTAAATTCCCATCCATCCTAAACAATCTCCACCGGGCACTTCGGCAACGCGCTCATGAAGGCGCGGCCATACGGTTTCGTCACGATTCGATTATCGAGAATGACGATGATGCCGTGATCGCTTTTCGTCCGGATGAGTCGGCCCACACCTTGTCGCAATTTCAGGATCGCTTCCGGGAGTGAGTATTCCGTGAAAGCATCGCCACCCGCTGCTTCGATGCTTTCCAATTTTGCTTCAATCAAAGGATGATCGGGCACAGCGAACGGCAGCCGCGTGATAATGACATTACGTAGCGCATCACCAGGCACATCAACCCCACCCCAGAAACTGTCGGTCCCAAAAAGTACGCTGCGCGGCGTATTCTTAAACTGCTCGAGCAACTTCGTCCGCGGCTTGCCGCCGCCTTGTACCAGCAGAGTCAAATCATGTTCCGCGCAAAAACTTTCCATTCGCACAGCTAGCTCCTGCATCGCCCGATAATTGGTGAACAAGACAAAGGCATGGCCGTCGGTTTTCCCGAGGAAATGTTCGATCCAATGTTCGAGCGCGTCTTCGTAGCCGTCCTCGCGCGGGTCCGGCATTTTGCGGACAACGAACATTTTCATCTGCTCATTGAAATTGAACGGACTGCCGAGCTTGAGCGGCATGGCTTCTTCCGCGCCCACGCGTTTTCGAAAATAGGTCAGATCTTTTTGTCCTACTCCCAGAGTGGCGCTGGTCATGATGCAGGTGCAGCCGTCACGAAAAAGGATTTGCTGCAAATCTGGCGCAATATCGATCGGCGCGGCGTGGAGGGTGAGAAGTTGTCCGATTTTCCCGGTCCGCTCCACCCAGTAAACATGATTGCGGGCTGATTGTTCGAGAAACATTTGTATTCCGCAACGCGCGTCGAAAAGCCGCCGGCCAAGTTCCTGCAACTCGGATTTCAACATGTCGTCATCCTGACGCCTGACCACGTCCGCCACGCGTGACTGCAATGCAATCAGACGGCCCGTAATGGTGTCCGACACAATCTGCGGGACGCGTACCCGAAACTCGCGACCTTTGCGAAAATCACAGCGCGCTCCTACTGCCTCAAAAAATTGATCGACCTCCTCTACAATTTCCGCGGCCAATCGCACGCCCTCAGCGTCGCGCGTCACCGTAAACAGTCCTTTTTTAGTGCGCACGTTATAGAGCCGCTGCACCGTCGCGCGCAGAAGATACTGCGAGACGGGCGTCCTGAGTTGACGCGAAGCGGTTTGCTCAACCGTGTGCGCTTCATCCAAAATCAAAAAATCGTTGGGAAAGAGAAACCCGCTTTCACGTTCCATCTGCTCCTCGACGCCTCCCAGGAGCATGAAAAGGAGCGTATGATTGATGACGACAACCTGCGCATTCTCAAATTTCCTCCGGGCGCGCTGATAAAAACAGCGATCGCTTTGCCCACAAACTTTTCGGGTGCAAATGTGAGCTTCACTGCAAACCTGCGCCCAAATCTTCGCGTTCGGCTCGAACGACAAATCGCTCAGCGTGCCGTCTCGTGTTCGCGCCGCCCACGCAGCAATCTCTTCCAGCTCATTTTGCTCCGGCCCGGTGAAAAGATCGTTTTGTTGCTCGCGCGCGCGTAAAAGCCGGCGCGGACAAACGTAATTCTGCCGCCCTTTGATCAGCGCGGCCTCGAAGGTCTCCGGCAGAAGTTTTTGCAGAATTGGAATGTCTTTGTAGAGAAGTTGCTCCTGCAGATTGATGGTGTGCGTCGAGATGATGGCCTTTTTCTTTCGCTCGACCGCGAACAGGACCGCGGGAGCCAAATATGCCAGCGATTTGCCGACGCCGGTGCCCGCCTCCACCACCAGATGTTGTTCCTCCTCCAGCGCGCGCGCCATCGCCACTGCCATTTGTTGCTGCTGCGGACGCCACTCGAAATTTTTCACTTTCGCCAGCCGCCCATTGGGCGAAAAAAGCGCCCCGATTCGTTCTACCAAATCCGAGCCAATGGACTCGCGCAGCGCAATCATGACGTTAAATTAGAGCCTACGCCAAATCGTTCGGAAAGCGTTGTGAACTTATTTGATCGATATATCACCCGAAACTTCCTGCAGGCCTACCTTTACTGCATCGTCGGGTTCATTGCGATCTGGCTGATCTTCGATATCAGCGACAGCATTTCGAGCTTCTTCGACCTGCACTTCACCATCGGGCGCGTCCTGGAATTTTACGCGACCCAGGTCCCACAGATTCTAGTCATCCTGCTGCCAGTCGCGCTCCTACTCGCGCTCCTTTTCGTTCTTGGTCGCATGTCGCGCGCCAATGAGATCGTCTCCATGCTGACCGCTGGCACGAGTCTCATCCGTGTGCTTACGCCGCTCTTTATTCTTGGTATTCTGACAACTGCCGCTTGCTTCGCCCTGAATTATTCGGCCGCCCCGCACGCCGAAATGGCCCGAAAAATTTTCATGTCGGAAGATAAAAGTGGCAGCAGCGGCGAAGGACAAATTTTTCGCAACCGGCGGGACTCGCGCACCTGGTTCATCCAACGTCTCCGGCCAAAATCCAACGTTTTCGATAATGTCGAGGTGCTGCAACAGGACTCATCCGATCACGTCACCTTGGCCTTTTTAGCCGAACGCGCGGAATTCGACCCGCACGACCATGCCTGGACCTTGTCACAGGCGAAGACCGTGCACTACGATGCCGCTGGTAACATTACTTCCGAATCGATGGAGCCGAACGTGATTATCCGGCATTGGAGCGAGACACCCTATCGTTTGCGCAGTGCCAACATGCATGCCGAACTGATGAGTCTCCCGGAATTGCGCGACTACTTGAACTTCAACTCCGATTTTCCGGACACGTTGCTCGCGCCTTTTCGGACACATTACCATTATCGAATTGCGCTGCCGTGGACTTGTCTCGTTGTCGCGCTTATTGCCGCGCCGCTCGGGGTTGGTTTTTCACGCCGCGGTGTTCTTGCCAGCGTCGCCAGCGCCATTCTGCTCGTCTTCGCATTGAACTTTTCCACGCACTTTTTCCTCGCTCTGGGCGAAGGCGACCGTATTCCCGCCTGGATCGCAGGTTGGGCGCCTGCCATCGTTTTTGGAACAATCGGGCTTTATTTGCTGCAATTGCGCGCCTCCAATCGCGATCCTTCGGACTTTCGCTGGCTTCTGCCGCGCCGTATAGTCCCGCGATGATTAATCCACTGGCGACCGATTGGCCGATCAAGCAACGCTCCGAGATTTGCAACGCCACCCATCGACCGTTCGCCCCCGGCGAAGTTTTTTATACCCTGCTCTATCGCGAAGGCGACGGTTTCCGGCGCGAAGATTTGAGCGAAGAAGCCTGGCGCGATCGCAATGAAAACATCCAGCCGTTTTCATTTTGGAAAGCGAAGTTCGAACCGGCGCCGCCGCCAGCTCCCGAGGCGCTGCCAAGAGAAAACGCAGAGCAACTATTCCGCCGCCTGATAACGCAGCCGGAGCCTCCGGCAAATGCCTGCTTTGTTCTAGCCGTCATGCTCGAACGCAAACGCGTCCTCAAACAAGTGCGCACAGAAATTGCCAACGGCGATCGCCTGCTTATTTACGAGCACCGGGAAAATGGGGATGTCTTCATTGTACGAGATCCGCAATTGCGCCTGAGCGAGCTCGAACGGGTGCAGGGCGAAGTAGCAGCGCTACTGCGCGCGGGCGCAGCAGTTGAATGACGAAGCACGAAGGAACGACGAAATCCGAGTGATGAAAACAATCCCTCCACCCGCTTCGTCATTTAGACATTCGGGCTTCCTTCGTCATTTAACGCCACTCCGGATCGGATCATTCACGCTTCGTCATTTTTAGGTCCACCTGCGCTCACGCCGGTCTTGTGAGATAATATTAGGATGCCGCTCTCGTGGTTCACCGATGCCTTTCCTCTCTATCTCGCCCCGATGGCGGGCGTGACCGATAAGATTTTTCGCCAGATCTGCAAACGCTTTGGCGCCGATGTTCTTGTCACCGAATTTGTTTCGGCTGAAGGCGTCTTTCGACGCAACGAACGGACCCGGCAATATCTTGATTTCGACGACGGCGAACGGCCGGTGGGCGTGCAGCTTTTTGGCGCTAACCCCGCTCACATGGCGGAGGCCGCCAAGCAGGTGGTCGATTGGATGTTCCCGGATTTCATCGACCTGAACTTTGGCTGCCCGGTTAACAAAGTCGTCGCGAAAAATGGCGGCTCCGCTCTCCTGAAAGATTGCCCTACACTCAGCAGCGTGGCGAGAGCGGTAGTGCAAGCGGTCGCGCCTTTGCCCGTGACAGCAAAAATTCGAATTGGTTGGGATGCCGATTCCATCAATGCCGTGCGAGTTGCCGGAATTTTGGAGGACTGCGGTATTGCTAGTCTGGCTGTCCATGGCCGGACCCGGGCGCAAGGTTATTCTGGTGAAGCAGACTGGCGCGTCATTGGCGAGGTAGCGGAAACGGTAAGGATACCGGTAATCGGCAACGGCGACCTGTTTTCCGCCGAGGAAGTCGCTCGCCGGCGCGCGGAGACGAAAATTGCCGGCGTTATGATCGGTCGCGCGGCCATGAGCGCGCCATGGATTTTCCGACAGATTAAACATTACCTCGCGACCAGCGAACTTTTGCCGCCACCAGACTTATCGGAGCGTTGGAATGTGATTATCGAGCATTGCCGCCGTCACGCCGACGATTGGGCCGAGGAGGAACAAGCCATCCGTTCGATGCGCGCACGCCTCATGGCCTACTCGAAGAATTTTCCGGACGCGAAAGCGCTGCGCGAAAAATTCCACCACGTTTCGACCGTCGCCGAGATCGAACAAATCGCTGGGCAGCACCTGACGGGGAACGGCAACGCCAGTCCGGCCCGTACCTTCCAAGCCGCCGTGCGTGGTGCGTTGCAAGCCGCCATATCTTGAAATTCAAAACCGCAAGGCGACCGTAATCTGTGAACGAAACGATGCCTCAAAATACCGCTAGTCCGGCTCGGACCGCCAGTGCGGATCGCACCGGAATTAAGATCGGCAATGAAAAGTTGATCCGCGTCACGGAGAATGCCGCGCGTCGCCTGAGTTCCTTGCTCGAGAAACAAGGCCGGCCCGAAGGCGCTTTGCGCCTGGCCGTGATCGGGGGCGGTTGCTCGGGCCTGCAATACAAAATGGACTTAGTGGAAGGCCCGGCCCCACGGGACATCCTGGTTCATTCCGCCAATGTCCGGATCGTGGTCGATCCCAAGAGTGCGTTGTTCGTCAGTGGCTCGACCCTGGATTTCAGCGATGACCTGCAAAAGGGCGGCTTCAAAGTCACCAACCCAAACGCCACCTCACATTGCTCCTGCGGGGAAAGCTTCGCCGCGTAAAGGAACAGACGGGGATTCTACAGGACTCAGAAAAACAATCCCGTTAGTCCCGTCCCTGTCCGGATCGTTTTCTTCCCTTTGGTACGTGTGTTTCGCGGGCACCGCTTCAACCCTTTAACTCTGCGACGCTTCAACGCACCACCACTGTTCATTTGAACTTGCCTTTGCCATAAACCGCGCCATCTTGCCGCATGCTGACCGATCGCCAGCGAAGCGTGCTCGATTTCATCCAAAGTGAACAGCGCGAGAAAGGCATCACCCCAAGTACACGCGAAATCCAAAATCATTTCGGTTTCGCCAGCCAGACGTCGGTGATGCAATACATCGCTACGCTTGAGCGTAAAGGATTCCTCGATCGCCATGCGCGCAAAGCACGCGCGCTTGTTACGCCGGTTCAAAAGGTCCGCATCACCGATATCCCAATCTACGGACAAATCCCGGCTGGCCTGGCGACATTGACTGAGCAAACTGTGCTCGGCCACGTCTCGCTCGATACGCGCTCGGCCAATGCTTCGAAAAATGCGCGCATGTTCGCGCTGAAAGTGCGCGGCGATTCCATGATAAACGCCCACATCCTCGACAGCGACGTTGTGATTCTGGATGATCGCAAAGAGGCGAGGAATGGCGATATCGTCGCAGCGTTAATCGACGGCGAGACAACATTGAAACGTTTTGTCACCGAACACGGCCGCCCATATTTGCGGGCCGAAAACCCGCGCTATCCCGATCAACGCCCGGCCCATGACCTGCGGATCCAGGGTGTCATGGTCTCGCTCATTCGCCGACAACCCAGTGGGGGGAAAGCAGAGCGGTGAAGCGTTGAACGCTTATAGCGTTCGAGAAATCGTTGCCCGAGCATTAGCGGTTGACGCTTCAACGCTTCAGCTCTTTTAACCTTCAATGTATAAGTTCACTTGAACATATCATCAGCCAATGCCATGCTAAGATATGGCTGCGACCCAGCGCATCATCGATCTCCGCAAGCTTCTCGCAGAACGCTTTCAGCAACCGCCCATTCTCGCTGGCGGACAAGTCAACGTTCCCCTGCTTGAGCAGACGCTTGAGGGCGGTCTGCGCAAAGGCGCAATCACGGAAATCATCAGCCCGAATCCGAGCGCCGGTTCGGCCTCGCTCATTCATAGCTTGCTCAAAATTGCGCAACGTGATCGTTTTTTCCTAGCGCTCATCGACGGAAGCGATTCGTTCGATGTTTACGATTCCGGCGCTTTGCAACATTTGCTCTGGGTCCGTTGCGAGAAGGCAAGCGAAGCCGTCAAAGTTGCCGATTTTCTTTTGCGTGACGGCAATTTCCCACTGGTAATTCTCGATCTTGTTTTGAATCCGGCGGACGAATTGCGCCGCATTCCCGCGACCAGTTGGTATCGCCTGCAACGATTGGTTGAATCGACGCCGACTGCGTTTGTGGTAATAAGCCGCCATAATATGGTAGCGAGCGCGCGCACCAAGATCGTGCTCGAGAACCGCTGGAGCCTCTCCGATTTGTCGCGCGACAATCCGAGCACGCAATTGCATTTCAAAGTGAGGCGCACAAAGGCGATCGCCGCAGCTATCGGATAAAAATGTTCGCTACGATTTTGCTGCCAAATTTTTATCTACAAGCGATCGCGCGCCATCAACTGAAGCTGCGTGACCAACCACTCGCTGTCCTCGACGACACCGCCACCAAAGCGGTGATCCTACAATTAAACGAAGCGGCGGAAAATGAAGGCGTTCATGCCGGGATGGCTCCGAGCCAGGCCCTGGCGCGCTGTCTTCATCTCGTAATCAAAGCGCGTGCCCGAGATTGCGAGCAACAAATCAGCGACATTCTCCTGCATCACGCATTCATGCTCTCGCCCTTCGTCGAAGCGACCGCCCCCGGTGTTTGCACCGTGCAATTCATCCAACGGAATAACTCTCCATCACTATTGCCGGATCGACTCACTGAAAAATTGCGCTGCATCATCGATCTGCTCACACGCTGCGATTTGATCGCCCGTGCCGGCATCGCCGAAAACCCTGATGCCAGTTTCCTCGCCGCTCATCGCGCCGAACCGGTCACCCACGTAACCGAAACCAAAGCATTCCTAGCCCCGCTCCCGATCGAAACGCTCCTCATGGAAGCTTAAAAACAACTTCAGCTCTTAGCTAACGGGACGTAGTTTGGGTAGCGGTCGTGGAGTTGTTTTGCGACGCGGTCAGCTTCTTCGGTTTTGCCGGCGCGACGATAGGCGTCGGCCGCTTTGTCGAGCGCGCGCGGAGTGATGGCAGGATCGTCATAGAGTAAAGCGACACCAGCGTAAGCTTTGCCGGCTTCTTCAAATCGTTGGCGCTCGAATTGAACATCGCCCTCGAGCAGACGCGCTTCTGCGTTGACCTTACCCTCTGGCTGCAATGTCATGATTTCGGCCGCGATTTTCTCGGCATCATCCGGTTTGTGCGCGGCAATTTTCGTAGCACCAAGCGCAAGTAGCGCTTTCGCTTTCCCCCCTGCATCGGTGGAACTTTGCAGATAACGCGAATAAGCATTTTCCGCCTGATCGTAATGCTTCAGCTTTCCGGCAACATCGCCGAGATAAAACCAGAAATCGGGCTTAACGCCCGACAGATTTTCCGCGCGCGAGAGAACACCGAAATATTTTTCGGCGAGCGGGTAGTTCTTGTCGTTGTAATATTCGATCCCGAGCCATTCCAATACTTCGGTGGGAACGCTGGCGTTACTGCTTGCGGCCAGAAATGCATCAACCTCGCTCGTGGTCGCCTTGCGGTCGTGCTGATAGTAACGACTCAGGATAATCCGGAGCGTCGCAGGCGTGTAATATTGCTCCCGATTTAATCGGCGTGAAGTATCGAGAAAAGTAATAGCGCGTTTGTAATCCTTGCCGTCGAATGCGGCCTTCCCGATGTAGTAGTTCGCCTGAGCGACCGCGCTACTTTTCGGATATTCCTTAAGCAGTTGCTGAAAAGTCTGCGCCATTTCCGGCTCGCGATTTTGTTCACCCAAGAGCAGCGCCTTTTGTTGGATCGCAGCCTCGCGTTCCTTTGCCTTTGGATAATTCGCGATGAGAAAGCTTAAATCGCCAACGGCCGCTTCGGCGTTATTACTCCGCTGATACGCAAGTGCACGTTGCGTCAACGCGATCGGTGTCTGTGGATCATCCGGAAATGTCTTGATGAAATAGCTAAACGCATCGATCGCGCGCGCGGGATCTTTCATTTGCACCGCGCACCACCCCAGTTTGTAGGCCGCCTCCGAACGCAGGTTCGAGCTTAATTGGGACGCACGAAGTTCCTCGTAAAACGGCGCTGCTTCTCCGAACTTCTGTTGCTTGTAGAGCGCTTCCGCTTTTAACAACTTGGCCTGATCTGCTCGTTCGCTCCTCGGATTGGTCTTCAAAAATTCGTCGACTTCCGCAATAACGGCATTCGGATCCGAATTATAGACATTGATCAAACGCTGATAACGCGCGTCTTTCGCTTCTTCCCGATTTGGGAATTTTTCGATAATCTCGCGATAAACGCCTTCCGCTTCCTGAGTGCGGCCCAGTTGTCGTTGCGCGTTGGCAACGAGAAGCATGGCCTCCGGTTTCGCTTCGTCCGGTAATTGCCCGGCCGACTTTTTGTAATCGTTAACTACCTGCACGAATTGTCCGGTCTGGTATTCAAGCCGGAGCAGGCCGGATTGGGCAATACCCTTCCATTTCCCGGAATCAACACGTCCCTTTTGCAGAAAGGCACGCGCTTTCTCCGCCATGGCGCGGTCAATTTTCGCGCGATCGGCGAGTGCAAGGTCGAGCGCGATCAATCCCGCGCGGACGGCGGCCTCCGTTTTTGTCGCCGGCTTTTCGGCTTCGGTCGACAATGCTTCGTATTGTTTAAGAGCCTCGGCGCGGCTGCCGCGCGCCAGCAACATTGCACCAGCGGTCGCGCGCGCGTCTTCGCGATACTGGCTCTTCGCTTCCGCTACCTCCAGATAGAGCATGAGGGCGTCACCCGCTCGCTTTGTGTTTTCGAGGCAACGGGCCTCAAAATATTTTGCCGAGAGCGCAACCGAGGCCTCTTTCGACTTTGCCGCGGCTTTGTGGAAAAGAGGCTGCGCAGCGTTAAAATCCTTCTGCGAAAAGGCAAGGACCGCGAGTGCATATGCTGCCGGGCCCGCAAATTCGCTGTCCCCAAAATCCTCGAGCACTTTCTGGAAGTTCGTTCGCGCAGAACCATTCTTGCCGAGCTGGCGATAGCTTTCGCCTAAACCGAAATACGCATTGCCTCGTCCCGACGCACCGGGGTAATCACTCAAATATTTCTCGTACTCCGGGATGGCGAGGTCGTACATCTTTCGAGCGAACAGCGCGTTGGCGTACTCAAGCTGGCGCGTGTCACTCGGTTGCTCCGGAGTTGATGGGCGTTCCTCCGGCGCAGGCGTTCCCTCATCGACGGGGAGCGCCCGTGGGACCGGCGGTTCATTCAATGGCAGAGCGCGACGAACCTCCTGCGCCACTGTGATACCGCTCTCAGCCAGGAGCGCGGCTAGAATGAGACCGGCGCTGCGCCGGGATAACTTCATTTTGCGGTCGCGAAGGCGACGTTGGTAATTCCAGCTTCGCTGCAAATATTCAAAATGTTAACGACGTTTTTGTAGGCGCCGCTCTCATCGCCGCGAATCACTACCGCCTGCTCCGGATATAATTTCACCAGGTCTTGCAATAGCTTACCCAACTCCGAACCCGTCATCGTTCGGCGATTCACAATCACGCTCCCATCCGTCTTCACATTTACCACCACATCGCCTGGTGGCGCCATTTTCTCCTTCGCCGCCGACGCTTTTGGGACTTTGACATCGAGCTCATTTTCGTTGCGCGCGGCGCTCCACGTCAGCAAAAAGAAAATCAACAACAGCATTAATACGTCGACCAGCGGCGCCAGCTGGATTCCCGGATGCTGCAACGCCGTGCGACTACGGAAGTTCATGGCAATCCTGCGAAATTAGAATTCCGATTCGAGGAGGGCGGGCGTGCGTTCGGCGCGGCGAGAGAACTGCAGTGAGAGAAGCGCGAGAATGTGCGTCACGGCCGATTCCAATTCCGAAATCAATCGCTGCGAGCGTCCGCGGAAGAAGGCATAAAAGATCATCGCCGGGATACCGATGGCCAGCCCGGCAGCGGTGTTGAAAAGCGCTTCACTGATGCCGTGAGAAAGCTGCATATAACGTTGACTGCCGAGGTCAGCACCCAGAGCTCCAAACGAGCGAATAATTCCGATCACGGTTCCAAGCAGACCCAACAGCGGTGCAATCATACCGATATCGGCGAGGTAGGTGACGCGATTATTCAAATTGGAAGCGACCCGGGTTCCCTCGGTCTGGGCAATTTCACGGATTTGCTCGAAGTCGGCGTTCGGATTCTTGGTGGTGAAGTCGAGAATTTGCTGCACGACCCGAGCAATGGCTTCGCCGTGGCGATTAGACACTGCGAGAAGGCCGAGATAATCGCGTTTTCGCAACAGGGCATCGGCCGTGGCCATGAACCCGTGCGAGACAACAGCGCCGCGCCGAATGCTCAGAAAATAAACGATGACGAGCATAACTGAAATAATCGACAGGACCAAAAGCACGGCCATGACCGGACCGGCCTGGAACATCGCGTGCAGCATCGTAGTTGTCGTGCGCGGCAGTTCGGGGGTCACCGGTGCTGGAGTTTGCGTTTGCGCTAAAAGTGACGAGGCGCTGGCCGGCGCGAGAAACAGCCACAAGAATTTTTTCATGCCCAGGCAGCCGCTACGATAAACGGCGAGCGGCCCGGCGCAACCGGAGTCAGTCAAATCGGCGTAACCGGAAGATGTGGGCCGGCCGGGTAAAGGGATCGAACTCGACGTAATTGCGCCGCCCATACCAGGTATAACGGGAATCATCCAGCAAATCGTGCACTTCGTAGGGCTGGCCTTCGTTGTAGCCGAACAGCTCGATCGGCACATTAATCATTGAATGCTGGCGGCGATATGGATCAAGATTTACCACCACAAAAATAATGTTGTCGCCTGACGGCGTCGTTTTGCCGTAAAACAGAATCGCGTCATTATCCGCATTGTAGAAGTGCAGGTTGTCATAAAATTGCAGGGCGCGATTTTCACATCGAATCTCGTTCAGGCGCGCGATAAGGTCCTTGATGTTCCCGGGCCCGTCCCAGTCACGCTCCTTAAACTGATACTTTTCTGAGTCGAGATATTCTTCCCGACCGGGCAACGCGGCGTTTTCGCAAAGCTCAAATCCGCTGTAGATCCCGTAAACGCTCGAAAGCGTTGCCGCCAGCACGACACGAATCATGAAGGCTGGACGCCCGCCGTTCTGCAGAATCGGCGGCAAAATATCGGGCGTGTTGGGCCAGAGGTTCCCGCGAAAATACTCGCGCATTTCGGTCTGCGTCAGCTCGGTGAAGTACTCGATCAGTTCGTGCTTGGAGTTGCGCCACGTGAAATAGGTATAGCTCTGGTTAAAGCCGGCCTTAGCCAGCGCCTTCATCATCTTGGGGCGGGTAAACGCTTCGGATAAAAAAATCGTGTCGGGAAATTCATCCCGCACCCCGGAAATCAAGTATTCCCAGAAAGGCACTGGTTTAGTGTGTGGATTATCGACGCGAAAAATTCGCACACCGCGCTCGACCCAGAACAAAATGATGCTCTTCATTTCTGCCCAGAGCTCGAGCCAATTGGCGCAGCGGAAGTTCAGCGGATAAATGTCTTCGTATTTTTTGGGCGGATTTTCGGCAAATTTAATCGTGCCATCCGGTCGTTCGTAAAACCATTCCGGATGTTCGGCCACGTAGGGATGATCGGGCGAACAGTTAATGGCGAAATCGAGGGCAATTTCCAGTCCCTGTTTACGCGTTTCCTCTTCCAGCCAGGCAAAATCTTCCAGTGTGCCCAACGCGGGATCGATGTCTTTGTGCCCTCCGCCATTGGGACAACCGAGGTGGCGATTACCAATCGCATACGGCACTCCCGGATCATCCGGCTCAGATGTGACCGAATTGTTGCGCCCTTTGCGGTTGGTTGTGCCGATCGGATGGATCGGTGGAAAATAAATGACATTGAATCCCATGGCTTTGGCGTCTTCGATCCGGGGCAGACAATCGCGCAGCTTAGAGCCGCGATCGCCCTTCCCTTCGGCCGAACGGGGAAAGAATTCGTACCAGGCTGCGGTTCGCGCCCGCAGCCGATCAACCACCACATGCGGAGGCGGAGCCCATTGCGTCGCACCGGCGCGATCGGGATAGGTCGCCATCAAAACTTCAAGTTCGCCAGAATGAATCAATGTATCGACCTCCGCCGGCGCTTTTGTTCGGACCGCCTCCGCGATTTCGCAGAGCCGCTTCGTGTCGTGCGAATTATGCGAACGGTCCGCCGCTTCTTCGATTAGCGTGGCGCCTTCGAGCGCTTCGCTTCGCAACGGAGAAATGCCTGCTCTGAACTTGGTCGAAAATTCGTGTTGCCAACTCATGAACGCGTCAATCCAGGCTTCCACGGTGTATTCGTAGATGGCGTTTTCATAAAAGGTACACGCCCCACGCCAGCGATCGTTAATGATCAATTTCATCGGCGTCTCGTGCCAACGGGTTTCGCCCACCATGCGCCACTTCAACGCCGCCGCGACAACGTCGTGGCCTTCCTTAAAAATATCAGCCTCGACGATCAGATCTTCGCCGGTAACGCGTTTGACCGGGTAGCGGCCGCCGTCAATTAGCGGCTGCAAATTCTCAATGACGGCGCTTGGAAACGTCCGAAGCATAGTCGTTCCATCAAACGAATTTGGATGAAAGGCAAGTCGTCGCCATTAACGCCAATAGGGCGACGAAATCCTCTTTACAGGGAGCGCACACGCCTCGCGTGCGCTCCCCGAAGAGAATGCCGCGCTAGATCAGCACGGCACCGCAAAAGGTTATCCTGCGCGTCGAAATAAAACGCGCACTCGTAGAGACCGGAATTGCGCGTTTCCTGTCGTCGCACTCGCGTGCCAAGAACCTTCTCGAACATCTCCTGCTCGAAGCGCCCGATAATTGGGTATTTGTCGAGAACATTCTGGAGCGGAGTGTGGCACTCTAGAATCTGCGGCCCACCTTCGTCGGTCACAAACTGCGACATATAACCTTCCAGATCGCGAACTTTCGCGAGTGATTTAGCTCGCTCCGCAACCGCCGCCCCTTTGATTTTTTCCTTCAAACTCGCTGTCTTTCTTTCAAACAAATTGTAAAGCAGCTTTTCCGGCGCGTTCGTCCCGTACATGTGGTGCACAGATTCGAGCAACTCCAGAGTAAACCGATTGCTGTCGGCTTGAAAAAGATCGTGGGCACGGCGGGTTAGACGATAAACCATTTCCGGACGCCCCATTTTTTGCGGTCGCCGCCAGGTATCGAGGTAACCGTCACGCTGGAGGGTCAGGCAATGCTGCTTGATCCCCATGTAGCTCATCCGCATCCGATCGACTAATTCGTTGACCGACAATCCGCGGCTGCGTTTGAGCGCGTTTACAATTTCGAGCCGCTGCGTGCGGCCGATCTCTGCCAACAGTCGTTGATTCATGACCTCGAGGTAGGCGATTAGTTTAAGGGCAAAAAGTCAGGTAATGCAATCAAAATCGCGTAAAAACGCGCTTCCGTAAAGACCTTAAATAACACGACTTGTGGTCACCGGATCGAACAGATGTGCCCTGCTCGCGTTCAGGTCGAATTGAAGGCGATGGCCCGTCTCACGGTGATCGAGCGCGCGCTGGCTGCGACAGACGACGGTATGCGCGCCGGTCTGCAGGTACAAATTTGTTTCTGCTCCCATTGGTTCCACGATATCCACAATTGCCGGAAACCTCGCGGATGCGTTGCGGGTATTGGAAAACTGGGCAAGCTCGATGTCCTCTGGTCGGATCCCCAGCAGCATCGGTTTTCCAAAAAACTCGCGCGCCAGGGATCGATCTTTCAATCGCACCTCGATTGTTCCGCCCTGCATTTCGTTGAAAACGGCGGTGTCGCGTTCCTGTTTCAATTCCCCATTGATGAAATTCATCGGCGGGCTCCCGAGGAATCCGGCGACAAAAAGATTATCCGGCTCGTGGTAAAGTTTCAGCGGCGTATCGGTTTGTTGCACTTTGCCATTATTCATGACCACGATCCGATCGCCCATCGTCATCGCTTCAATTTGATCGTGCGTGACATAAATCATCGTCGCCTGCAAACGCTGATGCAGTTTTGTGATTTCCATGCGCATCTGCGCTCGCATTTTTGCATCGAGATTTGAAAGCGGCTCATCGAACAAAAAAACCTTCGGCTGGCGCACGATGGCGCGGCCAACGGCGACGCGCTGGCGTTGTCCACCGGAAAGCGCCCTGGGTTTGCGATCGAGCAAGCCTTCGATTCCAAGAATGCTGGCAGCATCGTTCACACGCTTCTTGATCTCCGGTTTGGCATACTTCCGCAGCCGCAGACCAAACGCCATGTTATCGAAAACGTTCATATGCGGATAAAGCGCGTAATTCTGGAACACCATCGCGATGTCGCGGTTCCTCGGTGCAACGTCATTGACCCGTCGATCGCCGATGTAGATATCGCCGCGCGAGATTTCCTCGAGACCCGCGATCATGCGGAGAATCGTCGATTTACCGCAACCTGACGGCCCGACCAGCACGACAAACTCGCGATCCGCGATTTCGAGGTTCACATCCTCGACCGCAGTTACATTCGTACCCCTTTCGCCCGAATAAATCTTGTAGACGTGGTTAACGGTGACTTTGGCCATTTGCTTTGCCCAGGATGTTAGCTGGCAAATTTAGCGGCCACGCCTGAAGGCGGTCAAACCTTCTCAACAAGGGTGTTGTCCCAGCAGTTGGACCGTCTATGCAAGTAAGGCGGCTTCGCCGCGTCCTTTATCATCGGTGCGAGCCGCACTGGCGGATGACGGAGTAGTCGATCCACCTTTCACGTGCAGCGCTACAACCTGAACATTTGTTTGCAGCTTTTCGTTCGACGCGAGCAACGATGTCCCGATATCGTTGTAGCCGCGTTTGATCATCGCTAAGCCAATGTTCGAATTGATTGGCGAGGAAAAAACAGCGCTCGTAACATGACCAACCACTTTCTCTTCCACGCGCAATTCCATGCGGGGGTACAGCTCCTTCTTCGAAACTAATCCGCACAATCGCTGTCGGACCTGCCGGCTCATTTTCATCCGTGAGATCACTTCCTGGCCGATATAGCAACCTTTGTCGTAATCGATTGCGCGCTCTGCCAGATTCGCCTCCGGTGGAATGATATCGGGAGTTAACTCGCGGCCCCAGCGCGGGATTCCATTCTCGATTCGCAAACGTTCCCATTCGTTTTCGTCCGCTGGTTGGTAAGCGGCCACGAGCGCTTCTGTCGCTTCCTTCACTGCGCCCGATTCGACCCATAGGTCCCATCCGTCACACCCCAGCCGCCGCGATCTCACACAAAACTTGGCCTGCATTCCTGCAGGTTTCGATTCCCCCAGAACATGGAAAAGGACGAAGCCCTCGCTCGCATCTTCCACTAACACGTCATCCGCGATGATGTAGCGCTCGAGTCGGCCTTGCAGTTGCTCACCTACTTCTACGTCGGCATCAATCCAGATCTCGTTAGCTGTAGCGAAGAGAAAAATGTGGGCATCCAGGTGCCCTTTGGAGTTGAGAACGCATGATTCCTGCGTCGCATCAGGACCGGCTTTCCGCACGTCGTTCGTGGTTTGCCCATTCAGAAAACGAACTCGATCGGCGCCGGTCACGCGCAGCTTCGTCCGGGCCGAAAGATCGAAAAACCGCGAAGCCGCGTTCAATAATCGGTGCGTCGCAGCAAGCGACTGAAAAATCCGGGTTTCTCCTCCTCCGGTTCGGAGTCGCCGTTGGATTCCACCGAAGCCTTCGCAGACTTGGCTTCCTCCGGGGCCGGCTCTATTTGACGCGGTGTCTCCATCTCAACCGGCTTCTGTTCCAGCTCCGGAGTGATCTCTGAATCTGGCTGCGAAGAAACTGTTTCGACAGGCTCTAGGTCAGAGGCGCGTTCCTCCGGGATTCCCTCCTGCTCGAAAGTCGGGGCCGGGATTTGCGTCTTCTCCAATTCCGCCAGCTGTTGCTCGATAAACTCGGGATTCTCATTCGGCACAGTGGCGGCCGGTTTTGCCGAGAACAAATCCGGCTGCAGTTCCTCCAAATCAGGCGTCTTCACAAAGGGCAAAAATCGCCGCGCAATCGAGGAATAATCGTCGTCGCCGCGGCCCTGGCGCGCTTCGTCGAGCAGGCGATCCCGGGTCGCGCCCGCAACCGTCAAATCAAGGTCGAAGTGCCGGCCCATTCGGTTCGCGATCTGCATGTCCTTGAGCATGTGCTTGACCGAAAAATGGGGCTTGAAATCTGCCGCAATGATCTGCGGCACCTTCAGATCGAGCGTGCCAGAGTTGCTGGCGTTTTGCTTGAGCGCATCCACAAATTTTTCCAGCGCAATGCCTGAGTAATGAACGATCGCCATCGCCTCAGCCGCGCCTTGCACACTCGCGGCCGTCACCATGTTGGTAGCAATTTTGATAATGCTGGCCTCGCCGATTGCACCGACATTCACAATCGCCTTGCTACTGGCCTGGAGTAACGGCCGTACCTCGTTAATCGCGGCTTCATCACCGCTGACGTAATAGACGAGCTGCCCTTTTTCAGCGCCCAGCTTGCTTCCGGTAAACGGCGCTTCCACCAAACGCGCCCCGCGGCGTTCAACCAACGCCGCCGCTTCACGCATGGTGTCTGGTGAAACCGTTGGATGTGCAATCACAATATGACGCGGTGTGAGCGCCATCGAAATCGTCTGAATCATTCGCATCAGCGCATCATCGTCGGAGACGAAGATCTGGAGGTAATTGGAGGTTTGAGCCAGCTCCGATGGGGAACCGACAAAATTAGGCACTGGTTTCGGGGTCCGGTTCCAGACAAAGACCGACAGCCCCTGGTGCCGCAAATGATCAGCGATGCGGCGGCCGATAATACCGAGGCCGATAATCCCAACAGACTTTCGGATGGTCCGCGTCATATCTCCAATGTGGAAGTTGCGATCAAACCCCCGAGCGCGCAATTCTTCATTGCGCCACAAAACGGGCCGAGTGCGCCAACTCGGACTTCAACGCTGCCACGACACTGCGCCGTTTCTCTGCAGTAAGTAGTGCTCTAAACTCAGGGGCGGCTTCTGTAAGTATCAGCAGCCGAGCTGGATGGACATCGGTGACTTGAAGGGCGTGAAAACCTAGGTGCGAGCGCAGAAAGCGCGGGGGCCCATTGGGCTGCAGCTCCGCAACGGCTTCAAAAAATTCCACGGGGACACGGTCAGCCGCGAAAAAGCCGAGGTCTCCACCGTTCTTTTTGCTCGCTTCATCTTCCGACACCGTCGCCGCAACTTCGCCAAAGTCCTCGCCCTGGCCCAGACGTGCGGCGATATCCAGCATCTGGCGATCTTTTGCTTCGGCTACCTCGGGGGACGACCCCTCCGGCGCAGCCAGGAAAATGTGACGGGCACGAATTCGCAGCGGTTGAGTGAATTGAGCTTCGGACTCCTGAAAATATTGCTGCACTTCCGCGTCGGACACGGCCAACCGCGGAGCGATTTGTTTTTCAATCCATCGTTCGCCGCCAATCGTCTGCGCCACTAACCGCCCGAGTTGCGATTGAGAAACACCACTGCGACGCAAGGCGGCACGAAATTGGCGTGCGTCGCCAAACTGATGTTCTAAATCGGCGACTTCACCAGCCACATCGGAGTCATCCAATTTCCCGGCAACCATGCGCAATGCCTCCATCGCAATTACCTCGTCGCGTAGCGCGATTTTCTCGGCCGGATCCAGAGGTTCCCCGATGATTCCGGAACAGTATTGTTTCTGCTGCACCCGCGCTTGGATGTCGGCCTCGAAAATTCCGCGTTGCCCGACTAAAGCAACCAGTTCGCCGCGCTGAAAAATTCGACCAACCACCCGATGAACGGCCGGGTAGCGAACAATCCAACTGCCCGCCACGATTCCGAGCACGAACGCAACCAACGCGAGAACGGCGCTTTTCATTTCAGTTCAAATTGCACCAGATCGTAGAGCGCAACACGTCCCACGATTTCCAAACTTTCGGCGCTGATTTTATCGAGGGTATCCTCCGCGGTATGCCACGGTGGAAAATCGAAATCTATCAAATCGATCACGGGAATCCCGATCTCGTTAAGCGGTGTATGATCGTCCGTGATGCCACCGCCAAAGTAGGTAAAATGCGCGCGTTGCCCCAGAGCATCAGCAGCAGCAAAGATGTTACGAGCCAAATCGATGGGAGAATCTGGCGACAGCGTTACCTGGAGCGATTTATCTCCGATCATATCAAACAGGATACCGCCCCGAAAATTCTTCGCTAACTCGCGCAACTCTGACGCAAAATGGCGGCTGCCATAGAGACCATCGGTGGCGGTAAAATTTTCGAATGCTTCCTCGCCGTCGAAAAAGACGAGCTCAACCTTTGCCGCTAAGGCAGGATTTATGGCCAGGACCCGCGCCATCTCGATAAGCAAGCCGGTACTGGAACCGCCATCGTTCGCCCCGACAAAACGAATGGTGTCGAATGTTTTGCTGTCGTAATGCGAGCAAAGAAGGAACTGCGCTGGTTCTCTTTGGTTCCCGAAACGCGCGACCAGGTTTACGAATGTCATCATTCCTCTTGGCGTCGGCGCGGAAAATTTCGATCGTGTTGTCATCCAACCGAAAGACTTCAACTGGTCGACGATATAAATTCGTGATTTTTCCAACGCCTCTGAGCCAGCTGGCCGCGGGCCGAGTTCAACCAGATGCTGAACATGAGCAAACGCCTTTGCGCCGGAAAAATTGTCCCACAGCGGTACCGTCCGAAAACTACAAGCGCAGACGGTGATGAGCGCCGCCGGTCCGAGCGCGCGTGGCAAAAAACTCCACATGCTTTGGCTTAGCGAGGAACGCGTTGAAAAGCCCTCATTCTAACCTTCTCCCCGTGGGAGAAAGGAAGGACTTTGCTTCGCAGTAAACCGAAACAGACAACCGGTTCTTTCCTTCTCTCCCCGTGGGAGAGACGCACGCGCAGACTGCAGTGAGGGCAGGTTTTTCAATCGTAGGCTAGGTTTCCGGCGGAAGCCTCATTACCTGCACGATGCGCTGCAAGTCATCTGGGCCGTAGTATTCGATTTCGATTCGGCCCTGTTTTTCGCCGTGATGCAAAATCACGCGGGTGCCCAGATATTCCTGCAACCGCGATTGCAAATGCTCCACCGCGCTGGCATTGACCGAAACTGATGAAGCGCGGCGACGACGCGGTTTCGCGGCGCCAAGCTGACGCGCGACCAGTCGCTCCGTTGCGCGGACCGTGGCGCTGCGTCGCAAGACTGTTTCTGCAACCGCCAACTGTTCGTCCGACGATTTCAGTGCGAGCAAGACCTTGGCGTGCCCGACAGAGATCAAATTTTGGGTCACCCATGTCTGCACCTGCTCATGCAGGTCGAGCAATCGCATTGCGTTGGCCACCGCAGCCCGACTTCGGCCAACCTTTTGCGCGATTTCTTCCTGGCGCAGTCCAAATTCGCCGGCTAGCCGTGCATAACCCTGCGCTTCTTCGATCGGGTTAAGATCAGCGCGCTGCAAATTTTCGATCAACGAGAGTTCCAGCACATCGCGATCGTCCGCCGTTCGAATAATGACTGGCACCTCCGCCAATCCTGCGGCCAGCGCTGCCCGCCAGCGCCGCTCACCGGCAATTAATTCGTGACGCCCATCGACCTTGCGCACAATCAGGGGTTGGATGATGCCGTGCTGCCGGATAGATTCGACCAATTCCGAGAGCGCATCTGTGCCGAACGCCTTGCGCGGCTGCAACGGACTTGGCGTAATGCTGTCTAAACCGATCTGCCAGATTTTTTCGGAATGATCATCGGGCAAGGCGGCAACTGCCGGCGCGGGTGCCGGTTGAGCGGAAATGAGCGCGCTGAGACCTTTGCCAAGCGCCATTTTTGCCATCGCGTTGAGATTATCGGAACCAACTCCGCAACGCAAACAGCTCGTTGCGACATTTTGCAGCGCGAATAGCATCATTCATGGCCGCAACGGTCACCGAGACTTTCACGCTTGGGCATTCACCCGATCCCGACGACGCGTTCATGTTTTACGCGATGGCGGCGAACAAAATCGATTTGCGCGGCCATTGTTTCAAACACCAGCTGGAAGACATTCAAACGTTGAACGAACGCGCCATGCGAGCCGAGCTGCATATTTCCGCGGTCTCGATTCACGCCTACGCCTACGTCTCGGACAAGTACTTGCTGCTACCTTGCGGCGCGAGCATGGGAGATGGGTATGGGCCGCTGATTATTGAAAAACGCTCAACATCCAACGCCCAACGCCCAACGCCCAATGAAGATGATTTTCGCGATTCTCTACGCGAGCGCTTGATTGC
>JBKPMO010000016.1:0-40351 GCA_046732175.1 Verrucomicrobiota bacterium
GATTGAGTTGCGGGTAAATCGGGCAGAGCGCGAGGGCCACCCGCATCATCTGGGCCGTGTGTTCAACCAGGCCGCCGCGACGGGCATGATGATAATTTCGCGCCGCTGCGGTACGCCGAAAACGATCGCCGAAATCCTTCAGGAATAGCTGGCAGATTTCGCGTAAACGCGGATCGGAAATCGCCGCCACCGTTTGATCAATAAAAAGCGAATCCGCCGCCTGCTTGGCACGAAGCTCCGGCGGTCCGGCGAGAAGATTGGCTACTTCATCGGGGGTGAGCGTCCGCGATTTCCACGTTTTCGCTTCCAGTCCGAATTGCTGATGCTGGGCAAATTCGCCATCGATTTCGATGAAATCACCCTCCTGCAATGCGTTGCATGTCTTGTAATCGGGATGGTTGTCCCACACCCGCAGAGTCATTCGATCGCAGGCGTCGGCGAGGCCGATCTCGCAATATGGTTTTCCCTCGCGCGTAGCTTTCGCCGATGTGCTGTCCACTTGCGCATGCAACCGCGCGGTGACGAAACCATCCTGGGCGCGCCGTCGAATTTCATTGATCGTAAGCAATTCCGTCATCGTCCGCTTTTGCGGTTTACGGCTTGGCAACGCCAATGACCCCGCAGGCAAGACGACCACCGGCGTTCCCGGTCGGCTGGGTTTTCAAATCGTCGGCTTTTTCGTGGACGATGACGGCATGACCAACTATCGAATCAGCGCCGGAGAGTTTCATCACCTTGTCACTCCATTCGAGATGGGCCTTGCCAGACGCGTCCGCTTCAACGTTGCCCAGATCGCCGGCGTGGCGATCGCTCGCGTCCGGAGCACCGTGCGCCTTATGCGTCGGATTAAAATGGCCGCCAGCGGAATTTCCATCGGTGGACGAGCAATCACCAAATTCGTGAATGTGGAAACCGTGTTTGCCCGGCGTCAGACCGGTAATATCAGCAACGACTTTTATTTCATCTCCGGATTTGGTGAACGTGACTGAGCCGGCAACGGTGTTACCGGAGGTTGGATGCAGAACTGCAATCGCTTTCGTCGGTTCCTGCGCACTGGTCAGGCAAATACCGAGGAAGAACGTTAGCGCACCAAAAAAAACCTTTGTTTTCATACGCCAACTTTACGCGCCAAATCGCGAAAGCGAAACTGCGCTAATCAATCAGTCGTTCTTGAAGTCCTGCGTAAGCGTCAATGCGACGATCACGCAGGAATGGCCAGTGGGTCCGATGTTCGTTGATCCGCTTCCAATCGATATCCGCCATTACGATTTCTTCGCCATCAACTGAGCCGTTCGCTATGATTTCGCCATCTGGGCCGCACACGAAACTTTGGCCCCAGAATTCAATGCCATCACCGCCGGCGGGCGCTTCATGCCCAACGCGATTCGGCACCGCGACATAGCAGCCATTCGCAATGGCATGACTGCGTTGAATCGTTTCCCAGGAAGAATGCTGCGCCTTGCCAAACTCCTTCTTCTCTTTCGGATGCCAGCCGATCGCAGTTGGATAAAAAATAATCTCTGCGCCGCGCAACGCAGTCAGACGCGCCGCTTCTGGATACCATTGGTCCCAGCAAACGCAGACACCGAGATTTCCGCGCGCCGTTTTCCAGTTCCGGAAACCAAGATCGCCCGGCGCAAAATAGAATTTCTCGTGATAAAGCGGATCATCGGGGATGTGCATCTTGCGGTATTTGCCAAGTAGCTCGCCGTTGGCGTCGATGATCGTGGCAGTGTTGTGATAAAGACCGGCGCTTCGTTTCTCAAAAAGGGATGCAACAATGACGACGCCAAGCTCGCGTGCGAGTTTCGTCAGTGCTTCTGTCGAAGGGCCCGGAATCGTCTCGGCTAACGAGAAGTTGTCATGGTCTTCCGATTGACAAAAATATTGCGACCGAAACAGTTCCGGCAGGCAAATGATCTCCGCGCCGTTTTTCGCAGCGTCGCGAGTGAAATCGATGGCGTGCGCAAAATTTTTTGCTGGCTCCGGGCCGCAGCGCATCTGCACCAATGCGATTCTTGTCTTTGAATTATTCGCCATCTTCGGCTGTGAATGGTGATCGTGACTCGTGAATAGAATACTGTTCAGCTATCACTAGTCACTGATCACTTGTTTCTATTTCAACGAGTCTGGCGGCACGATTTCGATGCTGTTAATCGTGACGCGCTCCGTCGGTTTGCTACGCGCCCCATCCGGCCCCATCACCGTTGGGGCGGCACCGATCTTATCGAGCACATCCAAGCCTTTGATCAGTTTGCCAAATGTCGTGTACTGGTGATCGAGCCGATGAACGGGCTCGAGGCAAATGAAGAACTGACAGCTTGCACTGTCCGGTTGATTCTCGCGCGCCATGGAAATGACACCGCGGTCGTGCGGATGATCGTTAAACTCGGCTTTGATCCTGTAACCAGCCGTGCCCTCCCCGTAACTGCTTTCCTTCGCCGGATCCTTGGTGTTGGGATCGCCACCTTGGATCATGAACCCCTTCACAATGCGATGAAAAATAGTCCCGTTGTAAAAACCGGATCGTGCCAGTTTCTTGAAGTTCGCGATCGTCTCCGGCGCAGCGTCGGTCCAAAATTGCACCACCATTTCCCCCTGACTTGTTTTGATTACCGCCACTTCGTTTGTGGTGGTCACTGGTTTTTGCTCTTGCGCCGCAAAGGCAACGCTACTCAAGAGCAAAACCACAAGAATCGAAATTTTCATGCTCACCAGTGGCACGAAGCGACGGCCGCGCAAGCAGCATCAAGTTCGCTCGGAACGAATCGGATAGCGGAACTGCTCCCAGTTCTCCGGCCACGAGTTCGCGCGGCTAAATGATGGATGACGAAATCCGAATGATGAAAAACTAGCCGTCGTAATCGTCATAAGCTCATTCGGACTTCTTTCGTCATCCGTCATTCGTCCTTCGTCATTTAGACTCTCTTGGCTGCCTTGGCAGATAAGAGAGTCGAATGGTACTCCTGAAGCGAGCGCACCCGCACCTTATTTTTTTGCAGCGAGCGAATTCCGTAAACACTGGCCTGGGCCGCGCGCAAGGTCGTCATGATCGGGATTTTCTGTGCGATGGCGGCGTTGCGAATCGTGACTTCATCTTCGCGCGGAATTTTGCCGCTCGGGCTGTTGATGATGAAACTAATGTCCCCGTTTTTTACTCGGTCGAGGACATTGGGACGCCCTTCGCGAATTTTGTAGACGCGCGTTACCGGGACCCGCGCAGCTTCGAGCGCGGTCGCGGTTCCACTGGTTGCAATGATTCCGAAACCGAGCGCGACAAGATCGCGCACCACCGAAACGACCGAGGTTTTGTCCGAATCCTGGACGCTGACAAAAACGTTACCTGATTTCGGCAATGGCGGCGGCGCGGCCATCTGCGATTTCGCGTAGGCCAGACCGAGGTCGTGATCGATTCCCATGACTTCGCCGGTCGATTACAATTCCGGCCCAAGCGAAATATCCCGCCCCTGGTAACGCAGGAAGGGGAAGACTGCTTCCTTCACCGAGAAATGTTTCGGCACGATCTCCCTGGTGAATCCGAGTTGGCGCAGAGTTTTTCCTGCCATCACCTTGGCCGCCAGTTTGGCCAGCGGAACGCCAATTGCCTTGCTCACGAACGGCACCGTGCGTGAGGCGCGCGGATTCACCTCAAGCACGTAGACGTCTTTGCCCTTGACCGCGAATTGCACATTCATCAAGCCGCACACGTTCAATTCCCGCGCCATTGCCTTGGTCGCAGAAGAAATTTCGGCTAGCACCGTTTTCGTTAGCGAAAAAGTCGGGATGACGCATGCGCTGTCGCCGCTATGAATTCCCGCCTGCTCGATGTGTTCCATGATGGCACCGACCACCGTCGTCTCGCCGTCGCTGATGCAATCGACATCCACCTCCATCGCGTCTTCGAGGAAACGGTCTACCAGAACCGGCCGGTCCGATGAAACTTCGATCGCGCTTTCCATGTACCGTTCCAAATCCTTATCGTTGTAAACGAGCTCCATCGCACGCCCGCCCAGGACGAATGACGGCCTAACGAGAACTGGATATCCGATGCGATTGGCAATCGCGACCGCCTCTTCCATGCTCACGGCGGAGCCGTTTGGTGTCTGGCGCAAACCAAGTTTGTCGAGCATGACCGCGAAAAGCTTGCGGTCTTCCGCCATTTCGATGCTCTTCGGTTGGGTTCCGAGAATGGGAACGTCAGCTGCTTTCAGTCCATCGGCAAGATTTAGCGGCGTTTGGCCCCCAAACTGAACAACCACGCCTTCCGGTTTTTCCTGATCATAAATATTGAGCACGTCCTCGAGGGTAAGTGGCTCAAAATAAAGTTTATCGCTGGTATCGTAATCAGTCGAAACCGTCTCGGGGTTCGAATTCACCATGATTGTTTCGAAACCGAGCTCGCGCAGGGCGAAAGCGGCGTGGACGCAACAGTAATCGAATTCAATCCCCTGTCCGACCCGATTGGGCCCGCCGCCCAGGATCATGATTTTGCGTTTCCCGCTTTCGCGCCGCTCGTTCTCGTCCCCGTAGGTCGAATAATAATACGGCGTGTAGGCTTCGAATTCGGCAGCGCAGGTATCGACCAGTCGATAAGTGGGAGTGATTTTATCCTCGATACGCTTGGACCTTATCTCGTTTTCCGCCTTCCCGTTGGCGATCGCCAACTGCCGGTCCGAAAAACCGAGCTTTTTTGCGCGAAGCAGCTTGGACTGGAGATTAGGCTTCCAGCCTGACTCGGCGGGCAAGCTTCCAGCTTGCCCATTCGCGGCCAGAATGTCGCGTCGTTCTAAAACGAATTGACCGGCTGAAAGCTGCGCCTTTTTGGGATTCTGTTCGATGTAGTCACGACAGGCATTTAAATGCGCTTCGTCACGCACGATGGTGTCGAAAGTCTCGCGCATCCAAACTGTCCCTGCACGATCAAGCTCACGATTGATTGCATGCGTGGTAAATGATTTCCACGAATGCAAAATATCGGCCATCGAATGCTCGCCGATTGGTTTAACCAGCACGTGTACATGATTGGGCATGACGACGTAGGCATCGAGCAGGTACCTTTTGCGATCGAAATGGTGTAATGTTTCGCTAACGATCCGAGACGCCCTCGGTTGTCGCAAGAGGCAAGACCCATGTCCTTGATCGAGCCACTGCTCGCGCCCTTCTTCGAACCGGCGGATGTATTCCTGCGCGGTCTTCCAGTCCCACGGCTGCGGGTGGTATTTTAGCCATCGGGTCCGCTCATCACGCCAACTTGCTAGAACACTTTCGGCGACTGAATCCGCCAAGCGGAATGTTACGAAATAAGTTGCGCCCTGTTGTTCCCAGTGTGGGAGATGGCCTTGTTTGATTTCGAGTGTTCCGCGCTCATCCAAACCTCGAAACTGGAAGTCAGCCGCCTTGGCTGACTCGGCGGACAAGCTTCCAGCTTTTCCATCTGTTTCTCGACGGTCTGGAAGACCATCGGCCGAGTCAGGCTGGGAGCCTGACTTCCGATCGGAGTGGACGCGCAGTCTCTCCGCCTCGCGCACGATTTGCTCGACGTTCCGCAAGAACCAACGATCAATCTTGGTTAGCTCGAAAACGTCATCTACCGACATCCCGCTCTGAAACGCCTGGCCAATATAAAAGATTCGCTCGGCATTCGGCACCGCCAGTTGCAAGCGCAACGTCTCCGCATCCACTTGCTTCTCATTTCCATCCCCGATCAAACCGAAGCGTTTGATCTCCAAACTGCGCAACGCTTTTTGTAGCGCTTCCTTAAACGTGCGCCCGATGGCCATCGCTTCACCCACGCTTTTCATTTGCGTGGTCAAAGTCGGATCGGCTTGCGGAAATTTCTCGAAAGTGAACCGCGGAACTTTGACCACACAATAATCGATCGTCGGCTCAAAGCTGGCCGGTGTTTCCCGGGTGATATCGTTCCTGATTTCGTCCAGCGTGTATCCGACCGCCAGTTTTGCCGCGAGCTTTGCAATGGGGAACCCTGTCGCCTTCGATGCCAGCGCGCTCGAACGCGAGACGCGCGGATTCATTTCGATTACGACCATGCGGCCGTTCTCCGGGTTAACTGCGAACTGAATGTTCGATCCGCCGGTCTCGACTCCAATCTCGCGAATCACCGCGAAAGCCGCATCGCGCATCATTTGGAATTCTTTGTCGGTTAGTGTTTGGACCGGGGCGACCGTGATCGAATCGCCGGTGTGAATGCCCATCGGATCAAAGTTCTCGATCGAGCAAACAACCACGCAATTGTCCGCGCGATCGCGCATAACCTCCATCTCGAATTCTTTCCAACCGACTAACGATTCTTCGATTAAAACCTCGTTAACCGGCGAAATGGCAAGGCCGCGGGCGGCAATTTGCGCCAGCTCTTCGCGGTTGTAAGCGATCCCGCCGCCACTGCCACCAAGGGTAAAGGCTGGCCGAATAATCAGCGGAAAACGCGCGATCGTATCGGCGATCTTCTCGGCGTCCTCGACGGAGTGCGCGACACCGGAACGCGGCACATCCAGTCCGATCCGCAACATTGCTTCCTTGAAGAGCTGGCGATCCTCGCCCTTGGCGATGGCCTGGGCATTGGCACCGATCAACTTCACGTTGTGCCGGGCGAGCGCGCCGTTGCGATTCAGTTCCATGGCGGCGTTTAACGCGGTCTGGCCGCCCATGGTGGGCAAAATCGCGTCCGGTTTCTCCCGTTCCATAATGGCCTCGATCACCTCGGCCGTAATTGGTTCTATATAGGTACGATCGGCGAACTCCGGATCGGTCATAATCGTGGCCGGGTTCGAGTTCACTAGCACCACGCGGTAGCCCTCTTCGCGCAGGGCTTTGCAGGCCTGCACCCCGGAATAATCAAATTCGCAGCCTTGCCCGATCACGATTGGACCGGAGCCGATGAGGAGGATTTTCTTGAGCTCGTTGTTTCGCGGCATCTGCGCGGCGGGAATGATAGATGAAAACAGACGAACTTCACGCGGGAAACGCGTGGCACAGGCATCTAACGCCAGTCCGGCTCGGACCCTGTGCTAACGATCACGCCACCGCTCTGCGTTGGCGATCCAGATAAACCTTACAAATCCCTTTGATCCGCGTCAGCACGTAATAGGTCGTCTGGCTACGCACGCGCACCAGTTCGGCGCCGATAATTCGCGTCACGAAATCGCTCGGCAGATCCAAAATTTCCTGCGGCGTCGAGCCCTCGAGTCCCTTGCAAAGAATCGCCGTCATCGCCCGGGTCAGAGTTTGCACCTCCGGCCCAAGTGTCATCCGAATATGAGCCTTGCCCTGTTCATCGACATGCAAATAAACGCCAACTGTGTCCGCGCACTCCTCGTCCTTGCGGATGTCCTGCAAATCAAATTGTTCGCCGTCGCGTGGCTCCTGTTTCTTCGCGTTATCCGCATACGAAACTAGCGTCTCACGTCGCTCATCTTCCGGAAGCGACTCAAAAAGATTGACGATGTTATTCAGCTTGGGCGGATACATCACAGACAGCAATTTACTCTGCCTTTAGGATGCTGTCATCGCCGGTCAGCGTCACCGCCAGCCCGCTACCAGCCGGCGGGATGACGTGCCACGAATCCACGCGTGTTGCGGCCCTCCACATACCAGCGTGGACCGACCGCATCGCCGTCGTGCATATCGGTGGTATCGAGGCGAAGACCGGCAATGATGGCAAACGTGTGTCCGTCCCGTGAGTAAACGGTTATCCAGCGGCCACGGCCGCGTCGGCCGTAATGACGAAGGTCACTCGAGGGTAAGGGCCCATCCAGTAATCCGGCGTAGTGCAAGGCGAACGAAACCGCACCGGAACAATCGTAACCGTAATCGTTGAAGGAACCGTGACCGCCGCCCCAAACGTACGGTTTGCGTCGCAAGGAATTCACCGCCCAGATCGCATTTTTGATATTGTCCGGCGCCTCTGACGGGGCATAAGCAATTCCGTCGCGCAGAACGGCCCGGCTACCTTCCACTATCGGGCGGTTCGAACGAATTATGGGAACCTCGTTCGCGCTCACAGTGTCGTCGTCTTCTTCTTTTTCGACCGCTTCAGCGCGCGGCACCGCCGCCGGTTGCTGACGGGGTGCGTAATACGCCACCCGAATAGGTTCCGCTCGCGGCGAGTCGTTAGCTGGTTGCCCGACTAAAAATGGCTGCAGCGGCACACCGAAATCTCCACGCCGAGGCGATACGCGTTCCTGCGCTCGCATGGTTACCACGCCGAAAAAAAGTGCGATGAACAGCGCAGAAAAACGTCGCCCGATAATCGAGGCTCCAGCTGCCATACTTCCTAATGCAGCTTGTATCGCGCCAAATAATGCTCGCCAAGGTAAAAGCGCCGTCGTCGCTTTGCTCTGCCGGCGCACTCCAAAGGAGCTTTATTACGACATTTCTTCGACGAGCGTCGAAGGAGGTCCTTTGGATTGCGGTGGCAACCGTAGCGCGAGACCGGTTTTCCGAGGCGCCTGGGTGGACGCAGCGATGTTAAAAGAAATTGTAGGGCAGCCCTACGCCTCTCGATTTGCTGTGAATAGATCAGCGCTGCCTCATTCCGAGCTGCGCGAAGAGAAATGAATATTGATCCGCGAGCTGTTTAATGCGCTCGCTCAAGGCCGTGCCGATTCCATGTCCGGAACTAGTGCTGGTCCGGAGCAAGATCGGATTGCTTGATTTGTTGGCTTCACCCAAACGCGCGAGCATTTTGCGCGAATGATACGGCGCAACTCGACCATCGTTCGCGCCGGTCATGAACAAAATCGAGGGATATTTTGTGCCATCGGTGACGTGATGATAAGGCGAGTAAGCGTAAAGGGCCTTGAACTGGTCCGGATCCTTAACTGTCCCGAACTCAGTCACGTTAAAGGCGCCGTTCGGAGCTAGTTCGACTCGCAGCATGTCGTAGATTCCGACGGCTGACACCACCGCGCGTACCAGATCGGGATGTTGCGTGAACATTGCCCCCATCAGCAACCCACCATTGCTACCGCCAAGGACTGCCAGTTTCTCCGGGCGGGTCCATTTCTCGTTAATTAAATATTCAGCCGACGCGGCGAAATCATCGAAGACGTTTTGTTTCTTCGTTAGGTTCCCGGCCTTGTGCCATTCCTCGCCGAACTCGCCGCCGCCGCGAATATTCGCCACCACATATACGCCGCCACGATCGAACCAAAGCCGGCGCACGAAATCGAAGTTCGGTTGCATGCTGAGGCTGTAGCCGCCGTAGCCGTAAAGCAGCGCGGGATTATTCCCGTCGAGCTTCGTTCCTTTCTTTCGCATGATATTCAGCGGAACCTTTGTTCCGTCCTTTGAAGTTGCCATTTCGCGGTTGACTTCGATGTCGGCAAACGAAACCGGAGAGTTGTTGACCAGTGCGGTTTTCTTCGGCGGCCCATTCCCTACAAGGTGGAACCACGCAGCCGGTTCGGTGTAACTAACATCGCGAAAGAGGAGCGAATTATCTTCCAACAATTCCATTTCCGTCACGGCCGAGATTTGTGGAATCGGAACGATCGTTTCGTTTTTACCATCGAGGCCGACACGGCGGATTTGTGATGGTCCGCCGAGGAGATCGCCGAGGTAAAGCGCGTCACCCGTTGGCTCGATGAACTGAATTACCGCCTCGCCAGCCGCAACGATTGTGGTTGCACTGGCCAGTTCCGGTGCATCCAGCGATACCCGCAGGATTTTTCCGCGCGGCGCATCGGCCCGGGAAAGGAAATAAAGCGCGTTGTCGCGACCAATCCGCGCCGATTTTATCTGGTCGCTGAACTGCGTCAGCTGCTTCCAGTTTCCATCTGGCCCGAGCAGGTAATGCGCGAAATCGCCCCCGTCACCGTTCGCGACCGTCGCCAGAATATATTTTCCGTCGTGCGAAGCTTCGAGTTTGATTTCAGCGATGCGGGGAAAATCCTTGCCAATCGAATACGTGTCCTCGGAATCGTTAGTTCCCAGTTTATGAAAATAAACCTGCTGATAAAAATTCAGGTCGGCATCCGGCCGCTCGCCTTTGCGCGGGAATCGGGTGTAATAAATTCCGCTCCCGTCGGCGTTCCACGCGGCACTGCCGCCAGCCGTTGGAGATTGCACGTGCGCGATCGAATCCTTCAGCGCTTTGCCGGTGGCGGTCTCGTAAATGCGCAGTGTTCCATCTTCGCTGCCGCCTTGCGAAATCGACATCGCGACATATTTGCTGTCGCGTGACGGAACAAACCAATCGATCGTTGTCTTACCAGACGGATCGAGCTTGTTCGGATCAAGCACCGCCTTCTCCGATTTCAAATCGTCGGCCGACGACAGCATCACCAACATTTGCTGCTGCTTCGGTGGCTGGAACTTGAAGGCAAACAAAACGCCCGGACGCGAAACAATCCCGGAATAACTCGGGGAAGTTTTGGCGTACCAATCGGTCAGTTGCTTCTCAATCGCCGCGCGATCTGGCAATTCGTCGAGATACTTCCGTGTTCGCTGATTTTGCACGTCCGACCACGCTTTCACAGCCGGATCACCATCTTTCTCCAGCCACTGATAATCGTCCTGAACCTTTACGCCCTGGTATTCGTCCGTCACCGGTTTTTTCGGCGTTTGTGGTTCAGCGCCAAACACCTTCGGAGAAATGGCGACAACAACCGAGGCAGCGAAAAAAAGCGAAAGGCGAGTTCTCATGCAGATAAAGAACGCGCGGTTTCCATTGCTTCAATGGCCACCACCAAGGAAGCCGTTAATGCACTGGCCGCGCGAGATAGTTCCATTGATCCGAATTTGAAGCGATCGCTCGTATTGCGCGCGGGATGATTTGAACGCGTCATCACTTTGATGATTTGTCATCCTGAGCCGCGAAGACGGTGAAGGATCTCTCATTGGTCGAAAACTTGCTATCCGCTGGGGGGTCCCTCATCGCCTGGGCGATTCGGATGACGCGACAGCGTTTGGCTTTGTGTTCTTCTGTTTATCCGAGACATCCGCAGTTACGGCAAAAGCGACGCGCCTATTTCTCGGCAGACTCGGGCACTGCTTTTTCCGCTGCTTGAAATCCAATCTTCGAATGCGTCCCGTCGCAGAACGGCTTTTCCGTGGATGCACCGCATCGGCAAAGGGCCATCCGTTTCTCCACGGGAAATTTGTTCCCGTCCGCATCCATTAACTCCACCGGTCCTTTCACAATGTAAGGACCGTTCTTGATTGTCTCGATTGTTACTTCAGCCATGACTTGATTCCTTCAGGTTGAGTTTAGTTAGATAACAATTCGGCCGCCGGATACAACACCCCGTTCTTGACTACGCTGTCGATGTCCGATGCGTGGGCAATGTCTTTGGCTGGGTTCGATTTCAGGACTACGAGATCGGCGAAATATCCTTTTTCGATCTTGCCGATGTGTGCGCCGGTTTCGCCGCCGAACAATTGTGCGGCGTTCCCGGTCGTGCACTGCAGAATCTGCATCGGCGTCAATCCGGCTTCTTTCATCAACTGAAACTCGCGGAACAACGCCGGGCCGTGAATGGTGCCGATGTTTCCCGCATCGGTGCCGGCCGCGATTGTTACACCTGCATCCTCCAGTGTTTTCAGATTCTTGAGCGCGACATCGTAGGTTTTCTTGATCCGATCGAGCGCATCTTCCGGCTTGGCCAGCGCCGTCTTGATCCGATCCGGCAGTTTATCCAACGGAATCTTCGTCACATCGAGCGACGCGATCACTTCGGGATTACCCCACGCTTTTTCTTCGGGGGTGAGATTTAATTTGTTGGCGAAGACGCGGCCGTAGCGCTCGAACACCACCAGAGTGGGGCACAAAATCGTGTGTCGATCTTTCAGCAGCTTCACGAACGCGTCGTCGACCGGTTTGTCGATGACGCTGTGGACAAGAACGTCGGCACCTTCCTCTACGGCGGCGCGCGCCGTTTCCAGTTCGGTCGCGTGCACGGCCACGCGAATTTTGTGGGCGTGACTCTCTTCAATGGTAGCGCGAACGATCGGCCGAAACGAGTCGACCGGATGATCCTGATCGACGATGTACCAGATTTTAACGAGATCTGGATTTTGCGCGGCCAGTTTGCGCACGAACTCGCGCGCTTGATCGGGAGTGTCGATTTTGACGATGGGCGGATCACCCAGATCGAGTTTCTCGCGTGACACACTGGAAATCAACGGCCCGGCTACGGCCACGCGCGGCGCTTTCGCAGTTGAATTGGCATTCTTTCGCACCTCGAAATTCCACATCGGCCCACCGACATCAACCACGCTGGTAATGCCGCAACGGAGATAGCGCGCAAATGTGTCCGTTAGATGTGATTTGATCCATGCGACCTCATCCTTGTAGGGCCGCACATTGTTGAAATCTGCCCCATCCGGCCGTGTGAACAAATCCCCCGACTGGAAAAAGTGCACATGCGTGTCGATGTAGCCGGGAAGAATAAATTTCTTGTCGCATTCGACCCATTTAGATCCAACCGGGACGCCGCTCTGTTTGCGGCTGGCAACGCTCTCGATCTTGTCGCCGTTGATAACAACAACGGCGTTTTCGATTGTTTTGCCGTCCGCCGGGTTAATGACTGTCCCGCCAGCAAGCGAAATTTTCTGAGCGAAGGCGCTGCTCGCCAGAGCCGAGCTGATTAAGAAAAGAGCAATTCGATTCATAAATGAAGAGTATCGTGAGCTGTTTCGCTACGCACAATTCGACTAGCCTCGCGTTCGAGCGGGGCATAATCGACGCGTCGTGGACGTAAATAAAATTCTTCGATCGCAATTTTGGTGAGCGCCGCAGCGGGCAGCGCCAGAATTGCGCCGGCCAATCCAAAGAGCCAGCCCATCGAAACCGTGAAAAACAGAATCATCACCGGGTTCAATCGCATTTCTCTGCCGAAAATGTAAGGGACGAGGAAGTTTACCTCGATCTGTTGCACAAACAGGATCGCAGCGAGCGCGAGCCAGAATTTCGTCAGGCTGATGCTCAAAGCGACGAAGAGGACAGGAAATGCGACCAGGACCGGTCCGATGTTCGGCAGGAATTCGCCAAAAAATGCGAGGACACCGAAGACGAAAGCCGGCTGCACACCCACTGCCCACAACAAAATGCCGGTGGAAGTGCCCGTGATCACGCCATTGATTGCGACGCCTCGCGCCCATGCCGTCATTTGGTCCATCATTCGGATAAGAGTGCGCCGGGCTTTCTCGCGATGGCGGTCTGGGATTAGTGCAAGATAGCCGGTGACGAGTGGCTTTGGGTTTGCCAAAACAAAAATCAGCACCAGCAGGGAGAATACGAAAACAAAGACACCGCCAACCACCCCGAGGGTCGAACGCAGGAGCACGTTCGCCATGGTGCCAGCCTGATTGCTGACAGTGGCGGCGATTTGATCGGCTTGGGGTAAAGCGTTTTGCAACGCCGGATAGCGTTCGGCAAAGTCAGCGATGTGCCCACGGATCGATTGCCACGCGCCAGGCAGACGCTGGATCAGGGACTGCAGTTCATTGGTAAAGGTGGGAACTGCGACCGCAACGACCAAGACCGCGATCGCTGCTAGCGCGATGAGAACGAGTGCAGCACCGATTGGCCGCGGAATGCGGCGGCGTTCCAAGGCAATAACGAGCGGGTTCAATACCATCGCCAGCAAGATGACGATCCCAAAAAGCAACAGTACCGGCACGAGCGCGCGCAAGAGCAGCCAGCCAGCGATAAGGAGCACGATGAGGATGAGAAGACGACGCGCCTCCCGGTAAGTGAATGGGCCGTGCTCGTCGCGTACCTGTTGATCCGGCGTTGTCATAGACAAAACCCGCTATTTGTCAGAGTGACATCAATAATTCGCGAATGCCATCAAAGACGATCTTGCGCATCGCGCCGTCGGTCCGGGCAGGCTGGCGTCACACGCGGGGAGCCCCGCAGCGACGTCTTGTACAAATTGCGGCCGCACAGCGGGCGAAGGCGACTTGCGATTCGACGGACTTAATCTACAATAGCGGCCTCGTTTATGGCTGAGAACACCGGAACGGCGGATCTCAAGGAGTTCCAATTGCATGAGAAGGACACGGGCAGCGCTGACGTGCAAGTCGCGTTGCTGACGAAACGGATCGCGCAATTGACCGAACACCTTAAGATCAACGCGAAGGACCATTCTTCGCGGCGCGGCCTTTTGAAAATGGTCGCGCAGCGCCGCAGTCTCCTCGATTATCTAAGTCGCTCGAAAAGCGAGCGCTACAAGAAGTTAATCCACAAGCTGAACCTCCGGAAGTAGTTCGAAGCCGGACGAAAATAAAACTGCAAGACCAGGCCGAAAAGACACCTTGGGTTTTAGGTTTCAGGGCCGAACCAAGTTTCGGAATTGACACCTACAATCAGGGTGACCGGCCTGGATTCTCGCACATCCAGAAAAATAAACATGCAACACAAGGTCACGGCGCAAATAGGCGCCAATTCGATAACTATTGAAACAGGCAAGATCGCGAAACTGGCCGACGGTTCGGTCGTAGTTTCCTGCGGCGAAACTATGGTGATGGCGAGCGCAGTCTCGGCTACCGTCATTAAGGAAGGCCAGGATTTCTTCCCGCTCACGGTCGATTACCGCGAGAAAGCCGCAGCGGCAGGAAAGTTTCCGGGCGGTTACTTCAAACGCGAGGGACGTCCCACGGAGAAGGAGACGCTCACCTCGCGCATGACCGACCGGCCACTGCGTCCACTCTTTCCCCAGGGCTACTTTTACGACACCCAGGTCATTTCCATCCTGCTCAGCGCCGACGGCGAAAATGATCCGGATATTCTGTCGATCAACGGCGCCTCCGCGGCGTTGTGCCTTTCCGACATTCCGTTCAAGGGACCAATCGGTGCGGTTCGGGTTGGCCGGGTCAACGGCCAGTTCGTTGCCAATCCCACTCACACTGATCGAGTGCATAGTGATCTCGATTTGATCTACGTCGGCACCGAAAACGATGTCATCATGATCGAAGGCGCCGCCAACCAGTTGCCGGAAGCGGAGTTCCTGAAAGCGTTGGAATTCGCGCATGGGCACGCGCGAGAGATGATTTGCGTGCAAAAGGAATTGGCCGCGCAGGTCGGTAAACCAAAACGCGAGATGCCGCTCTTGAGCGTAAAACCGGAACTACTGGAAATTGCCTATCAGGTGGCGGGGGATCGGATCGAGGGCGCGCTTTATACGCAGGGCAAAGTTGCGCGCTCGAAAGCGGTCGACGCCCTGCGCGAAGAAGTAAAAGCAGCGGTGTTGGAAAAATACCCGGAAGCGAACGACTTCGCGATTTCGCAGGCATTCGATTATGTCCAGAAGAAGGCCTTCCGTATCAGCGTTCTGGAAAAACAGAAGCGAATGGACGGGCGGGGTTACCAGGATTTGCGTCCGATCAGCTGCGAAGTGGCGGTGCTCCCGCGCGCACATGGCTCGGCCATTTTCCAACGCGGTGAAACGCAGGCCCTGGCACTGGCTACTCTCGCTCCGATCGAGGAAGCGCAAATGATCGATGCCTACGGCGGTGGCGAGCAATCGAAACGCTTTCTGTTGCATTACAATTTCCCGCCGTTCTCTGTCGGTGAAACGGGAAGGTTTGGCGGCGCCAGTCGGCGCGAGATCGGTCACGGCGCGTTAGCAGAACGTTCCCTCGAGCCGGTCGTGCCGAGCGAAAATGAATTTCGTTATGCCATTCGCGTTTCCAGTGAAGTCATGGAATCCAACGGCTCAACTTCCATGGCGAGCGTGTGCGGGGGGATGCTCGCCCTGATGGACGCGGGTGTGCCGATGAAAGACATCGTGGCCGGGATTTCAGTCGGTCTCGTTACCGAATACGACAACGATCAACTCAAACGTTACGAATTGCTCACCGACATCATCGGTTCCGAAGACCATTTCGGTGACATGGACTTTAAACTTTGCGGCACGGCCAAAGGCGTCACTGGATACCAGCTCGACCTGAAATTGCCAGGCATCAGCCTGAAAATCCTGGGTGAAGCGATCCAGCGCGCGAAGGAAGCACGCAGCAAAATTCTCGAGATCATGCGCGGTGCGCTCGACAAACCGCGATCGGAGCTTTCGAAGTACGCGCCACGGATTGAGACAATCAAGATCAATCCGGAGAAGATCGGCGCGCTCATTGGCCCGGGCGGCAAAACGATCAAGGGCATTGTGGCCGAGACCGGGGCTGAAATTAATATCGAAGACGACGGTTCGGTCCACATCTACGCCACCAGTGGAGAATCGATGGCGCGAGCGAAGGAAATCATCGGCGGGATGACGCGCGAGATTGAAATCGGCCAGACCTATCAGGGGCGCGTCGTTTCCACCAAGGAATTTGGGGCGTTCGTCGAGGTTTTCCCGGGCAAAGACGGGCTCGTGCATATTTCCGAGCTGGCCGATTTTCGGGTCAAGCGAACCGAAGACGTGGCCAAAGTGGGCGACGTCATTTGGGTAAAATGCATTGGCATCGATGACAAGGGCCGGGTTAAGCTCTCCCGCAAGGCCGCGTTGAAAGAACGCGCCGAAGCCGAAACCGGCCAGGTCTCCGAGCCCGTGCACAACGGCGCGCGGCGCTAAGAACGTTTGCTTCACGCTTGCGTTGTAGCGGCGGTCGTCGGCTCCGCGGCGTTTTGCGAATTGATAATCTGGCGGAACCGCGGACCGCCTCCGCTGCTACAAAACCGCTTGCAGCTATAACGGAAGCTGTTCGATTTCGCCTGCCAGTGACCACTCATCGGCATTTTGGACTAATCCAGCTCGAACAGGGTTTGTCTCGCACATAGTTCCATTTTTGATCGTAACTTTCCTCAGAACGTAAGAGATGGTCGAAAAACTCACGTTGCCAGATCGGCCCTGTAGCCGCGGACGCTGTCCGCGGCAGTTCCGAAATTCGCCGACTGCTCCAACGCTTCCAAGCGCCAACAAAAACGGACAGCGATTCGGCATTGGGATCCGGAGCGCAAAACAGATGCACGTGATCGGGCATTATCACGTATCGACCGACATGCCAGCGGTATCGCTTGCATCCCCTTCGCCATTCTCGAATCAAAATTTCCGCAACTTGCTCTGATGCTAAGATTGCTTTTCGGTCTCGCGTGCAAGTTGTAACCAAAAAAAATGCCGGATTTAGCCAGACTCGATCCAAGCGACGAAGATGCCGGTGCATCTTGTCGTATTTATTGCTTATTCACGTATTCGACCAGTCCGCATTGCATGACTGGTACGGTCGAGGATTTGGAGATGGTTAGATGAAAGCCGGCTTTCTCGAAAAATTGATCGGGCGGCTCGGTAAGATCGGGCCGGAAGAGGTGCAGAATTATTTGTTGCGCCTGGCTCAGGAGAAAGGATTTCTCGAGACGGTTTTCAACGCCATTCAGGAAGGAATCATCGTCACCGATTCGTCCGGACGCATCACCTATTTGAACGACGCGGCCTGCGAGCTTTTTGGACTTGCGGGCGAAGATTCGATCGGCAAACAACTCGACGAACGAGTGCGCGGTCTCGATTGGAACGCGTTGACCCACAGCGGCGGTCCTGTCACGCGGGATTTGGAAATTTTTTATCCGCGAAATCGGTTCATCAACTTTTACATCGTGCCACTCGTCATCGAACCGCGAGATGCGTCTGTAGGCGATGACTCCGGTAACCGCCCGTCCAGTTCAAACCAGGAATCGACAGTCGCGGCGACAACAGAGCAGGTGGGCTACGCCATTATCATGCGCGACATCACCGAGAACCGACGCACAGCGGAAAAAACGATCGAGAGCGAGCGGTTGAACGCGCTCACTTTGCTCGCCGCTGGTGTCGCTCACGAACTAGGCAATCCCCTGAACTCCCTGAACATCCATTTGCAGTTGATGGAGCGACAGGCACGCAAAATGAAAGGCAAAGCCCGGGAAGAACTCCAGCACTCCATCGACATCTGCCGCGGCGAAATCAACCGGCTCGATTCCATCGTCAGTCAATTCCTCCGCGCCATCCGGCCGTCCCGTCCACAGCTCCGGCCGGAAAATATCAACACCATCGTGGAGGAAGCGGTGCGTTTCTTTTCCGCAGAAATCGAAGCGCGCGACATTGTAGTGGAAACGGAACTGCACTCCGACCTGCCTTTACTCCAAATCGATCGCGATCAGATGAAGCAGGCGTTTTACAACGTCATCAAAAACAGCTTCGAAGCGATGAAACGGCGCGGTATCTTGCGGATTCGAACCGCTCGGGACGAATCGCATGTGCGCGTCAGTTTCATTGATACCGGCGGCGGAATGTCAGCGGAAGCCTTAAGTCACGTCTTCGAGCCGTACTACACAACCAAGGCAACTGGGACCGGTCTTGGTCTATTAATCGTTAGACGCATTGTCCGCGAACACGGCGGCGAGCTCGCAATCGAGAGCACGGAAGGCAGGGGATTGAACCTGACCATTCGCCTGCCGCTCAGGGAACAACGAGTGCGAATGTTGGAGGCCGGCGATCGCAACTCGGTAAGATGAGTGGGTCTCGTTTGGATGCCGGCGCTATCGTCGCGCGGAAAGGCGCACGTTGCCCTGACTGCGAGTGGCGACTTCCAAGTCGCCGAAAAATTTGTGAATTGTTCAGGTGAGCGACTTGGGAGTCGCCCTCCCAGTTAAACCAGCGATGTTCGCGCCAATGTCCTAAGATCAATCGCAAATGCGGTTGGCTGAATACGTCGCTGTGACAAATTGTCCTTATCTGAAACTGGTTCACTTTATCAGTTAGGAATGCAGCCAACGATCCTGATCGTCGATGACGAAAAGCATACCCGTGACGGGTTGCGACGTTTGCTCGAGGACAAATACGATGTCTACGTCGCCGACGACATCGGCGGTGCCGTCAGCGTGCTCGAACGCGAAACCGTCGATGTGCTCCTGACCGACCTCCGACTGGGCGGCGAAGATGGTATGCAATTGATCGAGCGCGCGTTGAAAATGCCGCACCCGCCGGTTTCCATCATGATGACCGCTTACGGTTCGGTCGATACCGCGGTCGAAGCGATGAAACGCGGCGCTTACGATTTTGTCACTAAACCGCTCAATCTCGATAAGGTCGAAATCCTGATCTCGCGCGCGCTGCAATCGCGCCGGATGGAGCAGGAGAACCGGACCCTGCGTCAACAAATCGATGAGCGCTTCGGTCTGGAAAATATTCTCGGCGAATCTCTCGCCCTGCGCGAGGTACTCGATACCATCCGGCAGGTCGCGCCTTCTTCCGCCAGCGTGCTGATCGAAGGCGAAAGCGGCACGGGCAAGGAACTGGCCGCCCACGCGATTCATAATTTGAGCCGGCGGAACCACGCGAGATTTGTGGTGGTGCATTGTGCAGCGCTGTCGCCGACACTACTGGAAAGCGAATTGTTTGGGCACGAGCGAGGCGCATTCACCGGCGCCCACGAACGGCGGATCGGAAGGTTCGAGCAGGCGAATGGCGGCACCATTTTTCTGGACGAAATCGGCGATATCGACCCGAGCACGCAGGTGAAGTTGTTACGAGTGATGAGCGAACAGCGATCGTTCGAACGCGTCGGCGGCACCCAAACCCTGCGCGCGGATGTGAGAGTGATCGCGGCGACAAACAAGAATCTTGAACAACTGGTGCGGGAAGGAAAATTTCGCGACGACCTTTACTTTCGCCTCAACGTCGTCCGCATCACCATGCCACCATTGCGCTCCCGCAGGGAGGACATCCCACTTCTAGTTAGGTCTTTCCTGCGGCATTTCTCCAAGGCGAATGAGAAGCCGCTGCTCGACATCACCAGCGATGGCATGAATACGCTTCTGGCCTATGATTGGCCGGGAAATGTCCGTGAACTGCGGACTGCAATCGAACACGGAGTGGTCATGACCAGTGGACCCAAGGTAACGGTGCGCGATCTGCCGCGCGCGATCCGGGATTCGGTCGGGAACGCCACCGGTGCCATCACTGTTGCAGAAAAAGTTAATCCGCTTGATTTGGCAGAAACGGAAAAGCGATTGATAACCCAGGCGCTTGCTTCCACCGGCGGAAACATTACCGCTGCCGCGAACCAGCTGGGCATCAGCCGCCGCACTCTACACCGCAAACTAAACGAAATGAACGCGCAGGGTCGAAATGTGCGCGAACAAGCGCGCGCCGCCAAAAAACGCACGAGATAAAGATGAATGCGTTTTTTACGGTGATCGCGACTAACACAAAGATGTTCTCAATCCACAGCCTGGAAACTGTGGGAGTCGTCGCGCCCCCGCAGTCACAGTTTTTCCGGTTTACGAATGCCGCATCGAGAAGTTGAATTAAGCCCGATGAGCGAGAACCGGAAAATTTTTGGAACCGACGGTGTGCGCGGGGTCGCGAATGTCGAGCCCGTTACCGCCGAGACTGCGCTCAAGCTCGGCCGCGCCGCGGCGCACATTTTCATGAAACTGAATCCGCGCGCGCATCCCAGCGACGCGCGCCCGAAGATCGTGCTGGGCAAGGATACCCGGCTCTCCGGTTACATGCTCGAGAACGCACTGGTCGCCGGCATTACTTCGCTGGGAGTGGATGTGCTGGTGATCGGACCTTTGCCAACCCCGGGCGTTGCTTACATCACTCGTTCACTGCGCGCGGACGCCGGTATCGTTCTCTCGGCTTCACACAATCCCTATGCCGACAACGGAATTAAATTTTTCCGGCACGATGGCTACAAGCTGGATGATCAAATAGAACAGCAAATCGAGCAGCTCGTTTTCAGCGGGGAAATCGATTCGATCCGGCCCACCGCCGGAAAAATCGGACGCGCCACTCGAATTGACGATGCCTTGGGCCGTTACGTCGAGTTCGCCAAGCAAAGTTTTCCGCGCGGAATGACCTTGGAGAAAATGCGGATCGCCGTCGACGTGGCGAACGGTGCCGCTTACAAATCCACCCCCTGCATTTTGCGTGAGCTGGGCGCAGACGTCACCGTCGCTCACAACACTCCCAACGGCACCAACATCAACGCTAACTGCGGCAGCACGCATCCGGAAGAGATTCAACGTGTGGTCAAGAAATCCGGCGCACACGTCGGCGTCACCCATGATGGCGACGCCGATCGCGTTCTGCTCTGCGATGAAAACGGCGAATTGGTCGATGGCGATGAAATTCTGGCGATCGCGAGCGTTGATTTATTGCGAACGAAGAAATTGCGCGACAATACCCTGGTTGCGACGGTCATGAGCAATTTTGGTCTCGACGAAGTACTGGCTGCGCACGGCGGCAAAGTCATTCGCACCAAAGTAGGCGACCGCTATGTGCTCGAAGAAATGATGGCGCGCGATCTCAACGTCGGCGGCGAGCAGAGCGGTCACATGATTTTTCGCGATTTCACCACCACCGGCGACGGCATCATCAGCGCGCTCCAGGTTTTACGAATCATGAAAGAAAGTGGGAAGCCGTTGAGTGAGCTGAAGGGTTGCCTGAAAAAGTATCCGCAGGCGCAGCGGAATTTGCGGGTGAAACGCAAGCCGCCGCTGGAGGAATTGCCGGCCGTGATGAAGTTGGTGGGCGAAACCGAGCGCAACCTTTCCGGGAAGGGGCGGGTGCTTCTGCGTTACTCGGGAACAGAGCCAAAAATTCGGTTGCTTATTGAAGGCCGCGAACGCGACGAGATTGATCGCCAGGCCAATCGCATTGCGGAAGCGATCGAGGAGGCGATTGGGGTATGATGAATCGGTGGTTAAAACAATGACCCTTACCCAGGTAATCGAAGCATTATTGTTCAGCGCACAAAGACCGCTGACCACGACCGAACTGCGCGATGTACTCACCAGCGCGGGCGACAACGACGAGCTGGTCGCAAATGAATTCGGTCGCGTGAAAGAAGCGGAAGTGGCGGCTACCCTCGGCCAATTAAAAACGGGTTACACCCTGACGCCCCGTGGATTCCAGCTTGTCGAAAAAGCCGGCGGCTGGCAGTTGGTCAGCCATCCCGATTGCGCGGGCTGGGTTCGTCAACTTTTTCCCGGACCCAAACCGGCGCGGCTTTCGCCGCCCGCGCTGGAAACCCTCGCCATCATCGCCTATCGCCAGCCAATCACCCGGGCGGATGTCGAAGCGGTGCGCGGTGTCACCGTCGAAGGCGTCCTGCAAAACTTAATGGAACGAGGCCTGGTGAAAATCAGTGGACGCGCGGAATTGCCAGGCCGGCCGCTGCTCTACGAGACCACCGAATTCTTCCTCGAACATTTCGGTCTCCGCGATCTCGACGAGCTGCCGAATGCCGAGGAATTGCGCACCCGCTATTTGCCAGTCGCGCCGCCTACACCCGTCGCCGGCACCGGTGATGCCGATAACCGAAAGTCCGTCTCGGACGACCCGTCCGGCCCAAACCCGGAGTCGGCGGCTCCGGCTACAGCCGCTGCGCCGCAGGATTGACTTGGCGGCGCAATTTTGGAGACTTCGCGCAATAGGGGACGATTAATTTCCCGCAAATACGTTTCTATCGCATATGAATAAAGCTCTTCTTGGTTGTCTCGGCGTCGGTGCCATTCTTCTTTTCATTGTGCTGGTCGGCGGATGTGCTGTCGCCGCCAGCTATAATCGACTGGTCCCGCTCCAGCAGAAGGTCGATCAAAGCTGGGCCCAAGTGCAAAATGTCTATCAGCGCCGCGCCGATTTGATTCCGAACCTGGTTAACACCGTTCAGGGCGCGGCAAATTTTGAGAAATCGACGTTGACCGATGTAACAAATGCGCGCGCTAGCGTCGGGCGGGTGCAGATCGATCCCAATCACGCTCCGACCGACGCGGCAAAATTGCAGGAATTTCAGGCGGCGCAGGGACAATTGAGCAACGCACTTTCGCGCCTGTTGGTGGTGAGCGAGCGCTACCCGGAATTACGCGCGACCCAGAATTTCCAGAATCTCCAGGCGCAACTCGAAGGAACAGAGAACCGCATTTCAGTTGAACGCGGGAACTTCAATACCGCAGTGCAGGATTACAATACCGCAGTCCGCACCTTCCCGACGAACCTTTTCGCGGGAATGGTTGGTTTCCTGCCACGGCCTTTCTTCGAAGCGCAATCCGGTGCGGAAAAAGCGCCGACCGTGAACTTTAACTTTGGAAGTCCAGCACCGGTACCGCCGACCGCAGCCCCGGCTGCAACCGCGGCGGCAACACCATAATTTTTGAAAATGATCGCAGCGCACTTGCGCGGCGCTAGTCTTGGTCTGGGGAGCGCACGCGTCCCGGAACTCCTGCGCCGCACGCTGTTTGCATTGCTCGTTTTTCTCTCGCTGCAATGCAATGCTGCGGAAACGATCCCGCCAAAACCCGACCGTTATTTCAACGATTACGCTGGCGTGGTTTCGGCCGGAGCAGCCCAGCGTTTTAATGAACAACTTGCGCAATTCGAACGCGAGACCTCCAATCAGATTGTCGTTGCTATCTGGCGGACGATGCCTTCGCAAAGTTCGATTGAAGACTTCACCCAGCGCACTTTTCAGGCTTGGCAAATCGGGCAAAAGGGGCGGAACAATGGCGCTGTTTTCTTTGTCTTTGTCGACGATCATCGCATGCGGATACAGACGGGCTACGGGTTGGAAGGGGCCCTTCCCGACATCACTTGCAACGAGATTATTCGCGATGCTGTTGCGCCCCGATTCCGCGCAAAAAATTTTGAAGGCGGCTTTGCTGCTGGAATCGATCTCATCTTCAAAGCAATTCGTGGCGAGTACAAGGGGACCGGAAAAACCGTCCGCGAGAGCGGAAGCAGCCAGAATAGCAGCACCGTTGGTTTGCTGGTTTTCTTTTTCATTCTCATCATGATTTTGCTGGCGATGCGCGCGTCGCGTCGTTTCGGCGGTTACCGTTATACCGGAGGCGGTGGCCCATTCGTCTCTGGTAATTGGGGAAGCGGTTGGTCCGGGGGTAGTGGTGGTGGATGGTCTTCGGGAGGAGGCAGCAGCTTCAGTGGTTTCAGTGGCGGTGGCGGCTCTAGTGGCGGCGGCGGCGCCAGCGGCAGTTGGTAACGAGATGCGAACACTCAATTTTCTTCGTCGCCTCGATCACAACCGCATCATCCAGGCGATTAAAAAGGCGGAGGGGAAAAGTTCGGGGCAAATCCGCGTTTTCGTTCAACGGTGGAAGTTTGAAGAGGATGCCTTGCCGCGTGCGGAGCGAAAATTTTTTCAGATGGGAATGCAGAAAACGCGCGATCGCAACGCGGTACTGATCTTTGTGGCACCGCGGGCGCATAAATATGCGGTCGTCGGCGATGTGGGGGTGCACGAGAAATGCGGCGAGGAATTCTGGAAAAAGTTAGTGCATGACATGCGGGCGCACTTCAAGAATGAAGACTTCAATCGCGCCATCATCCTGGGTATCAGCGAAGTAGGAAAATTATTGGCGGCGCATTTTCCCCGGACCGGCGATACCATTAACGAGCTGCCGGACGAGATTGTGCAGGAATAGGCAAGACTCGCTGTTGTAGCGGCGTTTGTGTCAAACGCCGATTAATTAACCAGGCGTTTGGCACAAGCGCCTCTACAACGAAACGCTTGCAAAACGCGTAATTTCATGTTCATTCGGGGCTTCGCAGCGAGTTTTTAAATTAAGTACGCTGTTGGTCCCTGGGCTTCCGTCGCTGGACGCGAAGCTATACTCGCCAGGGGTAACCCAGCGAAAGGAATTTAGTGATTTGATGATTTATCGATCTGGCGATTGGTTTTCTGCATTTGCCAAGTCATTCACTCGTTAAATCGCTAACTAGTAAGCTTATGCCAGTTCGTTACGGTCGATTTGAAATGCCAAAGACCCTCTCGAAGGAGGAGAAGGGGGTGACGGATACTTACGCGAAGTTTGTCGCGGAACCTTTTGAAGCGGGCTACGGCCACACCGTAGGCAACTCGCTTCGGCGCGTGCTTCTTTCCTCGCTCGAAGGAGCTGCCATCACCGCGGTGAAAATCACGGGCGCACAGCACGAATTCGCCACTTTGCCGGGCGTCGTCGAAGACGTCACTGATATCGTTCTCAATCTAAAGCGCATTAAGTTCAAGGCGACTGACCACGAGCCGCGCAAACTTTCGCTCAGTGTGAACAAGGAAGGCGAGGTCACAGCCGGCGATATTCAACTTGCGCAAGGCTATGAGATTCTGAACCCCGATCAGGTCATCTGTACGCTCGACAAAAAACATAAATTCGATGCCGAGCTGGAAGTTCGGGTAGGCCGCGGCTTTGCCACCGGCGAAGAAAACAAGCGACCGGATCAGCCGATTGGATTAATCCCAATCGATTCCATTTTCTCCCCGGTGACCCGGGTGAAATACGCGGTGGAACACACCCGCGTCGGACAGCGTACAGATTACGATAAACTCATTCTAGAAGTTTGGACGGACGGTCGTCTTACTCCCGATGACGCGCTGCTCCAGGCTTCAGCCATTTTGCGGCATCACCTCGATGTTTTCGTCAATTTCAACGAAGACGTAATCGAGTTCGACGAGACTCCTGCCGGCGTGAGCGAAGAGAATATGAAGCTGAAGAAGCTTCTCAACATGAGCGTGAACGAAATCGAACTGAGCGTGCGTGCGGCCAATTGCCTGAATAACGCTAACATCACTACCGTGGGTCAGTTGGCACAAAAGACCGAGGCGGAGATGTTGAAGTATCGAAACTTCGGCAAAAAATCGCTTAACGAGATTAAGGACAAGCTAACTGCGCTCGGCCTCGGGCTCGGGATGAAGTTCGACCCCGGTCTGGTGGAAACACCGGTGGGAGTTGATGTGACCAGTTCCAACGGAGCAACCACCGAGCAGCAACCACGCGTTTAAATTGCGATGAGGCACCAGAAAAAGACCGTCAAGCTCGGTCGCAAGGCGGAGCATCGGAAAGCACTGTTGGCAAATCAGGTTTGCAGTTTGATTGAGCATCAGCGCATTCGCACCACTTTGGCCAAGGCGAAGGCAGTGCGCCCGCTCGCAGAAAAAATGGTGACCCTCGGCAAAAAAGGCTCAATCCACGCCCGGCGCACCGCGTTCTCGGTGCTGCGGCAGAAGGATGCGGTGAAAAAGTTGTTTGATGAAATCGCCCCGCGCACGGCCGATCGCAATGGGGGTTACACCCGTATCGTCAAACTTGGGCAACGCAAGAGCGACGCTGCTCCGATCGCATATCTGGAGTGGGTGGATGCCGCTTTGCTCATCGATCAGGAGGTCGATGAGGCCGCGGAAAAAAAAGCCCGCAAATCGAAAAAGGAAGATGGGGAGGCCGCTGGCGGCGAAAAGAAGTCGAAGAAAAAAGCGGCACCAGCTGCGGCCTAGCGGCACCGGCATCTTGCCAAGGAAGGTAGGGGCGATTGACCTCAATCGCCCGACGGCGCGTGTCCTTCCACGTGTTCCATTTTCGGGACGGACATTTCCCGAGCGTGGAATAAGTTTGCGCGCGGCAGATTTCGCTGCCGCACTCTAAGTCAGGCAATTACAAAGGATTGCGTCTAGCAAAATTTGCTTGGCACGCACAATGCGTAACTCGAAAGGGCCTATGAAAACGCACACTGCTAATACATACGATTTGATCGTCGAGTCAGAATCCGAAGAAAAGAACCGCACTGCACTGGAAACATTCATTTACGTGCTGTTCATCTTGAGCGCGGTGGTTTCAATCCTGCAATTTGTGGCGCAGCCTATCGTTGTCCCTTCCCACACCGTCGGCTTTGTCTCGGCCCAAACCGGAACGGTAACGAACTGCAACATCTAACAAGGATTGGGCACCTGGTCGTCGTTCTTTAAGACGCAATCCTACATCACTAGTTAGCTGCAGATGTTACGGCAAGAGTTGCGATACGCTCTGCGAATGCTGGCAAAGCAGCCGGCGTTCACTTTCATCGTCATCATTACCTTTGCTCTCGGCATTGGCGCCAATACCGCAGTCTTTAGCGTGCTAAACGCCGTCCTGCTGCGTCCGCTGCCGTTTCACGAACCGCAGCAGCTGGTCGCGCTGGGCGAGTACGATAACCGAGAGAAAGCAGACCCGGGAACGGAGATCAATTCAATCTCCTATCTCGATTACGTGGACTGGCGTGACCAAAACGAGGTTTTCGAACGCGTTGCTGTTTACACGAATCAGAGCGTCAGCACGTTTACGGACGGAAACGAAGCGATACATGTTCAGGGCGAAGCGGTGTCAGCCGATTTGTTTCCACTGCTCGGCGTTCAACCGGCCCTCGGCCGGACGTTTTTGCCTAGCGAAGACGAACCGGGAAATCACGTTGTCATTTTGAGCCACCAATTGTGGCAGCGCCGTTTCGGAACTGATCGGAGTATCATCGGCAAAACTATTACTCTGGATCGTAAGCAGTTCCAAGTCATCGGGGTCATGCCGCCCCGGTTCACGTTCCCGATCGTCTCCAATCCGCCCGAGCTCTGGATTCCGATATCGATCTTGCGCCAAACGCAGGATGGCTCGCAGCCGATGACCGAGCAGCGCGACAACGACTTTTTTCGATGCATCGCACGCTTGAAACCGAATGTGTCGATTCAGCAGGCACAGGCAAACATCGACACCATCACGGCGAACTGGCGCGGGCAATATCCAGACAGCAAGCTGCATGTCGGCGCGAAGGCTATTCCGGAAATCAGCGCCATGATCGGCAACACCCATTCAGCATTGCTGATGTTGTGCGCGATGGCGGCCTGTGTTTTGCTCGTTGCCTGCGTCAACGTCGCGAACCTGTTGCTGGCGCGTTCGCTTTCGCGCAGTCGAGAAATAAGCATTCGTACCGCGCTCGGAGCTGGCCGCTGGCAAATTATTAAAGAATTGCTCGTCGAAAGTATTTTGCTCGGGGCGCTTGGTGGTCTTGCCGGGTTGTTGATTGCCATCTGGGGGATCGACTCCTTGAAAGCGTTCCTGCCGAGCATTCCGCGAATCGAAGAAATCTCGCCCGACCCGCGAGTGCTCACGTTTACTGCTTTCATCAGCCTTGGAGTTGGAATCTTTGCGGGTCTGCTTCCGGCGTGGCGAGCGTCGCATCCGAATCTTGCAACGTCGCTGAATGAATCTTCGCGCGGCTCGAGCGAAGGTAGGACCGGCGGGCGCACGCGCGCCGGACTGGTCGTAGTCGAGATTGTTCTGGCGCTCGTTTTGCTCACGAGCGCGGGCTTACTAGTCGAAAGTTTTGTTCGTCTGCAAAAAGTTCCAGCCGGATTCGATACGACTAACGTCATCACCGCGCGCGTTGCGCTTCCGGAAGCAACTTACGGAAAACCGGAACAAGCGGCCGAATTTTATAAGAAATTGCTGAATCGTGTTTCCAGTCTTCCCGGTGTGCAATCGTCTGGCGCGGCGTGGTGGATTCCGCTCAGCGGCAGCGAAATCAGTTTTACTTTCAACATCGAAGGGCATCCCGTGGCGCCGGGTCAGCAACCGATCGCGCAGGTGAATGTCGTTACCCCTAATTACTTCCAGGCAGTGCGCGCTCCAATTCGGAGAGGCCGCGCATTCACGGAGCGCGACGGTCGACATGCACCGCCGGTGGCTATTGTTTCTGAGAGTTTCGCAAAGGAATTTTTCCCGAACGAAGATCCAATTGGCAAACGCATCATTCCTAATGGATCGGTCGATCCGGGCAAGCCGCCGATCCGCGAGATTGTTGGCGTCGTCGCGGATATGCATTTGATCAGCTTGCGACTGGCGCCCAAACCACAAATTTATGTTCCGCACGAACAGTTCGCGATTCAGTCGATGTCGATCTTTGTGCGAACTCAACTCGACTCGCAATCGTTGACGAACGCACTTCGGCGAGCTGTCGCCGAAATTGACAAGGACGTGCCAGTTTATCGAACGCGAACGCTCGCCGATTACATGGCGAGATCGATCGCGCAACCGCGTTTGAACGCGATGCTGGTCGGTCTCTTCGCCTTGATCGCACTCCTCCTCGCCACCGCCGGAATTTTCGGAGTGATGAGTTACTCGGTCACGCAGCGAACACAGGAAATCGGAATTCGTTTGGCCCTCGGCGCCCAACGGTACGACGTCTTCCGTCTCGTCGTCGGTCAGGGCATGCGTTTCGTTGGTGTTGGTCTGCTCCTTGGTTTGATTGGCGTTTTCGCCTGCACGCGTCTGCTGCAAAGTCTGCTTTTCGGTGTCGGCGCGACGGATCTGCTGACAATTTCGTCAGTCACCATCTTGCTTGGATTCGTCGCTTTTGTCGCCTGTTGGTGGCCGGCCCGGCGCGCCAGCGTAGTCGATCCGGTAGTTGCGTTGCGCAACGAATAGTTATCATGCATTCCATCCTCCAGGATTTTCGTTACGCCTTGCGGGTGTTGGCAAAACAACCGGCATTCACTCTCGTTGCGGTGCTGACCCTCGCGCTAGGTATCGGTGCCAACACCGCGATCTTTAGTGTCATTAATGCCGTTCTTTTGCGCGCGATTCCGTATCCGCAGGCCGAACGCATCATGGTATTGAACGAATCGAGCGGACCGGGCCAGGATTTTTCCGTCGCACTCCCTGATTATTTCGACTGGCAAAAACAGACAACCACTTTCGAGCATCTAGCCTGCACGCACAAGGAGTCGCGCAACCTGAGCGGAATTCCGGGCCGCGATCCGGAACGCGTCTCTACTGCATCGGTAACGCGCAATTTCTTCGATGTTGTCGGACTCGCGCCCGAGATTGGTCGCGTGTTCAGCGAAGATGAAGACAAGGTCGGCGCGCCGCCGGTCGCGATCATCAGCGATCGCCTTTGGCAACGCGCATTCAATCGTTCACCAAAAATTCTCGGCCAGGCAATCACCTTGCACGATCAAAGTTTCACCGTCATCGGCGTGATGCCGCCGGAAATGGCTTCGCCGCAGGACAGCGATGTCTGGCTTTCGCTAGGCCGGCGTAGCAATAACCCAGTGTGGCTCGACCGGTCGCATCATCCAATGATGTACGTGTGGGGCCGGTTGAAAGCGGGCGTGGACGTGGATGTTGCGCGCACTGAGATGAAAACAATCGCCGCGCGATTGGAACAGGCGTATCCAGAAACGAACGCCGGCAACACCGTCGTTGTCACCCCTTTGCTCGAAAATCTCGTGGGGAAATATCGAACCAATCTCAGCTTGTTGTTAGGCGCCGTCGGGTTGGTTCTGCTGATCGCTTGCGCGAATCTGGCGAATCTCTTCGCCGCGCGTGGCGCAGCACGAGCACGCGAGTTTGCCATCCGTGCGGCCGTCGGCGGGAGCCGCCTACAAATCGTTCGGCAACTTTTGATCGAGAGCTTCCTCATCGCAGTGATTGGCGGAGCGCTCGGATTTTTCATCGCGCTTTGGGCGCGCGATCTGTTGTCGATGCTGGCGCCGCAAAACGTCTCACGCTTCCAGGAAATCGCGTTCAATCTGCCAGTGCTCGTTTTTACGTTCTCCGTCGCATTCCTCACGTCACTTCTGTTCGGTCTCTGGCCCGCTTGGCAAACCTCGCGCGTCGATGTGCAGCTCGCGCTGAAATCAGGATCGCAGGGCAGCGGTGAAGCGCCTTCGGCAAAGCGGGCGCGAGATTGGCTCGTTATCGCGCAGATCGCACTTACTTTGACGCTGCTGGTCGCGAGCGCACTGGTCTTGAAAAGCTTTTCCCGGCTGCAATCGCTCTCCTTAGGCTACGAGCCGCGCGATCTTCTCACCGCGCGCTTCGAACTGCCGTGGAAGACTTACAACAATCGCGACAAAATCGACGGGTTTACGAAGACGTTGCTCGACAAAGTGCGTGCGCTACCGGGCGTGCAAAGTGCGGCCGTCAGTTCGAATGGTCCGCTCATGGGTGGCTGGCAAACCGGATTCTGGCGTGAAGAGACGCCGCGCCCGCAGCCGTCACAGATGTTGAATGCTGATCTCGAAGTCGTTCGTGGCGATTACTTCGCGACGTTGAAGGTACCGCTGATACGCGGTCGCCCCTTCGACGAGCGCGACAGCAAAGATTCACCGCGTGTCGTCATTATTGACCAGGAAATGGCCGATAAATATTTCAAGGGCGAAAACCCGATCGGCAAACGCATCGGTGTTGATGCCGGCAATGATGATGAAGGTTGGGTGATGAGCGAAATTATCGGCATGGTGGCACGCATGCGTTTTCATGCCGTCGATGAGATGGCGCCGTTGCCAGTGATCTATTGCTCGTTAGGCCAGGCCCAACGGACCAGCCTCACCCTGTTTGTAAGGTCGAAAACTGCGGTTGCGCCGCTCGAGCGCACGATTCGGGATGTTGTGACCTCCATCGACCCTTCGCTGCCTCTCTTCGACACGCGTCCCATGGCCGATCGCGTCCGTGAAACCTGGGGCACACAACGGTTGCTCAGCTTTTTGTTCTCCGTTTTTGCCGGGCTCGCGCTCACACTCGCAACCATCGGGCTTTACGGTTTACTCGCTTACACAACATTGAAACGGGTCCGCGAAATCGGCATTCGCCTCGCGCTCGGCGCGCGCCCCGCACAAGTGCGCACCATGATTCTCTCGCACGGAATGCAACTCCTGCTGGTCGGCGCCATTATCGGATTCGTCAGCGCACTCGCATTGTCAAAATTTCTCCAGCGCCTCTTGTTCGAAGCGAATGGTGCCGACGCGGAGGTTTATTTCGGCGTCGGCACCGTGATGCTCGTTGCAACATTATTGGCATGTTGGGTTCCGGCACGTCGCGCCAGTCGCGTCGATCCGATCGTGGCCTTGCGACAAGATTAATCGCCGAGCACGAAACGGTTTCCCTCGCTGTCTTTAAAAATGGCGTAGTTACCCCACGGTTCTTTCTTTGGCGGATTCTCAAATTCAACGCCGCGTTTCTTTAGATCCTCGTAGGTTTTTTGCAGATCATCGCAGGTGTAAGACATATTCATGAATGTCCCGACGCGGCCCTTGTCTTCCTCGGTGGTAAACAGAACCACGCGTGTCTCCGCTTTTGGAACGCGCAGTTCGATCCAGCGCTGCTTCTCATCGAACGGCTGATCCGTGATAATCGTGAACCCTAATTTCTCGGTGTAGAAATCGAGGGCGCGGTCCTGGTCCTCCACCGGGATACTGATAAATTTTATTTGTTTGATCATGTCCAGATCCTAGGACGCGCAGTTCATGGGCGTCCAGAGTCAAGGAACCCTCCGGCCCAAAAAGCGTTGTCCTTTTAACGGTATAGCTGGTAGAACGCGGTGATGCCCCGCTTCTACCGAACCGTTCCAATCGACGATTACGTTCTTGACGTGCTCATGCGCGATATCGTCGGGCATGATCAGCAGCCGGCGGCTTTCCTCGTTTATCTTTATCTTTCCGGCCGCGCCGCCCGTCAGCACTGGCAACCTGTTAAATCCAGTCTGCGCATGCTGGCCGATGAAACCGGCCTTTCCAAAAGCGCGGTGCAAAGCGCGATGCTGAAGTTGCAGTTTCGTCGGCTGGTAAAAACATCGCGCGCCCACCGCACCGCCGTGCCGGCACATCGTGTCTTACGACACTGGCGATCGAAACGGGCCCGCAGACATTCAGCGAAGTAATTCCAACCGCCAGTTCACTTTTCCGTCTTCGTGAATCTCAAGCCAGCCGATGCTTGGTGGCGCGCCGCGATTCGGCCGTGCGACGCAGCCCGGGTTCAGGAATCGAACGCTTGCGATCGTCTCGTCGCGCGGAACATGAGTATGACCATGAAGAAGAATGTCATAATCGGCGGGCGCCCGGTGTGGCGGCGGACAAATATGTTCTAATCTAAACCGGATCCCATTTCTCGTTAGGTCACAAACGAGCGGCCAGTTGTAATTATCATCGCAATTCCCTCGCACCAGCGTCACCGGCGATCCAAGAAACTGTAACTCGTCGAGCACCCATTCATCGCACACATCACCAAGATGCCAGATCTCATCGGCGCCGCGCGCACGTTCGGTGATAATCGGCGGCAGTTTGTTGTGCGTATCAGCGAGGACGAAAACACGCAGCGTTTTCGCCGGATTGTTGGAGTGCTGGAACAGTGGAGTAATGATTCTAACTTACTCCATTACTCCCGTTGCGCCTCAGCGCCCGTGGCCTAACTTCCGCTCGTGTCATTCCAGGATTTTGGTCTTTCCAGTGAAGTTGTGCACGGCGCGCAATCGATGGGATTTGTCGATCCAACACCTATCCAGTTGCGTGCGTTTCCTGTCATCCTCGCCGGCAAAGACCTCGTCGGCACTGCCCAAACGGGTACCGGCAAGACCGCCGCCTTCGCATTGCCGATCCTTACCATGCTTGGTCATCACGGAAAATTTCGTTGTCTCGTGCTCGAGCCAACACGCGAACTGGCGGCGCAGGTTGAAACCGCGTTTCGCGATTACGGCCGCTTCACCGATTTGCGCGCGACCGTTGTTCATGGTGGCGTTGGTTACGGCAAACAGCGCAAGGACCTGAAGGACGGCGTCGACGTTCTCATCGCGACGCCGGGACGACTGCTCGATCACCTCGAACAGGGAACAATGCATTTCCGCGACGTCAATATTCTGGTGCTAGATGAAGTCGATCGCATGCTCGACATGGGATTTCTGCCGGACGTGCGCCGGATCGTGCAACACATCACGACCGATCGGCAAACGCTTTTGTTTTCCGCCACGCTGCCGCCGGAAATCGAACGGCTCGCTGCCTCGGTTTTACGCGAGCCGGAGACGATCGAGATCGGAGCGCGTCGTTCGCCGGCCGAGACCGTCACGCATGCGGTTTATCCGGTCGCGGCCGAGCAAAAGTTCGATCTCCTGATGGCTCTGCTAGAGCGCACCAACTTTGATAGCGCCCTCATTTTTTGCCGGACGAAACACGGCGCCGATCGCATCGCGCACCAGCTAAAAGACGCGAAACATTCGGTGGCGATTTTGCATTCCAACCGCACCCAGCGTGAGCGGATTGAAGCGCTGGAGGGATTCAAGAGTGGCAAGTACGAAGTGATGGTGGCGACCGATATCGCGGCGCGCGGCCTCGACATCGCCGGTGTCAGTCATGTGATCAACTACGATGTGCCGGAACACCCGGAAGATTACGTTCACCGCATCGGACGGACCGGGCGCGCCCAAAACGTGGGAGACGCGTTCACCTTGATGAACGGCGAAGAAGTCGGGGCGTTACAGGCCATCGAACACTTCATCGGTCAGAAAATTCCCCGGCTAAAACTGGAGAACTTTCCGTATCTCTACACTGTCCTGTTTGAACCGGAAGCCGCGATCGGCGGCAAACGCGCCATCGGCGGCGGCCGCACCCATCGCGGCTATTCATTTGGACGGCGCCGGAGATAGGAACATAGGCCTCCGGGCCTGTGCGCCCAGCGGGTTTGCAACCCCGCTGATTTCGCCGAGGCGGCAAGCGATGTCGTCCAGCTTCAGCGGAGTACCCACTCCGCTGGGCGCACAGGCTGAAAGTCTATGTTCCGTTAGGCCGCCGCGCCCGGGCGATTGATTCAATCGCCCGATCCGCCGGTCCGGCCCGGACTGCACCATTGATCGACCCAATCGTTCACCGTCTTGTACCACAGGCGCGAATTCTGCGGCTTAAGCACCCAGTGTCCTTCATCGGGGAAATACAACATTTTTGACGGCACCTTCAGCCGTTGCAACGTGGTAAACAGCTGGAAGCCTTCGCTGACATCCAGCCGGTAATCGTTCTGGCCATGTACCACCAGCGTCGGCGTCCTGAATTTGTCGGCGAAGAGATGCGGCGAAAATTTCCGGTACAGCTCGCGCTGTTTCCATGGCGGCCCTTTGAATTCCCATTCCGGAAACCAAAGTTCTTCCGTTGTTCCATAGGCCGATTCGGTGTTGAACATACCATCGTGCGACACGATGCATTTGAAACGATCGGTATGACCTAACAACCAGTTGGTCATCCAGCCGCCGTAGCTCGCGCCCAGCGCGGCCTCGCGGTTCTTGTCGATGAACGGATAAGTCTTCTCCACGTAATCGAGCCCCTTCATCAAATCGACAAATGGTTTGCCGCCCCAATCGCCGCTGATCGAATCGGTAAACTTCTGCCCGTAGCCGGTCGAGCCGTGGAAATTGATCATCACCACCACGTAACTTCCGGTTGCTGCGAACAACTCCGCGTTCCACCGATACGTCCACGAATTTCCCCACGCGCCCTGCGGTCCACCGTGGATCAAAAATTTCAGCGGATATTTCTTATTAGGATCAAATCCTGGCGGCTTCACCATGAAACCCTGCACGTCCTCATTATTCGCGCCTTTGAATGTAAACGACTCCAGGGGCTGCATGTCGATCTGCGACAACAGCGCGTCGTTCATGTGGGTAATCGCTGTTGGGTCAGTATCGTGTTCCCTTGAAACATCAATTCGCCAAATCTCGTTCGGTGCCTCGATCGACATCCGCGTGAAATACAGAATGCCACTGCCAAAAGTAAGATCGTCTGCATGCAGGCCGTAGCTATCTGCAATCGTTGTCCAATCTGCTCCTGGCTCGGCTGAGGTTGAGAAGAGCGGAGAAGCACCATGCTTCTCAGCCGTAAACACGAGTTCACCTTGAAAAGATGTCCAGCTGAAACTCCCAATTGATCCCTCGAAACTCTTCGCGACCTGGCGCGTCTTGCCCGAATGTCGATCTTGCACAAGCAGCCGCCACTTATCGGATTCGAAGCCGCCGCGCGCTTGCGAACGCCAGGCGAGATATTTTCCGTCCGGTGAATAGAGCGGCGTGGAGTCACTCCCGGGGCTCGTGGAAACTTTCTTTGGGGCGCCACCGCCCATCGGCACGACAAAAATTTCGTTGTTCGTGCTCGCGGCTTCGACCTCGTCAATGTTGCTCGTATAAGCGAGCGCCTGGCCGTCGGGCGAAATCGAATACATGTCCTGCCCGCCAAGATGAAATGGGGGAACATCGTGATCGCCGGGGGTTAAATCTTTCGGTGTAGTGGCGGCCGTGCCGGCCGCGGTCTGATTCTCTGCGCCCGACACGGGCGCCTCTACACTTTGAGCAAATAGATGTCTGCGCTTAAATTCAGTAAACGCGTTCCAGTGACGATAAAGCAGCCGGGTGAAAATCTTCGCTTTGACTTTGCTGTTTTTTAGCTCCTCCTCGCGCTTCTTATTGCACGCATCGTCCTTGCAGTCCGGATAAACCGCCGACACAAACACGATGTTCTTCCCATCCGCCGACCAGATCCCGCCATCCGCACCGGTCGAGATGTTCGTTACCTGATGGGGCTGACCAACGAGCGCGCCCGCGTTGGTATCGAACTCACACATCCAAATTTGCGTTGGATCAGTCGCTTTCGAAGTCCAGATCAGCCGTTTGCCGTCGGGTGAAAACCGTGGCCGTTCTTCGTGGTTCGGCGTCGGATTCAGCCGGCGCGATTCACCTCCGTTCGCGGGGACAATCCAGAGATGCGAAATCCTGGTGTTTGCTTCCAAGTCGACATCTTCGGCATCGAACAGCACCCACTTCCCATCTGGCGACGGCACCGGCGCACCGACCCGCTTCAGGTTCATCATGTCTTCGAAGGTGAAGGGATGTTTTGGGCTGGATGGACTCGGAGTTGGTGTTTGTGCGAGCACAGAGGCCGTGAGCGCAAAGCTGATTGCGGCAAGGGCTTTCATGAACCGCAAAGGTTCCGTCGAAGTTGTGGAGATGCAAAACTCTCGCTTGGGTAGCGCACGCGTCTCGCGTGTAAGCCAGTCCGGCTCGGACTTTTGGCGTCTCGCCAAAACAATCCTTTCAGGAAAGTCTGCGATTGCGAGACGCGTGCGCTACCCGGAACTCAAACGCGAAACGCTTCGCGCGTCATTTCCATGCGCAAAGTCTCGAGGCGGTCGAATTGATCTCGCGCTCGCTGTTCGAGTGCATCGAAATCAACTCCTTGGAGTTCTGGAAAATTTCCCGAGATCGCCTCGAGCGAACGCCAGAGAAGTCTTTTTCCTGTAATTCCGAGAGCCAGCCCTTCAACGGCTTGAAGCAACTCGACGCTGTCCCCGGTATCGCCAAACTTTGCCCGTCCGAATTTTTCGGCCAACCACGCGCCGGCCTTACGAGTCGCACTTTCTTCGGCCCCGACTTTCCGGATCAAATCACTCAACTTCTCCTGGTCGGCGTGAATCTCATTGCGCAGATCGCGAAAAAATTTACCGAACCGATCTTCCGGATGATGCTCAATCAGATTGTCGACCATTTCAATTGCTGCGACCGAACCGGCAAGATGATCATTAACGTAGAGATGCAGACGCTCGCGGCCGGACGGTTTTTGTTCGCTCACAAAGATTTATTCGCACCTGGTGATCGATGAGGCCGCGGTCCGAGCCGGACTGACGGATTTTGAGTTGGAGGGGCGAGCTCTGCGAGCCCGGTCCGAAGTCGACCGTGTCGCAGCCCCACCTGAAATCAACGGACAAGATGTTTTTGCTACACTAAAACGGCAACGGCAAACGGTCCGGATCGATCCACGATTCGCGCGCGGCACGCGATTTGATGACATCACGCGAATAATGCGCCGCTACCGGATCAGTTACCGCCCAACGTTCGACGATCAAATTAATCCTACGCCACAGTGGCATGTCGCGGTAATGCGTTCTCGCCAGGTGATCGAGAAGCTTCATCCAAAAGCGCGTTACCGTCTCGTGATAAACATTCACCCCGTGATGCTGGGTAAAGCGTCGCAGTGTTTCCCGCATCCGCATGGTCGCGTCATCAAGCGGCCCCTCGCTCAAGTAAGTTAACGCCACCGCGATATGGGCGCAGTGATGGAACTGCGACGGGGGAATCGTGGCCTCCTCGAAAGCGCGCACCAGCTCGCGCACTTCCTCGTCGTTTAGGAAATCGCGGACCTTTGCTTCCAATTTTACCCAGCAGGCGCCAAGCGCGTCCAAAGAAAGAGGACAATCACGGCGCCGATGACTGACATAATGAACCCGGCCGGATGAAAGGCCGAGCCCGGTTCCGGCTTGGAGAAGAGACGCCCAATGAACCCCCCGACGACGCCGCCAATGACCCCGAGCAGCGTCGTCATGATGAGTCCCATACTTTGTGCACCGGGCATGACTGCACGGGCGACCAGACCGACAACGAAACCAACAATGATGTACCAAATAACATGTAGCATAGGTTTTTGCGGTTAGATGTCCGCGAGATTACACCGCTGGCTCGCCACTGACCATCATTTTTCACGATTCAGCTGATCGGTTTCTCGCGCTCGCCGCCGTACCACATGTCGAGCTTTTTGCGCGACATGACTCCACGCGGTCCGCCGAACAGCACAGAGAAAAGACCGCCGAATACTTTCCACGCGGAATACATTCGCAATTTGCGTCCGGAAGTAACGGCGGCTTGGCGCAACAGCTTGAATCTTCCCAGTCGTTTCAGCGCGACGGTGAAAAATACTTCTTCGGCGGCGTAGTAAACCTCGTCGAAACCGCCAGCCGCGAAAAAATTCCCGCGCGTCGTGAAGAGAAAAGCTCCGGCACCGAGATTGAGTCCGAAGTAAAGCGTGCTGAAAACATGGAATATTGCTTTGCCCCATGGTGGAATTTCGCCATCGAAATCGAGACGACTGCCTCCACCAGCAAAACCGTTTCCGAGCGCATCCATTGCACTGCGAACATGTTCCGGTCCGATCCGGGTATCGGCATCGACGAAAATAAAGATATCGCCCCGCGCAGCTCTTGCGCCGGCATTACGCGCGGCCGCGATGTGTCGACGCTCGATTGAAATCACGCGCGCCCCGAATTGTTCACCGATTGCTGCGGTCGCGTCGGTCGATCCATCGTTCACCAGCACAATTTCGTATTCGTAGCCAATGGCGGCGGAGTGGATCGCGCGAAGGGTCCCGGGTAACTCAGCTTCTTCGTTATAGGCCGGGACAATGAAGGAAATCATGGATCGGCAATTAAATGTGTCGCGAACTGCCCCTCGACTGCGCGCTCGGAATGACAGGAATAAACGAGAGCGTAATTCACGCCACTGTCGCTTGCTTTTCCAGCTCTACCCCGCTCAAACCTTCGTAGGTTTCTGCCACGATGTGATCGACCACAGCTTTCATATCGTGCGTCTGTCCCCAAACGGCGAGCTGGCGATCGGCGCCGGTGCCTTCATGCAAAATTCGTTCGATATGATTCATCTCGCGCCGGCTGCCGAGTTCCGCCACTTCGTCGGCGACAAATTCGATAAATTCATGAATGAGACTGCGCGTTTCGGTTTCGTTTTCCTGGCCAAAATCAATGAGCTTGCCGTCAATTCCGTAGCGTGACGCGCGCCAGCGATTTTCATCCAGTAAACGCCGCCGATAAATCCGGAAGGTAACATTTTGCCGAAGCAACTTATGCAGCTTCGCAATCAACGCCTGAATCAGCGCGGCGATGGCTAGTGTATCGTCTAGCCTGGTCTGCGCGTCACAGACTCGAACTTCCAGGGTGTCGAAAAAGGGATGCAGGCGGATATCCCACCAAATTTTTTTGGCGTTATCGATGCACCCGGTCTTCACCAGCAGCTTGCAGTAATCGGTGTACTCCGAGAGCGATTCGAAGGAGTCGGGAATGCCGGTACGCGGAAAGCGCTCAAACACTTTTAAGCGATAACCCTTTAGTCCGGTATCGTGTCCGACCCAGAACGGTGAATTGACCGAGAGCGCATAAATGTGCGGAAGAAAGTAACGCGCCTGATTCATGACGTGGATGGCTGTTTCGCGATCGGGAATTCCCACATGAACATGCAATCCGAAGATGAGATTCGCCCGGGCCAGCAGTTGCATGTCCCGCACTATTTCCTGGTAGCGCTCGCCCTTGGTGATGAGTTGATCGCGCCAATGCGAAAACGGATGTGTGCCGACGGATGCGATCTTGAGTTTGCTCCGCCCGGCGAGCGCGGCCAGACGACTTCGCAGTTCGGTCACATGTGTCCGGGCATCATCGATGTCGCGGCAGATTTCCGTTCCCAACTCCACCACTGATTGGTGCATCTCCGGCTTGATCTGTTCCTTGAGCGTAACTTTGCCGCCTTCAAGGATTTCGTGAATATGCGAGCGCAACTCGCGCGTCTCGGGATCAACGATGGCAAATTCTTCCTCAATGCCGAGGGTGAAAACATGATCTTTGGCGCTCATGGGAAATTCAAGGTGTCCTAACAAACGAACCTTGTCATCCGGAGGACTGTAGCCGCGGTCGGTAAGCGCAGGCCGGCATCACCGACGCCGGGTACAACGATTAGGCAAAAATGTGGACGATAACTTTGTGAAACCCGGTGATCCCGGAAGTAAACGGTCGATTTTCTTCGAACTCCTGCACCCTGCCGTCGCCATCCGTGGCACGCACGACAAGGGTATAATCGTCGACCTCGTCCGGCTCCCAATTAAAATTCCAGAGCGCCCAGCTAAATTTCGTTCCGGGATAGTGAATCTTCGCGTCATCCCAGCTTTCGCCATCGTCGAAACTGAATTCCACCCGGGAGATGCCGCGGTCGCCGCCGAACGCGACGCCTTTCACCGGCACGCCTTTGGC
>JBKPMO010000017.1:0-9622 GCA_046732175.1 Verrucomicrobiota bacterium
AAGATTCAACCGCGATCCGGCCTTTCACCGTCCCGATCGCGCCTCAGGCAGCGCTCGATGATCTGCGCCGGCGCATTGCGGCCACGCGTTGGCCTGAAAAAGAAACCGTCAGCGATGCAACACAAGGCGTGCAGCTCGCAACGATGCAGAAACTCGCAAGTTATTGGGGGAACGATTACGACTGGCGCAAGTGCGAGGCGAAACTGAAAGCGCTGCCAAACTTCATCACGACGATCGATGGGCTGGACATTCATTTCATTCACGTCCGGTCGAAAAATCCCAACGCGCTGCCGATGATCGTCACGCACGGTTGGCCCGGCTCGATCGTCGAGCAGTTGAAGATCATTGATCCCCTAACGAATCCCACTGCGCATGGCGGGAAAGAATCGGACGCCTTCGATGTCGTCGTCCCATCTATGCCAGGCTACGGGTTTTCGGGTAAGCCGACCTCTACGGGCTGGGGCGCCGAGCACATCGCACGCGCCTGGATCGTGCTGATGAAGCGTCTCGGATACACGAAATTCGTGGCGCAAGGCGGCGATTGGGGTGCACTGATAACAGACTTTATGGGTAAAGAGGCACCTCCGGAATTGATCGGCATCCACACCAATATGCCTGGCGCGGTTCCACCCGACATCGACAAGGCAGCTTTCGTCGGTGCGCCAGCGCCATCAGGGCTCGCCGCGGACGAAAAACACGCGTACGATCAGCTCGTCTTCTTTTACACAAAAGGCCTCGCCTACGCCCAGGAGATGGGGAACCGCCCACAAACGCTATACGGAATTGCGGATTCACCGATCGGCCTGGCCGCCTGGATACTCGACCACGACGCGCGCAGTCTGGAGCTCATCGCGCGCAGCTTCAACGGAGTCGCTGAAGGGCTGACGCGAGACGACATTCTCAACAACATCACGCTGTTCTGGCTGACGAACACGGGGGTTTCCGCGGCCCGTCTCTACTGGGAGCTCTGGGAGACCAAGGGCGCCTTTTTTAGTGTCAAAGGCGTTTCCATCCCCGTTGCCGTGAGCGCGTTTCCTGACGAGCTGTATCAAACACCGCGAAGCTGGGCGGAGCGGGCGTATCCCAAACTCATTCACTACAACAAGCTCGACAAAGGCGGGCATTTCGCGGCCTGGGAACAGCCGGAACTCTTAATCAAGGAACTTCGCGTCGCGTTCAAATCGCTGCGTTCAGGTGAAGCAAAAAAGTAGACAATCAACGGGCTGCCGATCGCCTTAGTTCAAAGATTCGGCCGGAAATATTCTTTCAGTGCTCGAAGCGACGATGTGATCGACGTTTGGTCGGCAGTGTGTTGCAAGAAACGCGAACGACTCGTCGCTTGCTTTCCGTTTTCCTAGCCACACGGTACCTGTATTGCGGTCGTCAACCCGCTAATCCATGAAATTTCCCACTCAAACCGAGAATCTCTTTAGTGCTTGGCGACAATCGGCGAAGTCGAAACCGGTGAGTGCGATCGAAAAGCTCATCGAGGAGGCGCCGGACCTCGACCTCTGCCGTATCAACGCCCTCGCCTTTGCCGCCAGGCACGGGCTCGATGAGGACGATGTGATTGGGGCTTTCCTGCACGGGGCGCGACTCGGCGTTTTCGATATGTCGTGGAACATCCTTTGTCCCGCTTGCGGCGGCGTTCTCGATTCAGGCGCGACGCTTAAGACCGTACGACAAGGCGAATACAGATGCGTCCTTTGCGCTCGTGGGCGCGAACCGACGCTTGACGAAATGGTCGAGGTCACATTCACCATCAGCCCGCGGGTGCGGGGTATCGCGGCGCACAATCCCGGGAGACTGTCCTGGATCGAATACTATAGACAGATCTTTTGGAGTTCAGGCGTCGATTTGCCCGATGACGAGACATTCACGAATTGGGTTAAGGAAACGACGCTCGACGCCCGCGAACTTTCACCTGGCGAAAAGGTGGTGCTTTCGCTCCGGTTGCCTGAAGGAGAGGTGGACATGTTCGATCCGGTCCTTCACATGTCGCAACATCTTGAGGTGAAGGGCGCGCCTGCGCCTGAAAGCCAATCGCTCTCCTTCGTTATGACCCGGGATCACGCAGCAGAGGAGAGTGTTCAGATGCGCCCCGGCCCTCTGAAGCTGACGTTGGAGAACCGTTCAACTGTCCGCACGTTGCCCGGTATTTGGGTCGTTAGCGATAAGATTCACGAATTCATTAACAAGCGTCGGCCTTTCCTGACGGCGAAACGTCTCCTGACCAATCAAACCTTCCGTGATATTCATCGGACCAATGCGCTGGACGTGGATCAGAGACTCAAGATTACTAGTCTCACCTTTCTGTTTACCGACCTCAAGGGGTCAACGGAACTTTACGAACGCGTGGGAGATCTGGCTGCCTACGATTTGGTGCGCGCTCACTTTTCGATCCTGAACGAAATCGTGGCGGCGGAAAGCGGCGCCGTCGTAAAGACAATTGGCGACGCCGTCATGGCGACGTTCCCGACGCCAGACCGAGCGATGGCGGCTGCGCTGAAGATGCGAGAAGCGTTGAAGGACTTAAAAGATGAGTTGCTGCTTAAGATCGGCATTCACGAGGGACCTTGTCTGGCTGTTTCGCTGAATGATCGACAGGATTACTTCGGACGGACCGTAAACATCGCATCTCGCGTTCAAGGACTCGCGACGTCGCGCTCTATCTTCGCGACGAGACGGGTAGTCACTGACAGCGAAGCCTCGAAGCTGTTGCAATCAAACGGGATTGCTGCGACTCCGGAGAAGCGCTCGCTCCGCGGCATCGCCAAGCAGGTCGAGATTTTCGAAATACCCTAAGGAGCCTGATATTTATTTAAGTATTGAAGAAGCGTAAACTTGGAAGAGTAACCTCGAGGTGTCAGCCATTGGAATCGATCCTGATGTCATGAAAGGGAACTAATTATCGAAGAGATGGACGGGCACAATATTCGCGCGGCGATAGATCGACATTGGGCGGCCTCCGCCGCCGGCGATCAAGCTGGCGAACACGAAATCTACCACGATGACGTTGTTTGCGAGTACCCACAGTCAGGCGAGATAATTTACGGTCGCGGAAATCTGCAGGCGTTGCGGAGCCACCACCCCGATAAACCATCCGAGTTTACCGTCAGGCGAATCGTGGGAGAAGGTAACCTCTGGGTTAGCGAGTACGCGATTAACTACCGCGGCACACGTCTCTTTACCCTGAGTGTCATGGAGTTCCGAGACGGAAAAGTGTCGCACGAAACACAATATTTCGCCGATTCATTTGACGCTCCGGCCTGGCGCGCCCAATGGGTCGGCCGGGCGCAGTGATTTGGCCCAGACATTCCCACGCTCGGACCAAAACGGACGCGAACCGGTCCGCACTTTCCCGTAACGCAGTTGTAACTTTACTTTCATATTAAAGTTCGGAGATTCTCTCAGCGTCAAGTTCGTTAGCCGTCTCCGCAAAAAGAGCTCCGCCTGACCCACTTTCCGCCAGGAAACCGCGACGTTGGGTCTGCTCGCACAATTGGAGAAAACAATGAAGATACTGATGGTCCTAACTTCCCATGATCAACTGGGAGATACCGGTCGCAAGACTGGCTTTTGGCTGGAGGAATTTGCCGCGCCCTACTTTGTCTTTAGAGACGCCGGCGTTCAACTGACACTCGCTTCTCCGAAAGGCGGACAGCCGCCGATCGATCCCAAGAGCGACTTACCCGAAAATCAGACCGACGCGATGACGCGGTTCAAAAAAGATTCGGCAGCGCAGCAGGCTCTGTCGCAGACCATCAAGCTGGCCGACGCGAAGTCGGAGGACTACGACACGATCTTCTATGTTGGTGGACACGGCCCGATGTGGGACCTTGTCGATAATCCTGTCTCGATCGCATTGATCGAGTCGTTCTATAACTCCGGCAAACCGGTGGCCGCGGTTTGCCATTCACCAGGCGTGTTCCACAGGGTCACCTACAAAGGTGAGCCATTGGTGAAAGGTAAGCGCGTCACGGGCTTCACCAACGGCGAAGAAGAAGCTGTTCAGCTCACTCATGTTGTTCCCTTCCTGGTGGAGGATGAACTGAAGCGAGTAGGTGGCCTCTATGAGAAGGCTGCTGATTGGGCACCATTCTCAATCATCGATGGGCGCATCGTCACTGGACAAAATCCAGCATCGTCCACGTCCGCGGCCCGAGATCTCCTAAGTGTGCTGACTGCCGAAAAAGTGGCTTAAATGTCACGCGAAGAAATCGGGTCGACGCCGGAAAGAGCGAGAGAACCAGTTCGACCTCATCAACCGGGGCAGGCTGATTTCAGAGCAATTTTCCCAGAAGAGATCGAATGGCAACCATTCGCCGCATTCCCGCCATTGGCGCGCCTTGCGATTATTGTTGGCGAACCTGTCCGCGAAGGACCTTATACGATCAGAGTCAAACTACCTCACGGAACAAAGATGATGCCGCACAGCCATCCCGAGGATCGAATGTATACAGTTATCTCCGGTATTTTCTATATTGGTTTAGGTGGTAACTTCGAGCCGAGAAGTTACAGGCCTACCCGCCGGGCAGTGTTATCATTTTACCTGGTAACACGTCCCACTTTCACTGGGCAAAGTCCGGAGAGTACATCACGCAGGTTACTGCGATTGGGCCGCTTGGCCTTGAACCGCCCGCAGACGCTCTACGCATTGGCGGATTCACCTATTGGCCTCGCCGCCTGGGTGCTCGACCACGATGGGACCAGTATGGCGCTGATGTCGCGCGTCTTCGATGGTCAGTCTGAGGGACTGACGCGGGATCACGTGCTCGACAACATTACCTATTACTGGTTCACCAACACGGCGGTTTCGTCCGCTCGGTTGTATTGGGAAAGCAAGCTTGCCTTCTTTGCGCCCAAAGGCGTGGCTGTTCCAACAGCGGTGAGCGCCTTTCCCGACGAGCTTTATCAAGCTCCCAAGAGCTGGACGGAAAAAGCTTATGCGAAAGCTCATCTATTACCACAAGCTCGACAAAGGCGGACACTTTGCGGCCTGGGAACAGCCGAAGCTATTCACGCAAGAGCTGCGCGCTGCATTCAAATCACTCCGCTAAACTCCGGTGGAATATAATCGAAAGACCGTAATCGTCACGGGCGCATCGCAGGGCATCGGCGCGGGTGTTGTTCAGGCCTTTCTCGCGCGCGACTATAACGTGGTAGGAACCGCGCGAGGCGCCACGAAATCAAAAGAGCTGGAAGCTTCCGATCACCTCGCCTTGATCGATGGCGATGTAGGTCAGTTTGAAGCCGCGCAGAAAGTGGCACAGCTCGCGATCGATAAGTTCGGCTCGATCGATGCCGTTGTTGCGAACGCCGGGATTTTCCTGGTGAAGCGGTTTACGGAATACACGGCAGACGACTTTCGCGCTCTCGTCTCGACCAATCTCGCAGGGTTCATCTACATCACGCAGCTTGCGGTTAAACAAATGCAGGCGCAAAAGACCGGCGGCAGCATTGTGAGCATCACTGCAGCATTGGTCGATAATCCAATTGCCGGCGAACCGGCTTCGCTATCCATGATCACTAAGGGTGGTGTGGCCGCAGGATTGAGAAGCCTGGCTCTGGAATACGCGAAAGAGCACATTCGATTTAACGCAGTGGCTCCCGGCATTGTCGCCACATCCCTGCAGACCGACCGCTCAAAAGAGTATCTGGAATCGCGCTCACCCATGGGCACAGTCTCGACCGTTGAAGAGATCGCCAACGCGGTCGTTTACCTGACTGAGGCGCGTCAAGTCACAGGCGAGGTGCTATACGTGGATGGCGGCGCGCACGTCGGCAAATGGTAACGGGCGAACATTCCAATCCGACAGGCGCGGAGCAGCGTTTGAGGGAATTTGGCATCATGCTTCCGGCGCCGCCTGAGCCGTTCGGCACTTATGTCGAAGCGGCGCGGACAGGAAATTTGCTCTTTCTAACGGGCATGCTTCCGACAGAGGGTCGCGTTGCGAAATTCGTAGGACGGACATCTTTTGTGACCGGGCACAGTCTGCTTGTCGACGGAGGATTCACTGCCACCTGACCGAGGCTAGAAGACTACGCACTGAAGCGCTGCCTTCATTTACATAACAACGCGGGAAGCAGAAAAGACCCCTTCTCGCCACGGGCCGGAAAGGCATTAAAGCTATGGTGCGGCAAGCAAGGCTTCGAGACGGACGGGAGCTAAGTCTCCGCCGCATATCCAGCGGAACGGACGCCGGTCGCGGCTTCAGGGCAGGAAAAAAATTTAAGTTTTTTTGAAATGTCGGGACAAAAAATCTTTAGAAAGAAATGCAAATCAACCACCGACAGTAATATGAACCTCGTAGCAGATGATCCCATTAGTGAGACGCATGAGTTCACCAATCAATTTGTGCTGTTTCCGATCGGTAGCGGGCGCGAAAACCCAGGAGAACGACCGACGTCGCGCCTATCGCGCGAGCAGATCGATGCGTTTTTAAGTGCGGAATTCGACAACGCTCGCAACGCACATTTTTTTGTTCCTCCCGCCGAGCCGCCAGCGCCAGCACCTGATAAAAGTCTGGCTGCGGGTGTGCTGAAACAGACAGCGCGCGACTTGCGTCGGTTCCGTTCCGCGACGAGGGGCCTCAAGCAGGAACTGTATCTAGACGCCTACAGTTGGCTTATGGTAGACGATTTTTCCTGGCCGTATTCATTCGTGAATGTTTGTAGATTGCTGGACATCAACCCGGAAATTATCCGCCACGAACTCCTGGCCGATGCCTCGTTAGGTTGGTTCGATTATTGGACACGGCGCGCTGGCCGCCTTTTCCGGAGACTGCAGTCCGGTTTTATTCACGTTTTCGAAAATTGCCGTAATCTAGACGGAGGGGCCAGTCAGTTGGCTTCATGTAGCTAAATGAAGACACATTGGATCAGACTTCTCTTGAACTGCTGCGCTCCAGTTGGCGGTCGCTCGGTCCGGCGCAAACATGATTCGTTCCTGGTTTACAGCATGGCTTCGTTTAATTTCAGCGGCGGATGGAGAGAACTCCCTTCTGAACGCTGAAAACACCTAAAATTAGCCGTCGTTCTCATTAACAAGCGATTTGCCATATGAAGTTATCTATCGAAGCGAAAGTGGTAGCGGCTGTAGCAATAGCCTTTGCAGCCCTGAGCATCGGCGCGATCGCGCAGGAGCAGAGTGAACATAGAACCAGCGGACCGAGTAGGTATGCCGTGACAAGCAGCCAGGACGTACTTGTCGCCCGATACTGACCAAGGGCGACCGAAGTTCCCGTTATCCCGAGCCGAAGTTGAGGGATCCCGATGCGAGAGCTTAAAGGTAACTTCCACGGGATCCCTCGACTTCCGCTCGGGATGACGGGTATTTGGGACCGAAGAGCTGTAGAGTATTGGGGCTACCAGGTCGTCTAATTTTATTCTCGCAAAATCACGTTTATGAGGGCACTCTTCGTAAACGAGGGCAATTCCGGGAACGCTGCAGGAGGGGGGTGCTTCGTTTCAAACGACGCATTGGACCGTCGTGTTGCGTGCGCGCGAGGAGGACTCAACCGAATCCGCCCGGCAGGCACTTTCCGGATTTTGCGAAGCTTATTGGCCACCCCTTTATAGTTTTCTTCGCCATCGCGGTTATTCATCCGCTGATGCGCAGGATCTCGTCCAGGGTTTCTTCGCCCGTCTGCTTGAGCAAAACACGCTGACGCGCGCGGATCAGCAAAAGGGTCGGCTTCGCACGTTCCTGTTGGGATCTCTGCAGAATTTCTTGTACAACGAGTTTGATCGGGCCCGGGCGCTGAAAAGGGGTGGAGACCGTAAAATCGTCTCGATCGAGGAACATCTGCCCGACGCGGAAGCAGCGATGATGGCGACTGCTCATCTCAGCGACACCGCTTGCTACGATCTCGTATGGGCGTCGAATGTCGTTTCGCGCGCGTGGCAGAACTTGCAAGACGCATTTGTGGCAGAAGGCAAAGCGGAGTGGCTTAAAGAACTAAGACCGTTCATCGCCGGTGGAAGCGTCACACCGCTCAATCAAGAAGAAGCCGCGGACCGACTGGGAGTGCCGATCGCGACTCTGCGCACCTGGCTTTCGCGTCTTCGCCAGCGTTATCGCGACTCGCTGAGAACGGAAGTAGCCAGTACCGTCTCCGATCCGGGAGATGTCGATCAAGAGCTGCACCATCTCTATCAAATACTGATGGCATGACTTGAGTTGCGTATGGACGACAAGAGCATTGGTCTGGAAACCGCCAAAGTGGAGCCTCGCGCTCCAGAAATCTGCGCGACATGTGGACGACCGCTGACTCAGCGCGGTCCGAATGGGGAATGCCTGCGTTGTCTCGTTACCGTTGGCTTTCTCGCGGACGGCGAAGAACCGGAAAGACCAGCGGCCCGAGGCCGACTAACGCCCGGGCCACTGAGATACGCGCACTTCGAAGTGGAGGTAGGTGAGGATGGTTTTCCGTTCGAGCTCGGTGCCGGAGCGATGGCCATCACTTACCGCGCTCGGGATACAGTGTTGAGCTCAGTTGTTGCCCTCAAGGTCATCGACCGGAGGGTGGCTCAGAATCCCGGAGCGCGGTCGCGTTTTCTGCGGGAAGCGCGCGCCGCTGCTAATATTCATCACCCAAATGTTGCTCGGGTGACTTATTACGGAGAGCAAGATGGCGAGTGTTTCTATGCCATGGAACTCGTCCAGGGCGAAACGCTGGAGGCTCGTGTACGTCGTGATGGGCCCATGCCAGTTGCCCTTGCCTTGGAAGTAATTGAGCAAGCCGCGCGCGCGTTGGCGGCCGCGGAAGCGTGCGGTGTAGTACATCGCGATATTAAGCCATCCAACATCATGCTCGAATCTGATGCGAGCGAGACGCTCCGCGTGAAGCTAATTGATTACGGAGTGGCGAAAGTAATGGGCCCTCAGGTAGAGCCTAGTCTCGAGCAAACCCAGGCGGGCTTCATTGGCACTCCGGCTTTTGCCAGTCCAGAGCAGTTTGCAGGCGCTGGCCAATTGCCGGTTGATACGCGTTCCGACATCTACTCACTCGGCGCTACGCTGTGGTATCTACTTACCGGTCGGACGCCTTTTGTCGGACGCACGATGGAAGAAATCCGGGCGAGACAAACCGATGAGTTACCCCTTGAACAACTCAAGAGCCGGCACGTTCCCGGGCAGGTTATTGCACTACTCAAGTCGATGCTGGCATCTGACCCGAAGGACAGGCCGCAGTCAGCACGCGAATTACTTTCTGCTGTCCACGATTGCTACACGCGATTCAACCCTGAAGCTCGCTCGCGACGCAGGAAGGTCGCGCTGGCGGCCGCTGCGGCGACGTTGGCCGTCGCAGCAATTGCGCTTGGGGCCTGGTTATTCCAACGCACACGGGCTTTCACTCCGATGGAGCGATCGATCGCGGTGCTGCCGTTCGATAACCTGAGCAGCGAGAAGGAGAACGCTTATTTTGCCGAGGGAATACAGGACGAAATCCTGACACGGTTATCTAAGATCGCTGAGCTAAAGGTGATCTCGCGCACTTCGACACAGCATTATAAGAGTGCCCCGGAAAACCTACGTGAGATCGCAAAGCAACTCGGCGTTGCGCACATCCTGGAAGGAAGCGTGCAGAAGAGCGCCGACGCCGTGCGAGTGAACGTG
>JBKPMO010000018.1:0-13500 GCA_046732175.1 Verrucomicrobiota bacterium
ATTGCATTGCTATTGCGGCGTAGGTGACGGTGAGGCGCTCGCTGCTGGGCTGGCTGAGGCGGGGGGGATCATGATGGTTTGCCCAGCCTGCAATTTTCGGCCGTCTTCGATGTGATTAAACTTTTGCAGTTCTTCCACGCCAACTTTGTATTGCTTGGCGATAGAGGTCAGCGTCTCGCCCCGGGCGACGACGTGAGTAGTGCCGTTGGCTGGTGACGGATGCGTGGACTCACTCGTCATCGTGGCGGCATTTGGCACCGGGCCCGGACTCGGTTCCCCTATCATCATTCCGGGACGCGAGACCTGCTCTTCCAGCTTCAAAATGTGTTGGGAAAGTGCGTCGATCTTGGTGTTGAGTTCATCGATTTTCCTTTCCAGCGTCATCATGTCGCTTGGCGCCGACGAAGGCTGCGGTGTTTGGGCGAATGCAGCGGCAACTGGGAGAAAAAAAACCGCGCAGAGAGCGAGAGACTTCATTCCAAAAACTCTGACATTTGGGAGCGGGACTGGCAAGCACGCAAGCCGCTAGAACATTCGGCTTGAGTCGTAGGCTCTACGAAGCCGAAGCTTGGGGGTCCGAGCCGGACCGGCGTTCCTCCCACATTAAGTTGGGCGTATCAAAATCTCGGCCACGAGAATGTTGCGGTTCGGACGATTTCCCGTACCTTTTTCTCAATGCCAGAACGCATTCAAAAGCCGGTCGAACCGGCGCCGTGGGGGCCGAAGCAGGGTGACGGCGATGGGCCGCGCTCACCCGATATCTCGCGTCCGGACACGAAGGATCTCCTCAAAAAAATGCGTAAGGTAGACCCGAATCAATCGAAGCGTTACCGGCAACGCACCGGCCAATAATGGACAAACCGGCGCTCGATTTTGGAGCGGATTTTCCTTCCTTGCTTCGCCGCCAGGGTTTACTCGGACCCCCTGCGCCCATTGTGAATACGCGTGCTGAGATTGTGCCAACGGAATCCACTACGATCCTTGCCTTCAAATTCGCGGACGGCGTCTTAGTCGCGGGCGATAGGCGCGCTACGTCCGGAAACACTGTTGTTTACGATCGGGCCGATAAAGTCCTGGAAATTGATCGTCGTTCGATCATGGCGATCGCGGGGGTTCCGGCGACGGCGTGGGAAATGGCGCGTGTGCTCGAACATTCCTTTCAATTTTTTCGCCGCACCCAGTTGCAAGAGATGAGCGTTGACGGCAAGGTGCGCGCGCTTTCGAAGTTGTTGCGCGACAACTTTGGTTTCGCGCTTCAGGGTATTGGGGTCGTCGTCCCGATTTTCGCGACGTTCGATGCCAACGTTTCACCTTCCGCCCGGCTCTATTTCTACGACGCCATGGGGGCGCAATTCGAAGCGACTGACTTTGCCGCGACTGGCTCAGGCTCGCCGGCGGTGCGGGGGATTTTGTATTACGAAAACACCTGGGGCGAAAAGCCTATGCAAAAAATCAACGAGGACGACGCGGTTGTGGTCGCTTTACGGGCCCTCGATACTGCCGCCGAAGCCGATACCGCGACCGGCGGAATTGATCGGCATGCCAAAATTTTTCCGGTGATGAAAATCGTCGGAGCCGACGGAATTCGTACACTGCCGGAAGAGAAAATCGCCGAGCTATTCCACAAACGCGTCGAATGATTGAAGAGCCGTATCGCTGGGTGGAAGCCATCGCGACACGCCGCGATTACATCGAGATGCAGCTGGCAACTGGCAGCCCGGTGGTTGCGGTCGGTTATGCCGAGGGGATTTTGTTGTTCACTGTCGGCCAGCAAAAACTTTTCGAGATTTACGATCGAATCGCGCTCGGAGCCATCGGACATCCTGGCGATATCGAACGTTTGCGCATGTCTGCGATTGAGCTTGCCAGCACCGAAGGATTTACTCGCTCGGCTGCCGATGTTTCCCTGCGGCGCCTCGCCTATTACTCGTTAAGTCCGGTGATGAAAAATGCATTCGAGCAGATTTACGGTGCTCCTTTCCTGGCGCGCTTGCTTTTTGTCGAGATTGGAGCAACTCCGGCCGACGATCTCTTCCTCGAGGTGGAATACGACGGCGCCATTCATCTTCGCTCGACCGACGGAGGCAACAGGCCTTTTGCGGTTCTGGCCGCAACGAAAAAATCGTCCGAGCAAATGATCGAGTTTCTGCGCAAACAATTTCGCAGTGGCAAAAATCTGGCGGAAGCCCTTGACCTCGCACTGGATAGCTGGCTGATCGGGCAGCTAAAAGCGGACGATGCCGTGCCGGCAGAAGATGAAATCCGGCGGCAACGGAGCGAGCGACTCGGAAACGGGACAATTTCGGCGGCGGTGCTGGAGCGTAATGCGAACATGGCGGTGCGATATCGTGCCGTGGAGGCGAGTGAACTGGCACCGTTGATCGCGAAATAGAATGGTGCGTTTCCGCCTTTCAACCAGGGCCGGCGAAACAATCGCGTGGCTCGGGCTCTTGTTGATGACGGTATCGTTTTTTACGCTTCTTCTGACGCCTGAGGCATTGTCGCCGCGCCTCGTGGTTCCCCACCACAAAAGGGCGAAGCCGTTCGCACTGGTCATACTCGATCCGGGGCACGGTGGGCAGGATTCCGGCGTAATCGCGGGCGGGGTTTTGGAAAAGGACCTAACCCTGGACATCGCTCAACGAGTCGATCGACTGCTTGATGCGCAAGGCATGATGGCGCTGCTGACGCGGAATGGAGACTCCTACGTTTCGTTAGATGACCGGGCGCAATTGATTAACCGCGCTGATAATGCCGTGGTTGTGAGCATTCATCTTAATGATGGACCCCGCCCGGACGCGAGCGGCATCGAAACCTATTTCGCAGCGCAACAGGCCACTGGCATTCCACTGATCGCAAGCTGGCTTCCTTTTCTGCAGAAGGTCGCCAATCCTCGGCCGAATCTGGAAAGTCAGAGTCTGGCTCAATTTATTCAGCAACAACTGGTCGCGCGCACCCAGGCCGTTAATCGCGGCACAAAAGCGCAGCAGTTTTATGTGCTGGCCAATGTGCGGCATCCGGCCGTGCTGGTGGAAGGAGGTTTCTTAACCGGCAAAAGCGATATCGGGAAGCTGGCGGACGCGAATTATCGTGAACAACTGGCGATAGGAATAACCGATGGCATTTTGAAGTACCGGGACACGGTTAAAGCAGTGGCTGATAATGTTGCACAAGCGAGTCCATGAATAAGGGGATGGCAAAGGCGTCAAATTGCCCGCTACGATGAAAGGAAAAATTGCAACGGTGATCCTGGCAATCGCGCTGGCGCAGTTGACGCGGGCTGACAGCACGGTTCAGGAGGCCCAGCAAGAACTCAAAGAGCAAGGCTATTATTTCGGTCAGATCAACGGGGAAAGGAACGCGGATACGATCGCAGCGATCCGGCGATTTCAAATCCGCAGCGGGCTGCGAATCACCGGAGAGTTGGACGAACAAACATTGCGCACATTGCGTTCCGGCACCGCTTCTTCCTCTGCGCCGACGAACACGCCGCAACCTGAGCGGCGGGAGGATGACGGAACCGCAAAGGAACAATCAGAAGAAGGCACACCTCCGCCGCGCGAAACGCAAGCTGCTCGAGCGGAACGGGTACCTTCTCAAGCTAGTGCGAGTATTTTTAGCAGGACGCCCTACGAAATGGCGCCCCCGGAATTACAACAGCGTGTCATCGTCGGCGCCCAAACGCTGCTGCGGCGCCGCGGTTTCTACAAAGGTGCTATCGACGGGGTCTTCAGCCCGAACCTGGAGTTTTCCATCCGCGCATTCCAGGCGCGCCTGGGAATTGCGCCCAACGGCCGGCTCGACATGGAGACATTGGCTGCGCTCGGTTTGTTGCCTGGCCAAAACGGCCGTAGGCCCATGGAAATACCGCGCCGTCGTGTTGTGCCCGCCGAGGAGCCGGCAGTTCGCGGCGAATGGATTCACTGATCGTTGTCGAAACGAATCGACTGCAACTCCGCGGTAACCGATCCTACAAAAATCTGGCTCTCGATTCGCAGCAGCACGCGATCGTTGTCATCTGAAAGCCAGATGGTCGCGCGTTTGAATTTCCGGTGCGGCTCGAGCTCATTCTTTTTGTTCACCCGCTGTAACTTCAGATCCATTTTGATGGCGTTGTAATTTCCTGAGCGCACGCGCAAGTGCTCGCGCCCCAGCACGGTGATCGTGGCGACATAGGCGGAATTGGCCGGATAAACCGCCACCCGGTAGACACTGTGATCGCGCAACGGCTGACTGCGCAAATAGAGAAAGACGGACTGGAGATCATACAAGTTCTCCAATGCGAAATCCTTGACTGTGGGCGTGGCGCGATTGCCTTCAAGGCGGCGGCTGTTTACTCCTTGATTGGAAAACTTCAGGTTTGTCTCGATCCGCTTACCGCGCGCTGTCTCCACCTGATGCGTTTCGAGGGGGCGTAGAGTCTGAGCGTTCGCCACCGAACGATAGGTTAGATCAAATCGCCAGAGGATGCGGGCGAGGCCGACCGAGCGTCCTTTTCCTTCCAGAACAAATATCTGTTGTTCGCTGTGACGAAAAGATACTTCCGACGTTCCCGCGGTGATTCCGCTCCATCCATAAACATAAGTTGCATGTCCCGGCCGCAGATCGGGGAAATTCCCGCGAGCGTCGTGAGTTAAGGTCGAGGCCCAGTCAGTTTCGCCCCTGATCTCCTGGGGAGGGAAGAGGCCAAGAGTCGTTAGTAACGATACGCCAAAGATCGATCGCGCCAGCAACAGGTGGGAAAGACGCGACATCACAAAAACAAAACGCACGCCGGCTTGCGGAGGCGTGCGTTTGCGAGGAAAAGTGGGTCTACGGCTTTTTCGGAGTGGCCGTAGGGCTTGCCCTGGTCGTCACTGTCGGGGAACCCGCAGAAGCCCCCTCGGTGCTGACCGTGCTGGGGCGGCCCGGTTTGTTTAGCGCAGCCACAACATCGTTGGTGAAATCATAGCTATCGCGCGAGAAGAGCAGCGAAGGGACCCCGTTCACGCTCAGTCCTGATTTGTCGAACACGAGGTCCATGTTCATGGTCTTCACCTTGTCATTTACGACATCCATAATTTCTTTGACGATGCCATCGCGCATTCGCAAGGCCTGTTCCCGCAATTGATTTTCGCGTGTGACTCGGAACTCGTTAATCTCGCGCTCCATATTTTTAATATTGTTAATTTTGTCGTCACGATCTTTCGCGAGCTGGGTCTTTCTGTCCGCACTCAGGGCCGTGGACTCGAGCTGCTTGTTGAGATTGTTGACTTCTTCAAGGGCCTTTTTGTAGGAATCGGTCCGATCATCGAATTCTTTTTTCGCCGCATCTTTGGCGTCGTTAACCTTTTTTTCGGCTTCCTTGGTCTTGCTGTATTCTTTGAAGGCACGGTCCATGTTAATGGTCCCGACCTTGAGCGTGCCCTGGCCAAATGCAACCAGCGGCAGCGCCAGCATGGAAGTGAGGGCAAGAGAGAGCAATTTCTTCATAAAACGATAGGTTTAGATTGTTTTGCGTGGCGTTAGACCGCCTTGGTTAGTTTCCGTTCAAAATTGATAGCCGACGTTAAAGTTAATCTTCCCACTACCAGTGTGGGGCTGAATCGGAATGCCGTAGTCAATACGAAGTGGACCAATCGGCAAGTCCAAACGTAAACCAAAGCCGATATCGGAGGCAAGATTGTCAAAATTGTAATCCCAGGGATTGACGTTCACAAAGCCAGTGTCGTAGAAGAGTGCCCCTCGCGCTTTCGAGACAATCGGGAAGGTTAGTTCGACCGTCGTTCGTGACATACTCTGCCCCCCGAGCGGTTCGCCGTGCTTATCTTTTGGACCGACATCGCGGTACTCAAAGCCGCGAAGATTGTTGGAGCCACCGAGGAAAAGGCGGTCGTAGATCTTGACCAGCCTGTTTTCTTGTTCGTCCAAGGCGTCAACTCCGGCAACCTCTGAATTTACCAATAAAATCATATCCCACCACGGTAGATGCCAATATTTTGAAGCTTCAACATCGAAGCCGTAAATATGTTCGGTTCCGCCGGACGGGAATCCGGACACATACCAGGTGTAGCTGATACGTTCGCCGGTGCGAGTCAGGAATGGATTGTCGCGACGATCGTAAACCAGGCTGGCCGTGACTGTACTTTTGGTCGACGGGCCCAGTTCGGCCCGTAGCTCCGGTGTTGCGTCCAATGCAACGTTAGTTGCTTCCACGTCTTCAAAATGATATCCGATCGACGCGTACAGGTAGGGCAACAGACCTTTCCGTACATCTATCGAAAATCCGTAACTCCGTTCATCGTAAACCGAGCTCAAATAGTCCGCCTGGTGAAAAAAGGTCGTGTAGCTTACGGAAATTGGGCGATCCAAAAACCATGGTTCGACGAATGTGACCTCAGCATCTTGCCGCTGAGTCCCACCCTGCAAGCGGATGCGAAACTTCTGTCCGCCACCGGTCAGGGCTGGCCAGTTCGTGATGTCAAAATTTCCCTGTGTCAGCTCAACAAATCCGATCAGGCTATCGATGGTGCTGAACCCGGCACCGAAGTTAAGCGAACCGGTCCGCTTTTCCTCGACCAGAAGGTCAAGATTCTTGCGTCCTTCCACGCCTGTATCGACTGGAAAAGCGTCGACCTTGCTGAAATAGCCAAGATTATCCAGGCGCTTTTTGCTCGTCTCGACTCGCACGGTGTTGAAAACATCACCCGGCGCAATCAGCACTTCGCGTCGAATCACCTTGTCTTTCGTCCGCGTATTGCCGGAGATATTGATGCGTTCGACGTAGGAGCGCTGGCCCTCATCGATTCGATAGGTGAGATCAATTAACCCGCCATGCGGGGGCGAACTTTCCGGGACAACCGTCAGGTCAACGAAGCCGCCACTGCCGTAATTGTCGGCGATGGCTTTGGCATCGTCTTTGATTGCCTTGGCTGAGTAGACCGCGCCTTCGTGGGTTTTCGTTACCGCCCGCAACTTGTCCTCAGTCGTCGCTTTGTAGCCGACGAAGCTCAGTTTGCCAACGTGATACTGCGGTCCTTCATCGATCGGGATCACGATTAGCAAGGCTCCACTGCTTGTCCGCTCTTTGCGAACACCCCGCACCGCCATGTCGATGTAACCATGATTCTGGTAAAACTCACGGACCTTCTCGAGATCCTCCTGCAATTGGGCTTCATCCAGGCGACCAGATTTATCGAAAGCGGAAACGATCGTTTTACCTTTGGTTTTCATCTGTTTTCGCAGCGTCTGCTGGGAAAAATGCGTGTTGCCTTCGAAAATGATCCGACTGATCGCTCCTTTTATTCCTTCATTGATGGTATAAATGACGCGAGAAGTCCCGCGGGTAGGGTCGATTGGCTCAACGCGAAACTGCACATCGATGTCGTTGAACCCACGCGCCCGATAAATATCGATGAGCTTTTCCCGGCCCTTTTCCAAATCTTCTTCCTTCAGCGGGGTGTTTAATTTCACGCCGATATCCTTGCGCAATTTCTTCGGCTTAATCCGCGTCGCGCCATCGATTTGAATTTCATTCAGCATCGTCCGCGTCTGTATCGCCACGATCACTCTTACACCGTCACCGTATGGTTGACCGAAAACGCGAACATTCTCCACATGCCCGGTGGCGTAAATGGTGCGGATATCATCCTCGGCCAACAATTCTGAATAAGGTCGTCCAACCTTGGTCCGCATCTGCGCCATGACTCGCTCCCGGCTGATCGTGACCGGGCCGGTGTACTGAACGTCGATCGAGCGAACAATCGGCGGCCCCTGGTGAGCGGCGTCTGGTGGCGATTGCGCCCTTGCCATCAAGGCCATGGCGCCACTGAGAACAACGGCAAAGGATTTCCATCCCAAACGGCGGCGTATCGAATTATAAAACATTTCGGGACTTCTTCGGGCCGCGGTGGGGGAGATGCGGTGTATTAGTTCACAGGGAGCTGATTATCGTCAAGGGCCAAATCGATGCAAGCACCTCCACACCAAATCTAATTGAGCAATTCATACCAGTTGTTGCGGCGGCGCGGCTCGTAACCCGCATCACGAATGAGGCTTTCGATTTGTTCGGCGTCCAGCCGAAATGTTGTCCCGGCGCTGCTGACTACATTTTCTTCCATCATCACACTCCCGAAATCGTTGGCCCCAAACTTCAATGCCACCTGTCCAATCCCTGGCCCCTGCGTCACCCATGAGCTCTGGATATTTTCGATGTTGTCTAAAAAAATCCGAGCCAGCGCCTGCGTCCGCAAATATTCCGCCACGCTCGTTTTATGTTTCACTTTCAGAACCGTGTGCTCCGGCTGGAAGGTCCAGCAAATGAAAGCGGTAAAGCCGCCACTGCGGTCCTGCTGTTCGCGAATCCGCTGCAAATGTTCCACCCGTTCCCCGATGGTTTCGACGTGACCGAACATCATCGTCGCGCTCGATTTCAATCCCAGTTCGTGCGCGACCTGCATCACCTCCAGCCACTCGTCGCTCTTGATTTTGAGCGGCGAAATTCTTTGGCGCACCCGGTCGACCAGAATTTCGCCGCCACCACCGGGGATCGAGCCGAGGCCGGCCTCCTTGAATTTCGCGATCACTTCCCGCAATGGCATTCCAAAAACTTCTGAGAAGTGCTGAAACTCCGGCGGACTGAATCCATGAATGTTAATCTGCGGATATTTCTCACGGATGTGGTGCAACAAATCGATATACCATTCGAAGCCCAGCTTAGGGTGATGTCCCCCCTGCATCAGCATTTGAACCCCGCCGACGGCACAAAGTTCATCCAACTTTTGATCCAGCTGCTCAAATGTGATGACGTAATGGTCGTCGTCCTTTTCGGTGCGATAAAACGCGCAGAACTTGCAGTAAACATTGCAGACGTTGGTGTAATTGATGTTGCGATCGACGATGTAGGTGACGATTTCGTTGCCCGAGCCGTTGTAGGACGACCGCTTGGCTTGTCGTCGACGGTCATCCGCCAGAGCGCCCAGCTGCTCCAGCGGCCATTCATACAATAAGAGGAGCTCATCCGGCGTGATCCGTTCCCCTGCCAGGACTTTGTCGGCCAGCTCATCGTTATTGATCGAAACCATCCCGCAAACTCTACACCAGCCCTTTTAACTTCGCGCAAAGCTTTTGTCTGGCACTGGGAGCGGCGGTTTCCAAACCGCCGACTTCGTAAGTGCGACTTCAGGTCGCCTCATATTCGGACTCGTCCTCGACAGAGCCGAAATATGTCCGCTATTTTCCTTCATGCGCGCAATGGTGCTTGATGCGCCCAAACAACCGCTGCAAGTACGCGACGTTCCCAAACCGCGACCCGGTGTCGGACAAATCCTGATGCGCGTTTCCACCTGCGCCGTTTGCCGGACTGATCTTCACATCGTCGATGGCGAATTGCCCGAGCCGAAATTGCCACTAATTCCCGGACACGAAGTCGTGGGACGCGTCGAAGAAATCGGACGCGATGTAAAAAAAATTCGAGAAGGCGATCGCGTCGGCATTCCGTGGCTCGGCTGGACCTGCGGTAAATGCAAGTTCTGCCGGTCCGGTCGCGAAAATCTTTGCGATCGTGCACGTTTCACCGGTTACAACATCGACGGCGGTTACGCCGAATTTATCGTGGCTGACGCGCGCTTTTGTTTTCCCATTCCCGACGGATTCGAAGACGTCGCTGCGGCTCCGTTGTTGTGCGCCGGTCTGATCGGCTTTCGCGCATTGCGTAAATGCGGTGACCCGAAACGGCTCGGCCTTTACGGATTCGGCGCTGCCGCCCATATCATTTGTCAGGTCGCGCGTTTTGAAGGACGCCAGGTTTTTGCGTTCACCCGTCCGGGCGATGCCGAATCACAAAAATTCGCACAACGGCTTGGTGCAAACTGGACCGGCGGTTCCGACCAAGTGCCGCCGCAAAAGATGGATGCCGCCATCGTCTTCGCACCCGTCGGCGCCCTCATGCCGGTAGCCCTGCGTCACCTCGAGAAAGGCGGGATGGTGATTTCCGCCGGAATTCACATGAGCGATATCCCGGCCTTTCCCTATCGCGATCTGTGGGGCGAACGCGCTCTTTGTTCCGTTGCAAATCTCACCCGGCGCGATGGCGAAGAATTTTTCCAAATCGCCCCGCGCGTACCGGTAAAAACCGAAACGGAAACATTTTCGCTGGAACAGGCGAACGAAGCGCTGTCGCGTTTGCGTACCGGCCGGCTCAATGGCGCGGCTGTTCTCGCGATGGAAAAAAACTGATCACGTGCAAAAACGCGCAGCCATAATCGGTGCCGGCGTTTCCGGCCTCACCTGCGGCGTTGTCTTCGCCGAGCGCGAATGGAACATCACAATTTTGGCCGACGAAACCGGCCAGCAAACAACATCCGCCGCGGCCCGCAGCCGTCTGGTTGCCGTACGATGCCGAGCCTGCGGAGAAAATCACTCCCTGGGCCCTAACGACATACGAACGATTGTGCGAGCTCGCGCGCGATTCACAAACCGGCGTCTCGATGATCGAGATTCGGCAGTTCACTCGCACCGGGGAAATCCCGGTTCCCGATTGGGCAAAAAACCTCGGCACGGTACCCCTTTCTGTCATCCCGAGCGTAGTTGAGGGATCCCGTGGCGAAGTGGGAAGCTCTAATTCCCCATCCGCCAGTCCAGCTCGGATATTCACCAGCGGCTATGCTCTCACCGTCCCACTCACCGACACCACCATTTACCTCGATTATCTCACCGACCGATTCCGCAAAGCTGGCGGCATGCTCCAATCCACTCATATTAATAAGCTGGAAGAAATCCCCCGCGATTTTGATCTGATCATCAATTGCGCTGGTATTGGGGCGCGCGACCTTGTTCACGATTCCGATTTGGAACCGCATCGCGGCCAGGTCGCGATCGTATCGAAGCTAGATCTCACAGAGGCCGTCGTCTGCGACGATGCCCCGCTGATATACGCCATCCCGCGCGCTAACGATTGCCTTTTCGGCGGCACAAATTCGCTCAGTGACAGTCGCGAGCCATCACCCGCCGATACCGATGGCATCATTTCTGAATGCAGCCGGCTCTTAGGAATCAAACCATCGCGCGTGACCGCGGTGAAGGTTGGCCCCGTCCATTCCGCAAATCCGGCGTCCGCCTCAATTCTGAAAAATTACATGACGGCCGCACCATCATTCACAACTACGGCCACGGCGGCGCCGGCTTCACCTTGTCGTGGGCCTGCGCCGAAGAAGTCTATACGCTTGCATCATAGGACGGGTATCTAACGAGACCAAGCTGAGCGCCCGCCGCGGAGAGCGTGCGTGGCTTGGGATGAAACTGTTGTGATCATCTGAAATGCGAACATGCGCCGGGCGGCAGTTCGCTCGAGCGCTTGGTTAGACCTGTGCGTCATCAAGTTTCACCGATTCGGCGCGATGGCCTTTCCCGAGATGAGCATGTTGCTCGCTTCATCCCCTGACTGGAGATAAAACATAATGTCGCCGATGCCGGCGCTACCTTTGTAATCGCTGCTAACGTGGAAGTGCTGATCGGGCTCTTTTTTAGCATTTGGAGCAACTCGATGAGTCGATCGATGTCTTGCGACGAAAGCCCGAGTTCAACCCCGAACCAGCCGCTTTTCCATTGCTCGGTCTTAGCATGCATATGTTTAGGTCTAACGACCCAAGCTCAGCGACGGCGGCCACGGGGTGTGGCGATTGCAACCATGACACGATGTCGCCGTTCGCTGCAGCGCATGATTAGGCGTTTGCGGTCTCATCTGTGAATGGTCGTAAAGAATCTGGACTCGGTAAAGTCTTCGGTGCATCGCCCCCCATACCATAAACCTCCAAGCCAGCGAGGACTCCTGACTGCTCAAATACAAAGATGCCACTCAACTCGCCGCCGCTGCCAAACGCGAAGTCGGCAATCGGGCGAAGTCCGCCGGACGGCTTCGGTTGACCATCAATGCTGAAATCAATGCTTGCGCAGCCACAAGGACAGCGCGTCGGCAAAACCTGTGCGTGCTCAAGCTGAGGAAGGAACTGGCGAGCGTCTGGCTCGCCGTGCTCCAGCATCCAGCGAACGAGATTCCGCTCCTCGTTCGTCAGATCTCGATTGGATGCACTCTCGCTCATGCGTGACAGTAGCGACGCCTAACGAGATCAAGCTCAGCCACCGCTGGCGGGAGCGAGCTTAGCTGCGGAGTTTAATGTTGAAGTCATTGAAAACTAAATATCGGAACGGCCAGCGGTTGGCTGGAGCGATTGGTTAGGCGCGCTTTAACGACGATCATGGCCCCATCAGTCTACGTCAATGCTGCCTAATCCGTGACGAGTAGTGATTGGCGACCAACCGCCAGCGCCCTTGCTGCTTTACCCATACCCTGGTAAATCGAGTGTCACGGGGAACAGCTTTGCCTCTGTCTTGGCCAACCATGGTTGAGAGGCCAGTCTCCACCGCCGTGTTTTCGTAGACGCGCACCTGAACCTCGTCGGTGGTGATAGACTGAAATTTCAAATCACCCGACGTGAAATCCGAAATCACCTGCGGCTTGGTTCTCACTGTGCCGCTTGGTCCTACGCCTATGAAATCAGCAGCGTAGATGCGATCAAGGGCCGTCGCATCCGCATGAATCTGTGCTTGAATGCGTTCGTTATCCAGTTTCCTGATGCCCTCCTCGACACTTGTTTGGTGACTGCCCCTCGCGCTCTGGGTTTGCCCTTTGCCCATAGGGGCCACTGTGAGGACGAGGACAGCTATAAAGAGTGCTCGTCTCATGTAGAGTTCCCCATCTCGCCTAACGAGAGTTAGAAGAAAGTTCTTCGTCTAACACAGCATCGCGCGTGTCAGTATGGCATTTCCGGCGGGCGTGGCCGCGATCGCCACTATGTCAGCGCAATGGCTTGGAAGGAGCTGATGACGTCGTCTGGGCCGGCCTCAGTGAAGAAGCATTCATAAAAGCCAGGCCCGAGGTCCCAGTAATCGCCTTTGTAATATTCGTCGCGGTAAAAACGCCAGATCCCGTTCACAACAATGACGCAACTGATGCGGTCGTTCCAAAAATCACCGAGATAATGGAAACTAAGATTGGTGCGGGCATAAGCGCCTTTGAAGCCGACGTGATCGTAAATGATGACCTCGGGCAGACGCAAATTTCCTTCGAGGGCTTTAGCGTGCTTGCCCTCCGGCGTGGCGGCACAAGCGTGGTAACTCAACGGCCCTACTTTCCATTTCGTGTCGACGACGCAGCCGTTGTCAGGCGAAAGTTCGGTCTTGGATACGTTTTTTCTCATAAGCGACGGATTTTTTTTATTTCAACAGAGGGCGAAGGAAAGAGCAAGGAGCCATTTCGGCAGCTCAAGAGCCTCGGGAGGGGAGCAGGGAGTCGACCAAGAGCAAGAGCACGAGGGTTAAATGTGGGCTTCGCGGTTGGTAGTGCGGAGGCGGATGGTTTTTTGCGAAAGATCGTGGCTGGCCCGGATGAAACGGACGGTCCGGCTTTTCGCGCGCATTAAAATCTGTCTCTTATACACATCTGACGCTGCCGACGACTCTGTG
>JBKPMO010000019.1:0-9033 GCA_046732175.1 Verrucomicrobiota bacterium
ATCATCGCGCTCTTGGCCGCGATCGCGGTGCCCGGATTCCTCCGCGCCCGTAAACGTTCCCAAGCCAGCCGAATCCTCAACGACCTGCGTATGATCGACGCTGCCGTTGACCAATACGCCATTGAAACCAACCGCAGCATCGGGTATACGGTGGCTGTCACGGATTGGACGAGCTACTTGAAAAAGGGGACAGCCCTCTACAACACTGGCAATAGTCTGCTGGGCACTGCCTATGGTGTGCAGACCGTTGACACCATTCCAAGAGTGCCAACCACCGACTACAACGTGTTGTCGGATGTCGCCAGCACGGGTTTCTGGTCGCCTTACGGGCCGTAATCGCCAGTTCACTGACGATTAGGTTGACGGCCGCATGTTAAGCGGCCTGTGGGCGTCGGTTATCGCCTGCCAGTTCTCCTCGTACTTGGCGGCAACCTTACTGTTACGAATCATGAGTAGATTTTCCGCGTTCTTTTGGTCAGCTGCTTTCGTGAAACGATTGCTCGCCATAGACAGAGCAAGGTGCTAAGTAGGTGAATCGGTGAAAGCGCGACATATATTGCCCTTACTCCTGCTCGCTAACGCCGCGCAAGCAACCCCAATAACCTCAATCACAGTGCCTATTGACTTGGGACCAGCGCGCCTGGTCCACCCGCACCATACGAGCACCGACGTGGATTTCTCGTCCTCGTTGCCATTAAACGGGCAAATGGTTTCGCTAACGTTTACGTTTAACACCAACATGCGCGTGTTTCACACAACGCAAGACTTCCTTGTTGCGACGCGATTCGACACTAACGGCAGCGACATTCTTCCTTGGGGACCAGCCCAAGCTTCTTTGCTCGACCAACTCGGGAATGAACTCACGCCGCCTGTTAACGCGTTTATCGTCTCTGGTACCGGCGTTTTCGCTATGGGTTTCCATCCAAATCTTAGCGATTACTTGCCGCTCGATCAACCGGTCGATTTCTATGGTGTGCGCTTTGAGTTCATCGCGCCGAATGCGCCGGAGTTGACGATCACTAGCAGCTTCTTCCGGTTCGGTGCTGCAGGCGGCACGTTCGGAATTGGAATAGTCCCCGATACTGCCTCAACATTGCTGCTCCTGTCGCTTAGTCTGGGTGCGCTCCTGGCTGCTGCTCGTTGCAACGCACAAGCAATTCCCTGACTCGGGCAAAACCCGTTCCGCTTCTTCTGTCAAAACAAGTGCGTGCGGAAGGCCAGGTCGGTTAACGACATGTTGGCCGCGTGACATTCCGGTTGTGTCGAGCCCTATTGGCCGTAAGCTACGAGTTGCGGCACAGGTCTGTTCGCTTCTATCTGCTGATTCACCTTTTGCACGGTCGCCGTGAGAGTTTCGATCTGCTTCTGCTGCTGCGCGATAGTTGTTTCCTGCTTTGACAGCCTTGCCTCTTGTTGCTCGACCTTGCTGTGCTCTTTGAGAAACTCATTGAGCAGCATCGCGTTCACCGCGTCATAACGCACGGTGCTTACCTTGCCATCCTGATCGCGAACGACTAGATCGGGATTCACCTTCTCAACTTGCTCGGCAATTAAGCCAAATTGCGGCCTTCCGTCCGGATCAAGCTCATGCTTGTAGCGGAAGGTGACCGGCTTGAGTGCGAGGATCGCTTCGCTGGCTTTATCCATCGGATGGATTTCATCCTTGAATTGAGCGGACGATTGGATCGTCCCGAGGTGACCTTGGGTGCCCACAATCACTGTGACTCCTGATGCAACGGTCGCGCGACTGATGCCTTGAATGTAGGCACTCGTTTGGACTCCCACCGTACCGATGCGAATCGTTTCGGAATCGCCTGCCAATCCCTCCGCCCCAATATGAATATTGTTACTTCCGGTACTGAGATTCGCGCCCGCGCGGTAGCCCAAGGCGATGTTTTTCGATCCGCCGCCGACTACAAGTCCGATGTTTACGAGCGCATCATTGCCGATGGCCGTGTTTTTGTTATCGCTAAAATTGAAGAGTAAGGCTTCCGAACCAAGGGCGGTGTTGTTATTTCCAGTCCAGTTGCTGTCGAGAGCGCCCGAACCCGCGGCGGTGTTAAAACTGCCGCTGCTATTTTGCGTGAGCGCACTAACGCCAGTGGCCGTATTGTCCCGGCCGTTACGGTTGTTAAGCAGGGCATCATTGCCGGTGGCAGTGTTGTTGAAGCCCCCTGTGTTTGATAAGAGTGCCCATTCTCCGATGGCCGTGTTGCGGAAGCCAACGGTGTTCGTACGGACTGCTTCCAAGCCCACAGCCGTATTACCGTCGCCCGACCTGTTACTAAGAAGGGCTCTATAACCGATCGCCGTATTGCCACTTGCGAAGTCGCCGGAGTTGGTGAAGAGCGCTTTAAATCCGACCGCGGTGTTAGCGCCGGCAGTTGTGTTGCTAAAAAGCGCTCCCTCGCCGATAGCCGTATTGTTTACGCCAGTGGTCAGGTTGAGTAGCGCATTAGTTCCTTCAGCCGTGTTGCCATTTGGGTAGCCCCCGTCGGGTGGTGGATCAACCGCTAGGACGGATTGCGGAATGGCAAACGACGTCAAAACGATCGCGATAATATCGATAGCCCAACGGAGCCATAAGCGTGTCGGAGTTTCATTTTGTGCAGTTAATGGATTCATAAGGAGTTGTTTTTCTTGTCCCGGTGTTTGTGGTTTCCGCAGCAAACGATGAACAAGGCCAAATGTTCCCCGAGAGAGGACACTCGGACAAGTTTTGTTGTTTTTTTGGCAACTGCGGAAATTTGTCGAGACTAAACGTCAGTCACAGCAGCGTATCTTCCAATTCCAAAAACGCGGTCAGCAGTTCATCAGATCGGACAATATACCGCCGACCATCTCCGCGATGTGCGTCAACAGTCCAGCACCAGCCGTCGCGCGTGACTGCGCTACAATAGCCCCATGTCCAACCGGCGGAACTGAGCTTGCGGCCTACGATATCCCAGTATTTCACTGGCGGCATGATGCCCGATGGAGCTATTCCTGTGCACGCTATGCGAACAGTTGAGGTGCGACTGTCCCGCAATCCGCGACGGCAGAGACAAGGCGGCTAGGCCGTATATGAAGGCGACGGCATCTCGCCAGTGAGTCGACTCGCGCGGGTAGAATGTTATGGCCGCCACATGGCCCGCTCTTTAGTATTTCCTGATCCGAATGTCCATCCACTGGCTCGGAGCCGTTCCGCCCTCACGCACTGGAGTAATAGTTATTCCAGCTGGCACATCTACTAGAGACTTTCCGATACCTAGTGCGCCGTCTGCTGTACTTATGCCTGGAGTAGTACAGTCGAGCAACACGCTATATGCTCGAATGCCCATAAAAGCATTCGCTACGGGCATTTTCCAAACAATGTAGGCGCCGTTGCTCATCGACGCATTGGCGGTCCAGGCTCGGCGTATCCCAATCCAGTAGGTTTTATTTGCATCTTTTCTGATTTTTAGGGCTAGAGGTGTGGCTACCGGAAGCGACGCTGTTAAGGTATCAAATCTATATACACGGTAAGTACCGGAAGCGGTAACAGTAAGGACTTTTGATGAGGGCATCCATCCCAATTGAACTTTCATGGATGGAGGAAAATCCGTGAGATTTTGGCGATTTTGCCCCATCGGGGAATACGGGTCACCCCATTCTCCTATTTGCCCATATGGACTAATTGGATTGCCATCTGAAACCTGCCAGAGGCTAGAGTGACCCAAAGTAGTGTGAATCGAAGTAGGGTGACCCGCAAAATAAGTATGACCTAGTTCATGCAAGGTAACTCCGACTCCAAGATCGCCATCCATGAACGACACCACAAACCAACTCCCGTTAAAATTCGTCCATTGAGAATGTGAAAAACCGGAAGTGAAAAAGATCTTTGGATCACCAATGCTTCCGGTACTCTGATTTTTAAGAGAAGGAAAATGAATTACAAAACGCTCAAAAGTAGTAAGGTGGTACTGGACTTGAGCTAAATTGAAAGCGTCTCGAGCAATCGCGTCGCATGCCCCCCATTCCGGTATGTTAGCGTAATAAGAAGCTCTATGGGGCAATCGATAGATTTTAGTTGTGATGGTAGAGTTTAGGCTTGTCTTGCCATAGGATGTATTGGCCAAACGCGTAGAAACCAAATCCATCTGTCTGGAAGCTGTTTCATAGTCCAAAGTCGAAGGAATATCTGAGAATTGAGTACGAATAACTAAAGTCGGCTTTACACCCGTACTCCATGAGAAATATTGAGCAAAAGCAGTGGGAACAACACAGAGGAAGATAAATAAGCTTGATTTCTTGGTCATTTTTAATTCCTCGTCAGATTTACTAAATCCCTTCGAATGAAACACTCAGCGTAACTTTCGCTCCAAACCGTTGCGCCGCGTCTGGAAGATATCACTTTCAAAGGATTGTCAGCTTAAGTGCGAAGCATGCCCCCTAACCCACCCCTAAGCGCCGAGGCGAAGGCACGCTAATATGGCGATGTTGGGATTAGCAAATGTTTGATCTAATTGTAAAGACAAATATTACAACATTGACATGTAGGGATACATTCTACACACAAGGTTTAAGCTTGCCGCGACCAGCATCATCGCCGCTGCTGAACAGTCAACGGCAAAACTTGATGGCTTTAAGCCATCAAGTTTCGAGGCGTCAAGATTTCGCGCGGAGTCGTGGGTCCAAGCCAGACTGGCATTTGCGCGCCGGATGACTGATGAGTGTCGAGGGCCGCGCAGGAAATAAAAATTGTTCGCGCGTGAAGGGCTTGCGCTACTCTTTCCCGCAGTGACTACCGCGAACAAGATCACCATTGTCCGGATCTTGATGATTCCGGTGTTTGTAACGCTGGCGATCTACTATGGTCAAAGTATCCAGCGCGGGAGGCCGCTGGAATGGCAACGCTTCGCTGCCATTATCGTTTTCCTGCTGGCGGCCGCAAGCGATGGTCTCGACGGATACGTTGCGCGTCGCTACAAACAACGCAGCGCCCTCGGCGCCATCCTCGACCCGATCGCGGACAAAGGTTTGCTCCTGAGCGGGATCATTACTCTGAGCATCAGCAACTGGAGTGAGGTAGATCCCGAATATGGACGGTTTCCACCCTGGTTTCCTGTTCTCGTTATCACGCGCGATGCTGTCATTCTTGTGGGCGCAGTCATCCTGCATTATTTCATCGGCAACAAGATGAAAGTGAAACCGAGTTGGACTGGCAAGGTGGCGACGGTTTGTCAGATGTGCGCGATCGCATGGGTGATGTTGCAGTTGCAATTTCTGCCACTGTGGTTTGTCGTAACCGTAGCGGGAATTTTCACCGCGATTTCTGGAGTGATTTATGTGATCGAAGGCGTGCGGCAGTTGCAGTCGGAAGGGCACGCACATGCCAGCCGCTGAAACCTGACAAAGAGAACGGACAAGGCGCCCGTTTGCCCCCCAGGTCCGAGCCGGACTGGCGTTTAAGACGCCTGTGCTACTTTCGGCGATGGATATCACGATCGTGGGAAGATCGAACGTTGGGAAATCGGCGCTGTTTAATCGCATTGCCGGGCGCCGGATCGCGATCGTGCATGGACAACCGGGGATTACGCGGGATCGGATCTCAGCCAGGTGCGAAATTCGCGGTCAACGGTTCCGACTTTGGGACACGGGCGGAATTGTGGGCGCGGGTGAAACGCAATTGACGGCCGATGTCCAGACGGAGGCCGCTCGCGCGATGGAAGAAAGCGATCTCATTCTGTTCGTCGTGGACGGACAGGATGGATTGAACCCAATGGATCGAGAATTGGCTCGCATCGTTCGGAAATTGCGCAAACCTGTTCTACTTCTCGTTAATAAAATTGATGATCCGAAGCATCAGCTGCGGGCCGACGAGTTTTCGGCGCTCGGCTTTGAGGATGTGCTTCCAATCAGTGCGGCGCATGGGCGGGGAATACCGGAGTTGCTGGACAAGATTGAAGCGTTGTTTCCTTCTTCTGGAAAAACCGAACCCGCCTTCGCCGAGGCTACGGCGTGGCAGGCACCGAATATCGAGCCTTCGATCGCCGTCGCCATCATCGGCCGGCCGAACGCGGGGAAGTCGTCGCTGATTAATGCATTGCTGCGGGATCGGCGGACGATTGTGAGTGAAATTCCAGGCACGACGCGGGACGCGATCGATATCGAGTACGAACGCGATGAGAGACGATATTTGTTTATCGATACCGCCGGAATTCGGCAGCGTAGCAAGCATTCAAGCTCGGTCGAGGTTTTTTCGGTGATTCGGGCGGAAAAGACGATTGCGCGCGCTGATATTTGCGTACTGGTGGTTGATGCGGCCGAAGGAATCAAGGCGCAGGATCGTCGCGTCGCAGCGTCGATTCAGAAGGCACGCAAAGCCTGTCTGATTGCGCTCAACAAATGGGATGTGGTTCGCGGGCATGGTAAACAGCGGGAAATCATGGAAAATGCGATCGCAAATGCACGCGCGGAATTGTTCTTTATTGATTATGCCCCGGTGTTGGTGACCAGCGCGCTGACCGGTGAGCACGCGGATCGAATTTTCAAGATGATAGAACGGATTCGGCGCGCGGCACGACTCCACATTGGAACCGGCAAATTAAATCGCGTTCTACGAGCGGCCTTTGCCGCGAATCCGCCGCCAATGGTGAAAGGGAAGCGGCTGAAATTGTTTTACGCGACTCAATCGGGCGGGGACGAATCGCGCCCTCTTGCGCCGCCGGAGTTCGTGCTTTTTGTCAATTCCCCTCGCCTGCTGACGCAGCCGTATGCGCGGTTTTTGGAAGCGAAGATTCGGGAGGCTGAGCCATATCCGGGGTTGCCGATATTGCTCGCGCCGAGGGCACGAAGCGAGAAGTAGGACTGGATTTAGAGGATTATTCGGAATTACAAGAAGCCCATTTTCCTTCAACTCGTCTCTTCCTATTTCGTGTCAATTCGTGTGATTCGCGGGCAGATAAAAAGAGCGATTGGCGGCAATGGCCAAATCGTTTCGGTAGTCGGGTCCGAGCCGGACTGGCTTTAGAAACGTTCGCCCCTTGACCAACTTGTTCGAACGTCCGGGCTGAGTTTTCTGTCATACAAAGCTCATGAAATCAGCTCAGGAAATTTCACAACAAGTGCAGGAACTCGGGCAGTGGATCACGCCTCTGCGCGAGCAGGTGGCGCATGTCGTCGTCGGGCAAAAGTATCTGGTCGATCGGTTGTTACTTGGGTTGCTGGCAAACGGCCATGTTCTGCTGGAAGGCGTTCCCGGTCTAGCAAAAACACTCACCGTCAAGACCATTGCGTCAGCTATCCAAACCGGATTCCAGCGTCTGCAATTTACCCCCGATCTTTTGCCGGCGGATTTGATCGGTACGCTCATCTACAATCCACGCGACGGCCAGTTCACCACCAAGTTCGGGCCGATTTTTTCGAATCTAATCCTGGCCGATGAAATTAATCGTGCCCCGGCGAAAGTGCAGAGCGCCTTACTGGAAGCGATGCAGGAGCGTCAGGTCACGATCGGCGAGAAAACCTATGCGTTATCCGATCCGTTTCTTGTTCTGGCGACGCAGAACCCCCTCGAACAGGAAGGGACTTATCAGTTGCCGGAGGCTCAACTTGACCGGTTCATGTTCAAATTGAACATCGGTTACCCGCAGAAAGTTGAAGAGCGCCGGATCCTGGACCTGATGGCGACATCTACGCCGGACCTGAGCGTTTCATCGGTAGTCGATCCGAAGCAAATCATCGCTGCGCGCGAAGTGGTGAATAGCGTTTACATCGACGATCGGGTGAAGGATTACATCGTCGATATCGTCTGGGCGACGCGTGAGCCGGCCAAGTACAACTTGAAGCTGGAAGGTCTGGTGCGTTATGGCGCCTCGCCCCGCGCGACGATCTACCTGGCACTGGGCGCACGTGCACATGCGTTCCTGAATGGACGCGGTTACGTCACGCCGCAGGACATCAAGAGCATCGGTCCCGATGTCTTGCGCCATCGCATTATCGTTAGCTACGAAGCGGAAGCGGAGTCGCTCACAAGCGAGACCATTATTGAGAAAATTTTCGCGGGATTGCCGGTGCCGTGACGAGGAGTGATGAGTGACTGTGACTGGTGAATAGTATGGCAAACCGAAAGCGAATCGGGAGTGGCGTGATCCGTTCGAAGACATGTACGCGTTAAGGAGCAAATGAAGCTTTTTGGTTCGCCTCGGGATCCCTCGACTTCGCTCGGGATGACGGGCGAGGAAGAACGCGTCTCATCTACTTCATCGCACTCAATCCGAACTGATGAATATCGTTCGGACCCGGAGGAAATCCTCAAAAAAATCCGCGGCTTGGAAATCAAGACCCGCGCGCTGGTAGAGACGGCGTTCGCTGGCGATTACCACAGTGTCTTCAAAGGGCGTGGGATGAATTTTGAAGATGTGCGCGAATACCAGCCGGGAGATGAGATCCGGGCGATTGACTGGAACGTGACCGCACGCCTGGGCAGCCCTTTTGTGAAAAAGTTCACGGAAGAACGCGAACTCACGGTGATGCTGATCGTGGATGTGAGTGCGTCGGGGAATTTTGGCAGCACTTCGCAATCCAAGCGCGAACTGGCGGCAGAAGTCGCCTGCCTTCTCGCTTTCAGCGCGATTCGTAACAACGACAAAGTAGGTCTGCTGCTTTTCAGCGATCGCCTCGAGCTTTTTATCGCGCCGAAGAAAGGGCGCTCTCATACGTTGCGAATCATTCGCGAAATTCTTTTCTTCGATCCTATTGGACGCGGGACGGACGCGGCGGCCGCACTCGATTACCTCAACAAGATTGTGATCCGACGGGCGGTTGTTTTTTTCATTTCCGATTTCCAAGCGCCGGATTTCTCGCGTGCGCTTGCAGTTACGGCGAGGCGGCACGATCTAATTGCGATCCGGATTCAAGACGAACGCGAAAGTATTCTTCCGCCGATTGGACTCATTACGCTGGAGGACGCGGAGACGGGCGATCAAATTGAAATCAATGCCGCCGACAGCCGGGTGCGGGCACAGTTTGCACCTGTCTCTTATACACATCTGACGCTGCCGACGACTAGTG
>JBKPMO010000020.1:0-42463 GCA_046732175.1 Verrucomicrobiota bacterium
GCTTGAAACACGGTATTCGGGGCTGAGTTACAACAACCTCTGCCGAGCCAATGTGAAAACTGTCGCCAATATGCACGGCTTTGTCGTCAAGCGGCCTTGCGTGGTGAAGTTTTCGCCGAAAGCCTCCCCAGCTCAGATCAGCATCTGGAAGTTCGTCCCGCCAGAACGCATAGTGCTCCGAGGAGTAAACGTAGACCGCCTTGTCGACTCCTCCGTGGTACCGTCAGGTCAGACTGTTGGTCGCCATCTAAGTTAAGCTTCTTCACATGCACTCGGCCGCCAGACAGGCGCTTTGAAGATCGATGTACGAATGGTCCGTCCGTACCATTCCACTTCGACAGGAAGGCCCACGTTCACGGACAAGAGTTTCATTTATGGTTATCTTAGTCCGGCGTGATCAAGGACAACACGAAACGCGCTTTGCCGTTGGTGTGTCTCTTCATACGCGATGCGTTACCAATTGCCGACGTGAGCACCTCCATCAACGTGCAGTTTCGTGTCAAACACAGCAAATCATCTCATCTCACGCTAAACGTCAATACTGTATTCATCTCACGTGTACCGCTTATGCCTAACGAGATAAAGCTCATCCGCCGCCGTGGCTAATACAAGATGGAAACATAAGCACTCGCGGTCGGCTGCAGCGCTTGGTTAGATCCGTTCAGCTTCTGCGGACGGCCGCACCATGAGTCCTAAGAAGTATGGCACAATGTATGTGATGGCCGGAATGAAAAAGGGAATTGCCCGGAAGATTCCGCACATCATGCCAATGAGACTGAAGCCGAGCATTAGTCGTCCCCGCCACCGCCCAATGCGACCCGTCAGGATTGCCGCCGCTTTAAACGCCGCGCTGCCACGATAGGCCGGGACCAACCTCAGAGTGTCGATGTGGTCCCACACAGGCCATATGAAAAGAAGCCAATCTGGCTGTTCACCTTTTTGGAGTCCTACTGTTGGCGCGCGCAACAATGTCCACATCAGGCAGCCGAACCCCATCAGGGTCGCGATGACATTTCATAGTAGCATCGCGCCCGTCGGAGCTGAACTCAAGATCGGCCTTTGATCCCGTCACTCTCTGCGACGAGTTTACGCATGGCCTCAAGAGCAGTATGCGTGGCAATAACAGCCTCGCTCCACGCTTTGGCGCGTTCTTTGGCCGACCGAACGGCATCGTCAAGCTTCTTGTCTTTTTCAGTCGTCCGTCGTTCACGCCGTATGAACAGCTCGTCGAGCTGTTCTTCGACGAATGCAGACAAAAAATCCTCAACAGAAACGGCATCGCTGTGCGGACTACGGCCCGAATCGCACAACTGGCGAAGGAAATGATCAGATTCCTTGGACAAATTAATCAAATACTGCATAAATGGAACAGAAAAGCCGTAATTTAACCGCACCGTGCCTTTTCAGTGCACGACTCGCTTATGGGACCTAAGTCGTAGGAAGAAGCGGGCGAATCACCGTTTGCAATGTAAAAAGTTCGGGTCAGCAAACCCACATCATTTTATCGGGCCGGGAAGAAGTTATGGCCGTGATAAACGGTGCAATTGCTACATTTCGCGAGTTTCCGGCGTTGCATATGTTGCATGACTCTTTTGATGCTCCCAGAAAATGTGACGATTCTGTATTTACCTATAAACTAGGGAGTAAAGCGATGATTTCCCCGTTTGGAGTGCAGTTTCATGCAGAGCCGCGGCTTTTTGTCTGGCGACCGCGCGGCTTATTGGATGAAAAGGTAGTCAGCGATGTCGTAGCTGCCCTCGGGCAACTCGAAATGGAGTTGCATGAACCTTTTAATCGATTCTCCGACACTGCGGGAGTTGAACAAGTTGATCTCAATTACGAGTATGTCATAAGCGTAGCGCTTTATCGGCGCTTGGCGTACGCGGACCGTAAGCCGATCAAATCAGCGATTCTAGCGACCCATCCGAAATTTATTCATTACGCCCAGATGCACGCGTTGTTGACACGGGGCTCGCCTATCAATGTCCGGATTTTCCCGGACGACCGCCTTGCGGTCGCGAAATGGCTCGAAGCGCCGGTGGAGCTGATTACCGTAGAATCGTAGCATTTCATATTAGCGAAGAATCCAGGCCATCCTGGCCCTCGGCCACAAACCCGGCGGGGCTTTCGCGTACGACTAAGGTCCAATAGCGGAATTTTGCGAAGCAGCCAGACTGAGGACGTAGATACAAGGGTGCTAGGGTGTAGAGATGAAAAAGGGGGACAAAGGTGGGCGCGCAAATAATTCGTGGGGCGCGCCCACCTGACCACCGCAGGCGGTAAGGCGACTGCGGTTTTTCTGAAGTGCATTGGAGCCCGAAACCAGGTGTTGGTTTTTCTTGTCGCTATCGCCAAAGACGGCATGAGAATCGTAGCCGTGGATTATCGACTCTCGTCTAGTCCGCTCAAATAAATCCTTTGGTCGGAATTAGCGGCGCCTAAAGATCGCCATTAAAGTCTCGCATCAGGCATGACGACTCCGGTTCACATCGCCTACTTGGTGCTTGCCCTCACATTGGTGCTGGTAGGTGTCTTACATTTGGGAGCGCCATTGCTCGCCTTGTTATTCTCTTATTTTGCGTTGAGCAAATTACTCCTGCTTACGAAAAGAAAGTGGCTCGCCCTGGCTTTGTTTATCCTTCTCGTAGCCGGCATTGCTTTCTGTGGAGCTTATTTCACGCGCGCTGCGGTGAAGGCGTTGCCCGAAGCGGCTGAGCACTCAATCCCGTCGGCCAGTGCCTGGGCGGAAGCACGCGAGATTCCGTTGCCTTTTACAGATTTTGAGAGTTTGAAGACGCTCGTGATCGATTCCTTGAAGGAAGAAGCTCATTACCTCCGCAACGTGGCGCGACTGGCCGGAAATACCAGCACCGCCCTTCTGTTTACTTTGGTCGGGATCGTCGCCGCAATCAGCCTGTTCTTTAATAGTCAGATCGATCTTTATCGGCGAAGTCACCCGACAAGAAATAATCTCTACTCCGTTTTGTCGAAACAGGTCAGGCAGCGGTTTCGCGATTTTTACCGCAGCTTCGCCACCGTGATGGGAGCCCAAATCACTATCTCGCTTATCAACACCTCATTGACGGCGTTGTTTGTCGTGATTATTCGGCTGCCGTACGCCCCACTGGTAATAGCGTTGACATTTTTGTGCGGCCTCCTCCCGATTGTGGGCAATCTGATCAGCAACGTTATCATCGTCGGCCTCGCGTTTACCATTTCGTTCAAGGTGGCTGTGATCGCGCTAGCTTTTCTCGTCGCAATTCACAAACTGGAGTACTTTTTGAACAGCAAAATCATCGGCGACAGAATCCGAAATCCTATTTGGCTAACCCTTCTTGCGCTCATTATTGGCGAGCGATTAATGGGGATTCCCGGGATGGTTCTCGCCCCCGTAGTGCTCAATTACCTGCGACTGGAACTCTCAAAGGTCGAGGTTCAAAGCCCGTCAGACTAATCGTTCGACTTTGTCGCTTACTGGCGTCGAAGACAAGCCGTTTTGGAGGTGCTTGGACCCCTCGCCATGGCGCCTTCCATCTCACAGCAACGCAAGTGTAATCGCGGCGACTGATAACTGGAAGGATTCGCAGCAGAGCGCAGTGGAAAGCATCGATCTACACCCTCCAGATGATCTCGATGCTGCCATCTCGACCGGGCTAGCACGAGGTAATTATACCGCGATTGTCACGGGCAAGAATGGGAGCGCTGGTATCCGGTTGGTCGAAGTCTTGCGACGCTGCAGTGTTTAGCCTTGTCGCGCCAATAATGTAGGCGACACCGATCTCTGCGGGGGTTAGGCGAGCGGCTGGCGACGATTAAGCGAGCGAGCAGAAAGACCATTGCGGCGGAGAACAGGCAATATCGGCAAAAGGCGTGAAGAATGAATGCCTGAGTGTAGAAGAGCCAGAGAGTAACCGCGAACATCGATCAGACGGTGATGAGCAAAAAACGACGCAACTTCGCGTAACCGAAAGCAGCCAGGATCGCAAAACTGAAAACGCTGAAATAAGCAATCGCGCCGACGAGCGCGAGCGGGATGCTTCCGATGTGCACGTATGGGCTGCCCAGAACCTTAAAACAGTCCGGAGATCCGCCGCAAACCATCGTCTCACCGCTGAAAGCTTGAGCCGTGAGATAGGTTGCATCGGCCAAACCGGCTAACGAGATTAATGCCAGGAGGCAGTAGGTCACGATCTGAGAACGCGCCATGACAGTGGCTGGAGCTGATTTTGCGCGTTTGTTTCTCATTAGGAGCTTTTTTTCTCACGCAACGCAGCATCGATGGTAGCGCGCAGAGCGGTTGGGTTCAGCGAAGTCGGCGGAACGGACTGGTTATTGATGAAGATAGTTGGTGTATTTTTAACTCCGAGCGCTTCGCCTCTGTTTTGATCGGACTCAACCTTTTCTTTCACTTTCTCGCTACTCATGTCCTTCTTGAAGCGGTCGAGGTTTAGGCCAAGCATCCCGGCATATGAAGTAAATAGCGGCTGCACATCCTTTGTTTTAGACCAGTTAGCCTGTTCTCGATAAAGCAGGTCGTGCATCTCCCAAAAATGACCCTGCAGGCCGGCGGCCTCTGCCGCGTAGGCAGCTTCACGGGCATGTTCGTGGATGGCGAACGGGAAGTTGCGAAAGATCACACGCAAATGCGTGCCGTAATCCTTTTCAATTTCCTGAAGCGGCCCGGCGAGGCGACCGCAGGGGGGACATTGGAAGTCGCCGAATTCTTCGAGCGTGACAGGAGCATTGGCCGATCCGCGCGCGTGCACGGAATCGGTTTCCTGCGGCGTAATTGTCTGTTCCTTTGATGTGGTAACCGCGGCCGCGCGTTTAGCGCGATAAAGCATTGCACCAATTGTAATCGTAAGGGTTGCGATGATGCCGATGATTACGAACGGCAGGAAAGATTTTATTGCCTTAGACGACGGCATCCAATTTCAAAATATTCGGCAAACCAACCGAAAATCCACGACGCTTCAAAGCTACGGGCGCCGCGGTGTCGCGACGATCAGGCCGGTCAGCAAAAATGTAATCGCTGCCGAAAAGAGGCAATAACGGCAGAAAGCGTGGAGAACAAAAGCCTGCACATAGAGAAACCAGAGCGTGGCGAGGAACATCATAAAGACAGTCACCGCCAGAAAAGTTCCGGCACGCTGATACCCAAAGGCAGCAAAAGTTGCAAAGGTAAACACGGCAAAGTAAGCGACCGTGCCAACGGCTGCGACCGGAATGCCTGCAATTTTCGAGTAAACGCTGCCGAGCACTCGGAAACAGTCCGGCGAACCACCGCAGACCGCTGTTTCGCCAGCAAGATTTTGCACAGTCAGGTAGGTGGCGTCCGCCAGGCCGGCGAGCGAAATCAAAGCGACAACAGCGTAAACAATGATAGTCCCTCGCGGGAGCGCGATCGCAGTCGATTGTTGGGCGCGTGATTTATTTTGGGAAGGCATTAGGAAGTGGGTCTCTCTTTCTCTTTTAGGGCTTCGTCGATCGTTGCGCGCAGAGCCGTTGGATTTAGTGACTTTGGGGGGACTTCCTGATTATTAATAAAAATTGACGGGGTTGCATTTACCCCAAGAGATTTACCGCGCTCCTGATCGGCAGTGACTCGCGCCTTCACGGTAGGACCTGCAATATCCGTTTCAAACCGATCCATCTCGAGGCCCAATATCCTAGCATAAGAGACAAACAGCTGTTTGGCATCGGCCGCTTTGCTCCAGTTCGCCTGCTCTTTGTATAAGAGGTCGTGCATCTCCCAATAGCGTCCCTGCAAACCAGCTGCCTCGGCAGCATACGCCGCTTCCAGGCCGTGCTGATGGTTCGGGAACGGGAAGTTGCGAAAAATCACCCTTAACTTGGGCCCATAATCCTTCTCGATTTCCCGCAAGGGTCCCGAGATCAGACCGCAGGGCGAACACTGGAAGTCACCGAACTCCTCCAAAGTAACCGGCGCCTGAGCTGGGCCGCGCACATGTATCAATTCCTGCTTTTCGTTTTCAACGGCCTCTTCCTCATGGATCGTCAATGGGACCGACCGTTTAGCCCGGTAAAGCAGCGTCCCGGCACCAACGGTGATGAAGCCGACCAGGGCTACGATTATGAAGGGATGAAAGCGTCTCAAGGTTGTCTCGGCTGCAGGGGGTTGAGTAGTTTAACGAACCGGAACGGAGTTCAAGGTCAATTCATGTCCAGAATTCAGTTGACGCTGCGGGGCTGCACGTAGGCGCGTCGTCGTAGCGACAGTCGGATCTCTAAGCTTAGAGCGCTCGTCTAGCCAGCGCGGCTTGGTCCGGCTATCGGGTCATCCTGGATTTGTCGTTGCAACTTCCTAAGGCAGCGACGTGCCTAAGAAGCTCTTTACGAAATTTGTGTCGTCGACGTTGATTTGACCATCCAGGTTCACATCAAGCGTAAAATTGGCACGACTCACAACTCGCCCAGACGCAGTCTTCGTCCGGTTGACATCCTTGGCGTTTACTAGCCTATCCGCATTCGTGTCTCCCGCCAAGATGCCGATTGGAATCCCGAGGTCACTCGAAACTAACCCGTCGCTCACGCCAGTGAGATTAACTGTCAACACTTGGTGGTTAGTAACTCCCGTAACATTCAAGGTAATGCGCTTACCATTGACAATAGGCGGTCCGCCCAATCCGGCAGCGCCGCTCTGACCCGGAGTCACGCTCACGGCGGTTAATGAAACATCATTAGCGAAAGTAAGGATAATCTGGTGATTGCCAGAGGTTCCTCCAGTACGTGGCTCAATTCCTTTCGCCCCGACCATGGGCATATTTATATCAAATGTGCCAACTCCGGCGTGCGTCATGCGAGAAGCGGCCTGAAGCGGGAGAAGGTTTGTCGCTGTCACGTAGGTCGGAGAGTTGGTCCAAAAGACGGGGGAACCTGGACTAACCGCCTTCCGCACAATCATGGCAGAGCCGGCCGGGATTGCGTCTTTGCCATGATCACCGGTAGGATCGCTGGCCAGCCTCCAGCCGTCATTATACGTATAGGTTTTGTAGGGGCGTTTATCGAGCTGTCGGCGAGCGTTATTGAAAAGCAGTAGTTGGTCGTTCTGCACAAACGAATTGTCGATGGGCGCCAATCCTGTCGCGTCCAAAGAAACATCTACAGGTCGAATCATCGCCACGGGATTGTCCTGTTTGCCCGCGTGAGCGCTGAAAAGCGGAACTGCCACCTTCTTCATTACTACCGATCCAAGCGCTCTTAACGGCAGAGTCGGGGCATCGTTAGCGTTGCGCACTAAAAAGTAGCCGTCAGGAAGCAGCGGATCGTCACCATGATCGGGAGGGTTGTTAAAACCGTCGCTGACTAGCCGCCATGCGCCGTTGTTAAAATAGTATTCTGCAGCGTAGGGCTGATTGATGCCGGGAGCTGAGTAGTTTGGAAACCGAAGAAGCGTTTGATAAGTGGGTGGCGAACTTGTTGGCGTAAAGGAAATTCCTGCATCGGACGCTGGAAAAATCGTGGCGACAGTCCAATACGGAATAATTGTCACCTGTGTGTTGCCAGCAATCCCAATCAAATTATCGAACGTTGTATCTAGCGACAGCGTGTTCGATCCGTTGCCGGTGATCTGATAAATGTGCCCTTCTTTTGGATTGGTCGCCCCACCGTTACCAAGCAGGACATAGTAATGCTTCGGCTGCGACGCCGCCGCATAGACAAACTGGTTGTTCGTCCAGCCGGGCGTTCCATTGATCGTTAGCACATTGCCGCTGGCGGATTGAACAGTCCCGGTGAATTCCGACGGCCGTGTGAAGGGAATACAGACATAGGTATCCGACCGAGCCAAACAAGATGTGGTGGTGAAACCGACCGGATCAGTTGTAAGGGGGGCTTGTGCCAGCAGACGCGATGAAGTGTGAAGCCACAGCGCAAAAGCAAAGGGAATCAGAAGTTTTGGCACCACAAGAGTTGCTTGCGAGGATTAAAGGTGCCGAGTGTACAGGAATGAGTGCTGCGGACAAGGAAGAAAATGAATTCACTAATTCGCCAGCATCCCGCTGGTCCCCGCCGTTGTCGCGAAGCCTGCTGTCCTGCTTTTAGAAGCTGAGGTTCGCAATTGTGGCGGCGGAAGTGCGCTTTACTCCCCCCGGAAGTGAGTTCGCCGAACGCGAAGGTGTTACAAGTGGCCGAGCGCTTTTTGCGCAAGCGCCTTCGATTTCGTCAGCTTGTCGTCCGCTTTTCCCGGCCCGCCAAAGCTGATTCGGAGCATTCGATCATTCTTCAGCACGTAGAGGATTCCTCCCATCGGATTACCTAACCAATATGATTCTTCCCCAACGCCTTCGATTTTTTGCGGCCGCACGCCTTCGTGTTCCTTCTTATCTTCGCCTTCGCCCTCTTGCTGTTTTTTTTCGGCACCTTCGGCATTTTCCCCGCCGGCAAAATGATCAAATGTTTCGTGCCAGAACTGCGTGATAGTGCGTATGCCAGCGTCCTTCGGATTGCGCTGCATCAGCCCTAGGCTAACGGATTTGTCGGCCTCGGCCGACCCGTAATAACATTGCGAAAGGAGAAAATCCATTTCAGGTCCCTCGCTGCCCTTCGGGTCCAGCATCTTGGCGCCTTGTATTGCCGCTACCTCTTCGCGAGTCGCTAAGCTGCACGCATCGATTTTTGAGTTTTTGTCTCTGGATGGCGGGGGCGTGGACTCGCCGGACAGGTTGCAACCGAACACCAACACTGACAGCAAAGCCATCCAAAGCCCTATGCGACTCATAATGGTAAGCTAATCTTCTGATGCTATTATCCGCTTCCCTGTCACGGCCGCCGGCACTAGGGGCAGGTGCCGGCGATAGTGTAATTGTTCGTGAAGGTTAGGCTATCCGGCATCGGGTCCCAGACCTCTGTCGCACCGGCCAAACTGTTGGTTGGATCAGTGGTCTGACTGGAACCAGCAACAAAGCCGACAATAGTTGATCCTGTGGCCAACCCAAGATCACTCGGTTTAACGACGATACTGATTTGGCCGGTAGAAGCATTGTAGCTGCTGCTTGGATCCGCAGGCTGTTCCGCATCGACAAAGCGGCCATCAATCCCACCACCCGAGTTCGGACCCGGCGTATAGGAGAAAAATGATGGGCCGGTGCCGGTGAACTCCATTCGCACACCGGTATAGCGGAACGTGCCGGCAGTAGCGCCCGGAACCTTCATCGCCAGATACCACGCGGAGCCGATCGGATGCTGGTTTGCTAAGGACGAATCGGTATTGATCGTGAAGATGAGGTTCCCGTTCTGCTCCGCGACACTCGCCGCCAACATGTCGGTGCCTGGTTCGGGACTGAGCGAATCGCCGGAGGGATCAGTTAGCAGAGTCACGCCCGGCACTTTGCAAGGATCCTGCGGTGGAGGTGGCACAACAACAGGCACGGCGATTTCGTTGCTGGCAACGCTCACACCCTTACTATTTACCGCCTTAACTATATAGTAATACAGCGGCACTGAGCTGAGAGCCGAGGTATCGTCGAGTTTCAAGACCGAGCTGGAAGTGGTTGCAATCGGCTTCGTTCCTTCGCCACCGGGCGCGGTCCCGCGGAATATGCGGTAGCTTTTGATGGGCGCGCCGCCATTGTCAGGAGCTTTCCAGCTTAGATGAGCGCCAAATGGATCGCGCGAGCCGCTCAGACACGGCGCCTTCGGTTTTGTCGGTTCAGCCACGTCAAACTGGGCGTAGAGACCTTTGCCGCCGGATTGGCGTGCCACTCTCATGAAAGCTACGAAATCGTTCGGCGCTGTGCCCGCGATACAGCCAGCAGTAACACAACCATCACTATAGCCGTAAAGCACTCGGCCTTTGTCATCGACCGTGATTTCGTTGAAATCGAGCAGGTTTCGCTGGGTTTTGCTTCCACCTTGCTGCCAGATACCCGCCATGCTTTGCACGGGATCGTTGGGTGTAGCGTTCACTGTCGTCCAGGTTGAGCCACCATCATAGGTGGTAGCGATGAAGGCATACCACTTGCCCGGGAAATGGAGGGCCTGGTAATCACCAGGCCGATCGCTTCCAAGAAAACCAACAGCAGCACGGCCGGCATCGCCACCCACGGCTTCTATCTCAGCGGCATTCTTTACTCCGTGAGTCGCGCCAATATCGATGTCATTGACCCAGTTGATTGTTGTTCCGGAACGGTTACCCACGGCAACTCGGGCGTGACCCTCTGGCGGATTGCCCGCCGCTACCGGTTCATTCCTCACATAGAAGTAGTAAATTTTATTGTTTGCATCGATTGCGATCGAGGGATCGGCCCCTTGCGCTTGGGAAAATGCGTTTGGCACGCGGAAGGTGGTCCAAGTGATACCAGCATCAGTGCTGAAGACGCCGCCTTGCAACCCGTGGCACTGATTGACAGGCAGCCAGGCAGTGCCATCGGGGGCCACATGAACGTGACCATGGAGACCGCCGCACGAGCCTGAGCCCTGACCCGTGTAAGCAAGAACAGATGCGTTCCAACTCGCGCCCTGTGTGTCACTGCGATAGCATGAGGCCGGACCAACGATGTCCTGTGAACAATAGTAGACGGGCTGGCCGTGATTAACAGGTGTCGTTAACGCACTTAGCGCGGCCGGGTATGGACCTGATCCGATGGTTTCGTGATCAGCACCACCATTTGGTACGGCCAGAGCGAGTTCTGTCCATCCGAGAGGCGTAAGACCACCTGGATCGCCGTCATTATCGGAGTAGGCGTACTCGAAAAAGGCACCCGTCGTATTATTCGAAACGAAAGTACGGCCCGTCTTCTGGTCGGTCCAGAGGATGGGATCGAGAGCAAGGATGTCAGTTGTTGTCGGAGATTTGTCTTCCCACAACGCTTCACAGCACTCCGGCTTGGCGGGAGTGAGGATTTCAGGCGGAGTAAGACGCCAGACGGGGCCAGCGTTCATCACCATGATGCGATGCGTGAATGGATTGAAACCAATATTGAATTCACCGTTGCTTACTTCAGCCGAAGACCCGGGCGGCGCGTTAAAAGTAATGTAACGTGGCGAATTAGGCTTTGTCTTATCGGCACCCCCAAACCCGGCAAAGCCACAGCCACCGGACCCGGGAAGTAACTCGATTTTGACATTCACACTTTCGCCAGTGGGTTGGAAAGGGACGATCTTAATGGTGTAATGGTTTGTGCCGTCCTTAAGCGGAGCGACGGTTGCAATTTCCGGACGGTATCCGCTCGTGGCAGACTGGAAGTCAGCGGGAGTATTACCTCCTAAATTACCGACGACGCCTTCATAGATATACAGATCGTAATCAGACTGTCCGGTGCCGGTATCCACCCAGGAAAGGGTGACCTGAACTGCCGCGTTGCAATGATTAGCCGTGTAGCCCGCGGGAAGGGTGACCGTAAGATCAAAACTGTCGCACGGGAAAGTAGTACTGTTGCAGCGCGGACCGGTATCTAGCTGGCCAAGGCCGAGTGGCGACTGGTTTGGCTGAACAAACGGACCGGCCGTGTACGTGACCGGACCGGATACAGTAGTCAACGTGCCACTCGACGGAGTGGAGGCGAAGCTAAGAAGCGCCATCCATGCGCCGAAAGAGCAGAGCATGAATGCGGCGAAGATGCGGGGATTAAAGAACGCGGATTCGGAAGCAGGGTGATCTTTATTCATGGGGTGATCTCTAATTGTTAGGACTTAGGGTGATGAGCCGATATCAAATTTCTTTTCGTATCGAGTGCTGAAGGTGGATGCTCTTTGACGAAGTAAAAATCTAATAATCAAGCAATTATTACATTTTTGTAAGATCCCGATCACAATGCGGACTTTCGATCTTTTCCTTGGATGGATTGGCCACGTTGATTTGTCGAATTGCGGGTGCTAGGTAGCAGCGCTCCTCGCCATGTCGCAGAACTACAAGGACACGCTCAATCTCCCGCGCACAGATTTCCCGATGAAAGCGAATCTGGCGCAGCGTGAGCCGGAGTTGCTAAAAAAGTGGGACGAAACGCGCGTTTATCAGCAGATTCAGCGGGCCCGCGAGGGGGCGGAACTTTTTGTCCTGCATGACGGACCGCCTTTTGCCAACGGCGACGTGCACATGGGCACCGCGCTCAACAAAATCCTCAAAGATTTCGTCGTGAAATCCCAAACCATGCTCGGCAAACGCGCGCCTTATGTCCCGGGCTGGGACTGCCACGGCCTGCCGATTGAATACAAAGTGGTCAAGGAATCGCGCGACCTCGCTCCGTTGGAAGTGCGCAAACGCTGCGAAGCATTCGCGCGCAAATTCATTGATCTCCAGCGTCAACAATTCAAACGCCTCGGCGTTTTCGGTGATTGGGACAACCCCTATCTCACCATGAATCCCGAGTACGAGGCGGAAATTTTGCGCGCCTTCGCTGTCTTCGTCGAGAAAGGTCTGGTTTACGAATCAAAAAAACCGGTTTTCTGGAGCACGGGCGCGCAGACCGCCCTCGCGGAAGCGGAAGTGGAATATCAGGAACGTGATGACACCGCCGTCTTCGTCAAGTTCCCGATCATCTCCGGACGGCTCAAAGACAAGGCCAGTATCGCGATCTGGACGACCACGCCGTGGACGCTTCCGGCAAACCTCCTCATTGCCGTGCACCCGAAGGAGATTTACGTCGTGCAGGAATTCGCCCGCCCTGTAGCGGCGGCTTATGATCGCCGCAATGACGATGTTACACACGAGAATCGGCGCTCGCAGACCGCCGCTACAGAAACAGAAACCCTAGTTCTCGCCGACAAACTGGTCCCACAATTTTGCGCCGCCACCGGCTTCCAGCCAATCGGTGAACCGATGGAATCATTTCCCGGCGACAAACTCGAAGGGATCGGTGCGCAACACCCGTTTCTCCCGCGCACAGCCATGGTTCTGACCGCGGAATTCGTCACCATGGATAGCGGCACCGGCGCGGTCCACATCGCGCCTGGCCATGGCGAAGACGATTACGTCCTCGGATCAAAAAACAGTTTTCCCATTCTGTCGCCGGTTGACGATCACGGTCGCTATACTAACGAGGTTGAGATTCCGGAACTGGTCGGCAAATATGTTTTCGACGCCAACGCCGACATCATTCGCATTCTGCGCGATAAAGGCATGCTCCTGGCCGAACAAAATTTTCACCATACTTATCCGTATTGCTGGCGTTCGAAAACGCCGATCATCTTTCGCGCGGTCGAACAATTCTTCATCCGCCTGGACGAGATCCGCGACAAAGCACTCGATGCCATTCATCACCACGTAAAATGGGTGCCTTCCTGGGGCGAAAACCGCATTGCCGGCACGGTGGAATCGCGCCCTGACTGGGTGATCTCGCGCCAGCGAAGTTGGGGCGTGCCCTTGCCGGTCTTCTACGTGCGCGAATACGCATCGACGGGGGGACGCGGTTCTGCGCGTCCTGGACCCGCGGAAGCGGGTCTCTCCGCTCGCGCTGTCCTAAACGCTGATTGGATTCGCAAACTGGCCCGTCTTGTCGCGAAACGAGGTTCTAATGTCTGGTTCGAACTCAGCGAGGCCGAGCTCGCGCGCGAGCTCGGGCTTCCCGAAGACACAACGAAACGCAACGACACCATCGACGTCTGGATCGATAGCGGCGTCTCGCATCGTGCCGTTTGCGCGACTCATGCGGAATTACGCGACCCGGCCGACATGTATCTCGAAGCCACTGATCAGCATCGCGGCTGGTTTCAATCCTCGCTCATGACCAGCATCGCGCTGAACGATCGCGCGCCTTACAAAATGTGTCTCACCCATGGCTTCGTCGTCGATCTTGATGGCAAAAAAATTTCCAAGTCCGGCACCTACGACAAACCGATGGACGCCGGGCATTTCGTCAAAAAGTACGGCGCTGATTTGATTCGCTTGTGGGCGAGCAGCATCAACTTCGGAGACGACGTTCCGTTCTCCGAGGAGATGTTCACCCGTCTCGGCGACACCTACCGACGCATTCGCAATACTCTCCGCATCTTGTTAGGGAATCTTTTCGATTATTCTCCGGAGGGGCGCGCTTCCGCGCGTCCCTCCCTCATCGACCGCTGGATTCTCGATCGACTCGATCATGTCATCGCTGATTGCCGGAACGCGTATGCCGCCTTCGAATTCCACAAGGTTTATCACAGCATCAATCATTTTTGCGCGGTCGATTTGAGCAGTCTTTACATCGACATCACCAAAGATCGGATGTATTGCGACGCCCCGGATTCGCCGCGCCGCCACGCTACCCAGTTCGCGATGCACAAGATTTTTGATGCCCTTTGCCGTTTACTTGCGCCGGTTCTCGTCTTCACGGCGGAAGAGGCGTGGGGTTATCGCTCTGCGGCTACTGTAGTCCCGCCATTGCAGAATGACGCCGCCCTGGGGTCGTCCCGCAACGGCGTAACTTCAAGCTCCGTCCACTTGCAATTGTTCCCGGAAACCGACGGTGGCATGCGCGATTCAGCCGCGAGCCAGCAAATCGATCAACTTCTACGAGTCCGTAGCGTCATCGGCCAGGCGCTGGAAAAGTCACGACAGGAGAAATTAATAGGTAACTCGCTCGAGGCTCGTGTTACGTTGAAGTGCAATCGAAAACTGATCGGCGAGATTTCAAAAGAAGAGCTGGAGGAATTTTTTATTCTCAGCGATCTCATCGTTGAAGATGCGAGCGAGCCGTCCGCCACCGTCGAGAAAACTCCGTTTGCCAAATGTGCGCGCTGCTGGCGCCATCGTGAAAGCGTGGGCCAAAGCGGCGTTCATCCCGATTTGTGCGACCGCTGTGAAGCCGTTGTGGCGGCAAGGAAAGGTTAAAAAAGTTAATAAGGTTACATCGTTAAAAGAGATAGCCGCCTTCAACGATTTAACGATGCAACGCTTTTAACAATTTAACGATTCATGAAGTGGATCCTGTCTCTTTCCCTTCCTCTCTACGCGCTCGATCAGATCACAAAATATTGGATCCTGCGACACGTCGATGCAGACGCGAACCTCGCGATTATCCAGCGCTGGTTCTACCTCGTGAACGTTACCAACACCGGCGCAGCTTTCGGTTCCTTCAAGAACAACAACGCCTTTTTCATCGTTTTATCGTTGATCGCAATGGTTGCGGTGCTTTCCATTCTGCTGCGCAAACAAGGTCACCCGGATGCCTGGCGCGATCTCTCCCTAGCGTTGCTTCTCGCCGGCGTTATGGGCAACCTCACCGATCGCATCGTCCACGGTCACGTCACCGATTTTCTTCTCGTCAATCTGCACATTCGCTTCGCCAACCCGTGGCCCGCTTTCAACCTAGCCGACTCCTGCATTTGCATCGCAGTCATCTGCTTTATCATTCACACGCTGCGTCAAAAACCGGCCACGACCGAAGGCAGGGGCGATTGACCTCAATCGTCCGCGCACGACCGGATCAGCGGCCGACACGGCCACCACTACAGAAGATCCACGCAGATGTACAATTGTAGGGCCGGCGCACCGCCTGCCATTCTGTTCCTCCGGCAACCGACGCGGTTGCCCTACAAGCGTGGGTAATGCGAAAGTCTTCGCCATGACCATGGAGGAAACCGCGCGCGCCATTGCGACAAAACTCCGCCAGCACGGGCACATCGCCTACTTCGCCGGCGGTTGCGTTCGGGACATGGTCCGCGGGCTTCCGCCGAAAGATATCGACATCGCTACCGACGCGCGCCCGGATCAAGTGCAGAAAATTTTCGCGCGCACGTATGCGGTTGGCGCGCATTTCGGCGTCATCGTTGTCCTGGAAAATGGATTGCAATTCGAAATTGCGACCTTCCGCTCCGACGACGTCTATCTGGACGGACGTCGCCCGAGCGAAGTTCATTTTTCTTCGCCGGAGGAAGACGCGCGCCGCCGCGATTTCACCGTCAACGGCATGTTTTTCGATCCCGCTAAAAATGAAGTGATCGATTTCGTCGACGGGCGGACCGATCTCAAAGCAAAATTGATCCGCGCCATTGGCGATCCAAGACAACGGTTCTCCGAAGATCGTCTGCGAATGCTACGTGCCATCCGTTTCGCCACCGTGCTCGAGTTTGAAATCGAAAAGGAAACCTGGAACGCGCTCGCACAAAATGCCGCTTCCATCACCGAGATCAGTTCGGAACGGATTCGCGATGAACTGGTGCGCATTTTTCTCTCGCCGCACCGATTACGCGGCTGGGACTTGCTCGATCAATCAGGGCTGCTGCGCATCGTTCTTCCCGAAATTGAGCCGATGAAGGGCTGTGAGCAGCCTCCGCAGTTTCATCCGGAGGGCGACGTATTTCAGCACACCCGCCTCATGCTCGGGCTTTTGCCAGAAAGAGTTTCCATTCCGCTCGTTTTCAGTGTCATCCTGCACGACGTGGCCAAACCGGTCACCGCCACGGTCGACGCCGACGGCCGCATTCGTTTTAACGAACACGATCGGATCGGCGCGGAAATGACTGAAAAGATCATGGAACGGTTGCGCTTTTCCCGGGCGGAAATCGACGACACTGTGGAAATGGTGCGCCAACACATGGTCTTCAAGGATGTGCCGCGGATGCGCGTGGCCAGACTGAAGCGATTCATGGCGCGACCAACTTTTGAAGATGAAATGGAACTGCATCGGATCGATTGCGCGAGCAGCCATGCCATGCTCGACAATTACGAATTTCTTCGGCGCAAAAAGGAGGAGTTTGCGAACGAACCGATTATTCCCCCGCCATTGGTCACAGGAAATGATTTAATCGCGATGGGAATGAAGCCGGGCCCGAAGTTCGGCCAAATCCTCGAAGCGGTGGAAACACGCCAGCTCGAAGGCGCGCTCAAAACACGCGAAGAAGCGCTCGACTGGGTAAAACGCGAATACGGTTCTCCGTCATCCCGAGCGTAAATCGAGGGATCCCGCGGCGACAACTTTAAGGTAACTTAATCGGGATCCCTCGACTTCGCTCGGGATGACCGACGTTGTGACATTAAACATCAAATTCGCCACTGGACGAATCCGTCCGACTGGCGAACATCAAAGACCACACACCCATGCGTATCTTGATGATCAGCGCGGAGGGACCGCCATTGCAGCGCGCCGGAGCGCTGGTCGACGTGCTCGATGCCCTGCCTCACGAACTGCGCGAGCGCGGCCACGAAGTCAGCCTCGTGATGCCGTTTTATCGCGAACTTCGCGAGAACAAACGGATCGAGGCCAAGGAGACTGGCGTCACCGTCGACATCCGCATCGGCGACAAAAATCATGTTGCCGAATATTTCCAAAGTCGGACCTCGACGGGAGTCCAGGTTTTTTTTGTTCGCTGCGATGAATTCTACGATCGCCCGGAAATTTATGGCGAACATGGAGCGCCCTACGAAGACAACGCCGCGCGTTTCATCTTTTTCAACAAAGCCGCCATCGAGCTGGCACGGCGGCTGACCCCGCCGCCACAAATCCTGCATGTCCATGATTGGGCAGCCGCGCTCATCCCCGCCTATGTTCACGCCCACAATTTGCCCTTTGCCACCGTCCTAACGATTCATAGACTGGCAGAGCAGGGAAGCTTTTGGGGGCTCGATTTCAATCTCACCAATTTGCCGCAGCGTTTTTTCTCGCTGCGCGGTGTCGAGTTCTTCGGACGCTTTAATTTTCTGAAAGGCGGGATCGTTTTCGCCGATCGCATCACCACAGTAAGTGAACATCACAAGCTCGAGATCCTGCGGCCGGAAGGCGGCGGCGGACTCGATGCCGTTCTCCGCGAAAACGTGCACAAGCTCAGCGGCATTTTGCACGGCGCCGATTATGCCCGCTGGAATCCGGAAACCGATCCCTTGCTCCCGGCGCGTTTCAATTCCGAGAAACTATGGGGCAAAATGATTTGTCGCGACGCTCTCCTTGCCGACATGCGCCTTGCGCCGGCACCGCGTGGACCGGTTTTTGGAATGGTTACGCGGGTGGTCGCGGAAAAAGGCTTGGGCATTCTCACTCCACTGTTCGATCGCATGCTCTCGGATGACGTCCGCCTCATCATTCTCGGCGAAGGCGATCCCGGGTTCGAAACTACTCTCGGCATCGCTTCCCGGCGTTATCCGGCACGATTCGCTTATCGCCGCCAGTACGATGAACGGCTCGCACACTTGATCGAGGCGGGCTCGGACATCACGCTTGTGCCATCGCAGTTCGAGCCCGGCGGTTTAATCGCAATGTATAGCTTGCGATATGGAGCGATCCCAATCGCGCAGGCAAGCGGGGGCATTCAGGAAATCATTCAGGATTATGACCCGACACACCCTCCGGCGCAGGCTGGCTACGGCTTTCTTTGCTACAACTATTCGTCGGACGCATTTTGGGACTCGATTAAACGTGCTCGATTCCTCTTTCCCGATCGCAATGTTTGGAGCGGTCTGATCCGACGGGCCATGGAACGGGAATTTTCCTGGTCGGGGTCGGCCCAGCGCTACGAAGATTTGTATCGCGGGCTTGTCGATAAAACCGAGCTCGCAGCCTAGCCAGGGCCGATAAACCTTATCGCCCGCATTTATGCCAATAAGACCATCATCCGCGGGCAATTCAGTAAATCGCCCCCCGCCTGAAGCAGCTGCTCCCTGAGCCCAACCGCGAATAAAGCCAGAAGAGTAGCGTCAAAAAACCGCACCGTGACAGCGGTACTATATAATATAGGCGAAACAACTACGTTGGAAGAGCCTTGCATTCCTCCGGCCCTTCCGTTTTCCTCTGCCCTTCCACAGGCGCGCGTCATGAACCGGATCCCCCCTACGGCCAAAGCGCTTTGCGCCGGCTTTGTCGTCACCATTCTCCAGATCGTGGTCGCGATCTTCCTTCTCGCTCCCGAAGGCCCCTTCGAATACCGCTATCGCACACTCGTTCAACACGATAGCCACTGGTTCGCTAATATCGTCGACCGCGGCTATCAGACCATTGTTCCGCCCATTTCCCACAAAATGATGGAAGTCTCCAATACCGCCTTCTTCCCCGCCTATCCTGCCCTTGCCTGGATATTGCACCGCGCCCTCGACCTCGACGCCGAAGACGCCTTACTAATTACCGCCCAAGCCGCGGCCTTTGGTTTTTGGACCTACTTTTTTCTCTTTGGGGAACGTTGGAACCTGCCTTTTAGTTGGCAGTTTCTCGGCGCCCTCGCCATTCTTTCTCATCCGGCCGCTTTCTTCCTCGTCGCGGCCTATTCCGAGTCGCTGTTCTTAATGGCGCTGATCGGTTTCCTTTACTGGAGCGGCGCGGAGACCCGACGCGCACAGGTTCTGGCGGCGATCCACGGCATCGTCATGTCGGCAACCCGGATTGTCGGATTACCATGCGCCCTGGCTCCGTTAATCAAAAAAATTTGGGAACTCGGCGCGGGGAGCCTGAGGAATGTTCGCGAGTGGCTGCCAAATTATGGTCGGGCCGTCTTGCTTAGCGCTACGGCCATGCTCGGCGGCATCGGATTTTTCGTCTACTGCCAATTCCGCTGGGGGCATTGGGATATTTACATGCTGACGCAACAATTCGGATGGGACATCCGACCCGATTACCTCGCCATATTTAAACCATCGAGCTACCACTGGCTCCTGCCGGACCTGGCTAATCCCACCGAGATGAGCCAGATGGCAGTGACGCTCGGCGGACTAATGCTTCTCGGGATTTTTACTGCCGAATTTTTTTTACCTAAGCAACGTCCAACCAATCGTTGTGTGCGCATCGTATTTTATTTTGCAGCCTTCGTTCTCTATTTCCTCTCCGTCTCGGGCGTCGCCTGCGTCAATATGGAAAGCATGCTGCGATATGAGTTTTGTTTGCATCCACTTATCGTGCTGGCGCTTTTGCATTATCTGCACAATCTTCCCTTCCGCTCGTGGCTGGGCCGGGCAACCGCGATGACTGTAATTGCGTTGATCGGCGCGGCAGGGCTCGGCCTCGAAAGCTGGTACATTTGGAATTTTACACGAGGAAACTGGGTTGCCTGATCTAATGAAAACGAACGTCGCCATCATCGGTGCCGGACCAGCCGGTCTCACCGCCGCCTATCATTTGTCGAAGAACGAGGTCGACGTCACCGTGCTGGAAGCCGATCCGGTTTACGTTGGCGGCATTTCCCGCACCGCCACCTACAAGGGTTTTCATTTCGACATCGGCGGCCACCGTTTCTTCTCCAAATCGAAAGAAGTGAACGATTTCTGGAGCGAGATTCTGCCGAACGACATGCTCGATCGGCCCCGCAGCTCGCGGATTTTTTACGGCGGAAAATTCTTCGCCTATCCGCTACGGCCCTTTGAAGCGCTGGTGAAACTTGGCCTGCTCAAATCCACGCTCTGTGTCTTGTCATGGTTGAAGGCGCGTCTCATGCCGGTCCGCGACCCGCGGAACTTCGAAGACTGGGTCAGCAACCAGTTCGGCAAACGCCTCTTCAACACCTTCTTCAAGAGCTATACCGAAAAGGTTTGGGGAATGAGTTGCCGGGAAATCTCGGCTGATTGGGCGGCGCAACGCATCAAGGGCTTGTCCCTCGGCAGCGCCATCAAGAATGCTCTCTTCCCCCACCGCCGTCCGGAAGACAGCTCCAAGGTGATCAAGACCCTGATTAATTCCTTCAAATACCCGCGGCGCGGACCGGGAATGATGTGGGAAACCTGCGCAGAGAAAACTAAGGCGATGGGCGGCGCCATCCACATGGGTTGCCGTGTGATCCGTTGCGAATACGACGACGCTAACGGGGCCTGGACGACAATTTATCGTGACCAGCACGGGGCCGAACACGCACTTGAATCCGAACACGTCATTTCCTCAGCGCCAATGCGGGAATTGATCAACGGTCTCACGCCCGCCGCTTCCGAAGAAGCAAAGCGCGCGGCCGATTCCCTGAAGTATCGCGATTTCCTCACCGTGATGTTGATCCTGAAAAACCGCGACGCATTTCATGACAACTGGATCTACATCCACGACCCGAGCGTGAAGGTCGGTCGCATCCAAAACTTCCGTTCGTGGTCGCCCGAGATGGTGCCGGATCCAGCCAAGGCCTGCTACGGACTCGAGTATTTTTGTTTCGAACACGACGGGCTCTGGGAGTCGAAAGACGACGATCTGATTGCGCTGGCCAAGCGCGAGCTCATCCAGATCGGGTTGGCACAGGCAGGCGATGTCCTCGATGGCTGCGTCGTGCGCCAGAAAAAGGCCTATCCGGTTTACGACGATCACTATGCCGAGCATGTCGCGACCATTCGCGAAGAACTGGACAGCCGTTATCCCAACCTGCATCTCGTCGGCCGCAACGGGATGCACAAATACAATAACCAGGATCACGCCATGATGACGGCGATGCTTTGCTCCGAAAACATCATCGCCAACACCAAGCTTTACGATCTCTGGCAAGTCAATCAGGACGCCGAGTATCATGAATCCGGCGACGCGCCTTCGGAGGAAACCATGGGAACTGCCATCCGTCTCGTGCCGACGCGAGTCACCGGCACGCCCGAGCTCGCGCCCGAAGGTTAACCGGCGCTGCGGGCCGTGCCGCGATTCCAGATTTTTCAGGACCGGATCGATGCGGGTCGGCAGCTCGCGGAACAATTGCTGAGTTACGCCAGACGCGACGACGTCATTGTTCTCGGTCTCCCGCGTGGAGGTATCCCGGTCGCATTTGAGGTCGCGCAGCGGCTCGGTGTTCCTCTCGATGTTTTTGTCGTGCGCAAACTCGGCCTGCCCGGTCACGAAGAACTCGCTATGGGCGCGATCGCTCCCGGCGGCGTCCGCGTTCTGAACGAGGACGTGCTCTACGTCGTGCCTGATGCGCAGTCGATTGTCGAGATGGTCACTGCGATCGAGCGCGAGGAATTGGAACGGCGGGAGCGCAATTATCGCAACGATCGGCCCCCATCTGATCTCAATAGTCGTACCGTCATTCTGATCGACGACGGACTTGCTACCGGCGCGACCATGAGAGCGGCGGTAGCTGCGCTGCGTCAGCAAGGCGCTGCCAAAATTATCGTCGCCGTTCCTGTCGGTGCGCCGAGCACCTGTCAGGATTTGAAGACCGCCGCCGATGAGGTCATTTGCCTGCAAACCCCCGCCGCCTTCATCGGCGTCGGCCAATACTACGAAGATTTTTCCCAAACCACCGACGAAGAAGTGCGCGAGCTCCTCGCCGCCTCACCCTCAAAAAAACCGGACTAATCCCTGTTGTCCGGCTCGCATTTCGCCCCTCTTCGTGGTAAAGATTATGCGGAAAAAAGAGTAGCAAGCGATGAGTGACAACATGCCACATCTTCTGAATTGGGCGTTGGGCGTTCGGCGTTGGACGTTTACCGCCAGTCTGGCTCGGACCGTTGGCTTCAACGCTTAGGGTAACTGACATGAGCGATTCCGTAACAACCACTACCGCCACTGCGGTATCGGAGCCAACACGCGAGAAGTTAACCAAAAAGGCTATCACCGCCGATCATCCCACCTGGTGCCCAGGCTGCGGCGACTTCGCCGTCCTCGCTTCCTTCTACAAGGTTCTCGAGAAACGCCAGCTCGATCACGAGAAGATCGTCACCCTCGCCGGGATCGGTTGTTCATCGCGTTTTCCTTATTTCGTAAACGGCCACGGCGCCCATTTCATTCACGGCCGCGCCGTCCCGCTCGCGACCGGCATCAGTCTCGCCCGGCCCGATCTCCATGTCTTTCTCTTCGGGGGCGACGGCGATGGGTTTTCCATCGGCGGGAATCATCTCGACCACGGCGCGCGCAAAAATATTAACCTCACCTATTTCATCATGGACAACTTCGTCTATGGCCTGACGAAGAAACAGACGTCGCCCACCTCGCCGATTGGGTTCAAGAGCAAAACCGACCCGCAGGGAGCGATCGATCAGCCGGTCAACGCCATGAAAAAACTGATCGCATCCGGCGCCACCTTTGTCGCCCGCACCCATGCCACGCAGGTCAATCACATGATGCAAATGATCGAGCGCGCAATGGATCATCCCGGTTTTTCTGTCATTGAATGTTTGAGTGAGTGCGTCGAATTTTTCCCCGGCGCCTTCGATCCCGCCAACCCGCGCAAGGGCGGCGCCTTTGAATTGATCCAGGAAAAGAAGTGGGACAACACTCCCGAGGACGAACTCCGTCACGACGTCACCGACGAGCTCGCCGCCTACAAGCTGGCGCAGCTGCCGTTCCCCGGCGTTTTCGGCGTCTTCTACGAAACCGATCGTCCCACCAAGAACGCGCTCGAGAAAAAGTGGATCGATAGCAGCCGCGAGAAACTCGGCGGCGCTAACGATCAACAAGTCCTCCAGAAAACATTCGACCGAATGAAATAACAACGCGCCTCGTGTTGTTTTTGTAGCGGCGGCCCGTGTCGGCCGCAATCCATTGGGGAGCGCAGGCTGGCAGCCTGCGCTCCCCAAGCCGGTCAGCATCCCGCCGAAATGAACTTCCGTCTTTTTCGAATTCGCCACTCGACTGTTCTAATGCCCGAAAATAAATTGCATCCACGAGAACGCCGGCGGTCACTCAACTCTCAACCCTCAACTACCAACCTTCTTAATGCCGTCCCCCAAAGACAAACTCCGCGCCCTCCTCCAGGAAAAATCCATCTGCCACGGCGAATTCACCCTCGCTTCCGGCGCGAAGAGCGACTTTTACGTCGACGCCCGCGTCACCACCTTCGATCCGCGCGGCGCGTGCCTCATTGGCGAGATCGGGTGGGCGCTGGTGAAAGAAACCGCGGCGAAGCTGAAAAAAAACGTCAGCGCCATCGGCGGCCTCACCCTCGGCGCGGATCCGGTTGCTCTGAGCATCGGCATCGCCGCACAACGCGAAAATTCCTGCACCCCGCTCCAGGTTTTTACGGTTCGCAAAGCCGTCAAAGAACACGGCCGACAAAAACGGATCGAAGGAAATTTCTCTGCGGGCGATTCAGTGGTCGTCGTTGAAGATGTCATCACCACTGGCGGCTCCGCCATCCAGGCGATTGAGGCGATCGAAGAAGCCGGCGGACAAATCGCGTTTGTAATCGCCTTGGTGGACAGAGAAGAAGGTGGCCGTCAAAACATCGAACGACTCGGTCACGTGGTAGTGGCGATATTTACTCGGACTGATTTGGCGGATGCAACCCGATGAAATAGGTCAGCATCAAGAAACCGGTTGATGTGAAGGTACCGCTGCTTTCGCGAATGATTTTGATGGTGTGGGCCGGAAGTGCGGTTTGCGCAGAAACACCGGCCCCACAAAAAACGATCGGAATCAACCCGGCTTATCGTGATCTTAGCGTGAAACCGGGCGACGATTTCGAGGAATACGCCAACGGCGGCTGGCGAAAAACTGCTGAAATTCCCGCGGACCGGTCGAGGGCCGGCGCTGCATACGAGGTTTTTCAGCGCGCGGAGCAGCGCACAGCAGAATTGATTCGCGGAATAGAGGCGGCAAATCCGCAGCCGGGCACGCCCCAGGAGATGATTGCCACTTATTACGCCGCCTTCATGGACACCGCCAACATCGAGAAGCGCGGACTCGATCCTCTCAAAGAGAAGTTGAACGAAATCGAGCACATCGAATCAAAGGCGGATCTCTCTCGCTTGCTCGGCAAGCGTCTGCGCGCCGATGTTGATGCGCTAAATGCGACGGACCTGTGGACGCAGAATTTATTCGGACTCTGGGTAACTCAGGCCTTGGGCGACCCTGACCGCACGGTTCCCTATCTCCTTCAAGGCGGTCTTGGCATGCCAGACCGCGAATATTATCTCTCGGACAAGCCTGAAATGGCAAAGCTGCGGACGGCCTACCAAATTTACGTTGGCGAGCTGTTAAAACTAGCGGACTTGAACGAGGCCGCCGGGCACGCCGAGCGCATTATGGCGCTGGAAAAAAAGATGGCTGCTGTGCACGCCGATCTCGTCGCGAGTCAGGACGTGCACAAGGCCAACAATCCCGCCACAATTGACGATCTGAAATCAAACGCGCCCGGGCTCGATTGGCAGGCTTACCTGGAGGCCGCCGGTTTGGAGAAACAGCCCATCTTCATCATTTGGCAACCCGGCGCGGTCAAAGGCTTGTCGGCCCTGGTAGCCAGCGAGCCGCTCGAGACGTGGAAAGAATGGCTCACCTTCCACACCATCAACGAGTACGCCGTCTATCTTCCGCCGGCCTACGACAATCTGCACTTCAGCTTTTATGAAACGACACTCCAGGGAACGCCGCAACAGAGTGAGCGCTGGAAGCGCGCTATCGCCAGCGTCAACGCAGATCTCGGCGATGCCGTCGGAAAAATTTATGTCGCGAAATATTTCCCACCTTCTTCCAAGACCGCGGTGCAGGACCTGGTCAAAAACCTTCTCACCGCTTTTGATCATCGCATCGACAACCTGAACTGGATGGCGCCGGCGACAAAGGCGCAAGCCAAAGCCAAGCTCAAAACCTTGCACGTTAGTGTCGGTTACCCGGAGACGTGGCGGGATTATGCAGGCCTGGTGATCCGACGGGACGATCCACTGGGGAATGCCTGGCGCGCGGACGAGTGGGAATACCATCATCAGCTCGTTAAGCTCGGTCGTCCGGTCGATCGCGGAGAATGGTGGATGACTCCGCAAACAGTCAATGCACTCAATCTTCCCCTTCAGAATGGACTCAACTTTCCGGCCGCAATTTTGGAGCCGCCGTTTTTCAATCCCAAAGCCGATGCTGCGGCCAATTACGGTTCTATTGGCGCCACTATCGGGCACGAGATTAGTCACAGTTTCGACAACAGTGGCGCCGAATTCAACGCCCAGGGCAAGCTCGCGAACTGGTGGACTCCGGATGATGCCGCGCATTTCAGAGCTGCCGGCCAACAATTGGTGGAACAATTCAACAAGTATGAACCGTTGCCCGGCTTGCATGTAAATGGCGAGCAAACCCTGGGCGAAAATATCGCCGACGTTGCCGGCCTGGCCGTAGCGTACGACGCTTACAAATTATCTCTCGGCGGCAAGGAGCTGCCTGTGGTTGATGGCCTCACGGGCGATCAGCGCTTCTTTCTCGCCTTTGCCCAAAGCTGGCGCCAAAAGATCCGCGACGCCGCCCTGCGCTCGCGGATTGTAACAAACGAGCACGCACCCGACCGTGAACGGGCCCAGACCGTGCGCAACATCGACCCGTGGTACGATGCTTATGCCGTGAAACCGGGACAAAAACTTTACCTCAAATCGGAAGAGCGCGTCCGCATCTGGTAGGGACTGTGGTGACCTCGCGATCGCGGGATATCGGCTGCGGAACTGTAGAGGCGACGAGCTCGGACTCACTCCACAGCGTAGAGAAAGCCGTCTGTGCTACCGAAATAAACGACCCCGTTTGCCACCAGTGGAGACGAGAAAATCGCGCCGATGGCAAATTGGCGATCGGCAGACACGAGCGGTGCTTCCCGCCAGCTATCGAAGAAGAAAAGCGGGACGTTGAATTTTCGTTCGGAAGTCAGGATCCAGTTTGCGTTTTGCTTGGACTTCTCGGTCTGAAATTCCCAAAGCAAATCGCCGGAGTTGCGATCGCGTGCTTCCAGGGTGCCGTTTAACACGCCGATAAACACGACATCGTTAGTGACCGCGGGCGAAGAGAACAGGTAGGCTTTGTCTTCCTTTTTCACAATCGGCTTGCCGTTCACCGCTTCCACGACGTGATAGAGGCTGGAATCGGAAGTACCAAAATAGACTTTCCCCTCCGCTACCGCGGGAGAAGTGATGACCCAACTCAGCGCGTTATCGAATTTCCATTTCTCTTTGCCCGTGGCGGCGTCGAGCGCGTAAAGCTGCGCGTCGCGACAGCCGGTATAGACCACACCATCAACTACGGCAGGCGAAGATTGGAAGCCGACCTGATTGTGAACCAGCGGATCCTCCCCGGCATGGTATCGCCACTTCTCTTTTCCCGAAAGAACATCCACTGCATAGAAATAACTGTCCCAGCTGCCGACGTAGACGACTCCATTCACGATCGCGGGAGATGCGTGCACGACATCGCCTGTCTTGAATTTCCAACGCAGCTCGCCCGAATTAGCATCCAGCGAATAGAGATTTCCGTCGCCGCTGCCAAAGTAAACTGCGCCATCCACTACCGCGGGACTGGAAAGAAAGACGTCGAATGCGTCGGGGAAAGTTTGGGTCTTCGGTTGCCAACCATGCAGGCCTTTGGCTTCGAAACGGCGTTCCCCTTCCGTGGCAAATTTCCATTTCACCGCGCCGCTCTGTGCATCGAGCGCGTAGAATTTTCCGTCATAGCTGCCCACATAGACCGTGCCGTGGTCAATCGCTGGAGTGCAAGGCACCGGACCACGCGTGGCAGCCTTCCAAATCTGCCGCCCGCTCTCCGCATCTACCGCATAAACGTTCCCGTCGTCACTTCCGAAGTAGATGATCTTGTCTTGAATCACCGGTGAACCCACCACGCGCGCTCCGGTGGGAAATTTCCACTTCACGCGATGGAACTCGCGCGGTGCGATACCCGGATAGACACCGGTGTGGGCGGCGTTGCCGCGGAACATCGACTGGGCTTGGGCAGCGCTGGTTAAGCACACGAAAGCAAAAAGGAAGGCGGATGTCTTCATAAGACTCCTCAGTTAGTGCGGCGGAGAGTGATGGGAATTTCGAGCGGACCCTGCAGAATCGTTCCCTGGATTTCGCCTTTACGCGCTCGCCCCTCGAAACTCAGACCGGTCTCATGCGAATCAATGGTGAGGAATTCTCCTTCTTGCACGACGCGGTCGACCGACAATTTGTTTTCCTTACGGCCCACGATGACAAACTCTGCGGTGGCTCCTTCTGCTCCGCGGTTCTGCATTTTGATTGTGACCTTGCGCGGATAGCCGAAGAGCTCATACCCGCCTTTCCATTCGCCCTCGATCTCCTTCGCGATCGCGGTGCTATGTAGGAGAGGTTCTACCTGCGGCGGTCCAGTTTTCTCCAGCGCAAATGGCGCGGAGTTTCCCGCCTGTTCGAAATTGCCGGCTAATTTCTTATCGCCATCTAAGTGCCCTTTAAACTTCGCCGGCTCGGCGCGCTGATCAGCCAGCGCGCTTTTTATCGAGAAAACGACGTCATCGGATTTCACTGCGATATCAGTGAGCGGCGCGCCTTTGATCCCCAATCCAGGAATGGTAATGGAACCTTGCCAGCCTCCGCTGTCGCCGCTCCCCGCCGCCAGATCGACGATGAGCATCAACTCGCGACTCGGGATCTGTACCGTTCCTTCCCACCGGCCCGCAGCGTTTTCGTCTGCGCGAGAAACAAGTGCCGAGGCAAGAAGTAGAATAAATCCAATACGCATGCGTTCGCCCATTTGCATGCCGTATGCCTGACTGGTGAAGAAGTTGTAATCTGCTGCTTTCTAAGAAGCTATGCGTGCACCGCCGCGGCACATTTTATCCTCACCTTCCCGCCACTGGGATACGGTCATTCCAATCCTGGGAAAATAAGAACCGATTGCCCTGAGGCTCTTTATTTTGGCTTCCCTGTCGCGCCGTAGGGTAGGCGAAGGCGGATGCCCTTCGCCCTTTGTCCGCCAGCGGACGGACTCGCTGGCGCGAGCTCTTTACGGCACCGCCAGCGTGGCATCGCACCTCGAAGTAATCATGATGAACGCGAATCGTAAAAGCTTCGGGGACGGTCAGGTTGAACAACGGAATGCCCACCGACGAAAGCAGCGTGGAGGCGAACGCAAATCACACCGCGAAACGCCAACACGCGATTACGCCGCGCTCGTTGCCGTATTCAACGGTGTGCTGGCGACCAGTCTGCTTGTCCGCAAATGTTCGCGTGAACCGTTGCCCGAGCGAGTTGAGCCTAAAGACATCGCGCTGTTTGCCCTTGCCACTCAGAAGTTGAGCCGCGTCATCACCAAAGACAAAGTCACGAGCGCGTTTCGCGCACCATTCACCGAAGTAGAAGGAAAAGGTGGTCCCGGCGAAATTGAAGAACGCGCCAAAGGCCAGGGATTACGCCGCGCCATTGGCGAACTACTCACTTGTCCGTTCTGCCTCGGTACGTGGATTGCCTCCGGTTTCATTTATGGCTACATCTTCGGTCCGCGCGTCACGCGCGCCCTGGCCAGCATCTTCGCTGTCAGCGGTCTCGCCGATTTCCTGCAACAGCTCTACGTAAAAACCCAGGAAATGAACGAACAGAAATAATCGGGGATCAGACCTCACACAAAAAGGACACTACCGATCTAATTCCTGAAAACTATTTCCCGTTGTGGCTTTTGTGGTGGTGCGAGGTCTTCAGTTACGCGGGGCATCGGACACGCAATCCCGCACGGAACCGCGAATAAATACTGAGAACAACCCGACTAACATAAGATGAAAACATTTATTACAGCATTGATCAGCTGTTCGCTAATGCTGGGCGCCATTGCCATGGCTCAGCAGGAGGAAGAACAGCAAAAAGGTAAGAAAAAGAAATCACAACAGACGAGCGAAGCGCAACCGCAGGCTACAGCCGCCGCTCGCGGCGGGCAGGCGGGTGCGCAGCACGGCAAAGGCATGGGGAAAGCTGGCGCTGCTCAGAAAGAGCGTGCTCCGACTGCGGGCGCCACGGGGCAGGCTAATGTCAATCCCCCCGAAGGCGCGGGAAAACAGAAGGGCAAGCGCGGCGAGCGAACCGAGGCCACCAGTCCCGCCGCGACAGAGAACGCCAATGTAAACGCCACCACTCAGGAAGGTGGGAAGCACAAGGGCAAACGCGAAGCCGGGATGAAACAGGCTAGTCCGAGTCCGGCCGCAACGGCAGGAACATCGGCGGCCGCTTCAGGCGCAGCCGGGACCAAGCCCACTAAACCTGGAACCTTGGGCAAAAACGGCAAGCAGGTCGATGTTCAAAAAATCAAGAGCCAACACACCAACTTCCGTGCGCAGGCACAACCCCAGAAAATTAAATCGGTAACGTTCAATCAGAACTATCGCATTGTGAACGCCGAACGTTGGCAGGGGCCGCAGTATGAAGTATTCCGCACTTACCAACCTGCCTGGCATGATGCCGGTTGGTACCGGTCGAATTTCGGCCAGGTCGCTTTGGTCGGTGGCGGCTACTACTACTTCAATAATGGTTACTGGTATCCGGCCTGGGGTTACGATCCCGGCGCGCAATACTATGCCTATGATGCCCCGATCTACGTCGGTTCGGCATCTCGGCCGCCCGATCAGGTAATCGCCGATGTCCAATCTGCGCTACAGGAGATGGGTTATTATCGCGGCGAAGTAGACGGATTGCTCGGTCCATTAACCCGGGAAGCGTTGACCGCTTACCAGTCGGATCACGGTCTCTACGCGACTGCAGTGATCGACGAACCCACACTCGATGCGCTGGGGATGAGCTAACGAAACTCTAAACAAAGCAAAAAGCAGCCGCCGGGGTCCACACCTCGGCGGCTTTTTTTGCCTTGACCCTTTCCGGTTAGCGTACGCGTCCCGCGTGAAACGCCAGTCCGGCTCGGACTCTCGGCGTCTCGCCGAGACGAACTTTTGTTCCGACCAGATAACCATTAACTGAAGCTCGTTTCTTCCTTGTAGCCGGCGGCCGGTGCTTGCCAAGTTCGTAGCCTTGGCGAAGACTGGTCGGCCGCATTCCCCCAACCCTGGTTTCCCCGCGGACGAGCTAAAAGCCCTATATATATAGGAGGAGACTGCCGCCCTTCCTCCGATACCCGGCGCCAATAAGTCAAAATATTACTTGACTTATTGTCGCCCGCTTGGATGATGAATTTGGCTCGCACGGAAAGAGCCTCCGTCGCGAGATAAACTCTCAACTACCGAAGGAGGATGATCATGATTAAACCGATATTGCTCACTTTCACCTGCGCCGCCCTCGCGGCCGCCCTTGCTTTTGCCGCCCAGGAAAAATCCGCGGCCCCACCCACCGATCCACAGATCGCAATGATCGCCGTGACGGCCGACACCATCGATATTGATGCCGGCAAACTCGCCGCCGAAAAAACGACGAATCCCAAGGTGAAGGATTTCGCCGAGCTTATGGTGCGAGATCACACTTCGGTCAATAATCAGGCCACTGCTTTGGCCCAAAAGCTGAACCTGACGCCGGAAGAGAGCACAACCAGCCGAGGTCTGAAAGCGGACGCCGACAAAGAGGCGACAAAACTCAAGGGCCTGAGCGGTGCTGCCTTTGATAAGGCCTATGTCGATAACGAGGTTGCGTATCACGAAAAAGTGCTTGGCGCGGTGGACAAGACTCTGACACCAAACGCGAAAAACGCAGAGCTTAAGAACCTGCTTGAAAGCGCGCGACCAATCTTTGTCTCGCATCTGAATCACGCCAAAGAGGTTCAATCCTCGCTGAAGTAATTCCCCCACACAGGCGGACATGAGCGGTGTGCCCTCCCGCAAGCAGCGGGAGGGTGCGCCGATTCGCGGCATCATGGAAGCGGAAAGCCGCGCCCGACGGCAGGTCTGGATTATCTCAGGCCCGCTCTCGACGAAGACGCTTATAGTTTGGGGCGTCGTCATCTTCGCCGCCGGGTTCTTTGATGGCAGACAAATGCAGAACGTCAGCGAAACAGCTACGAGCGCCGTTCAATCTGTTCCGGCGGCAGCACCAGCCGGAAACAGCAGTAACGTCAACGTCGCGCCCGCGGCCAGCCCGACAACTGTTACAAACGCCGCGCGCGTCACGGTTCGATTACTGAAGTTTTCGCCCGATAAGATCGAGGTAAAAACTGGCGAGACGGTCGAGTGGGCCAATGCGGATTTAACCCCGCATACCGCCACCGCCCAGGGAAAGTTCAATTCAGGCGCGATTAACGCCGGCGCCTCATGGAGTCATACCTTTGACCAACCCGGGACCTTCCCCTATGTCTGCACCTTTCACCCGGAGATGAAAGGCGTCGTCATCGTGCACTAACGGCGAGGAACCGGGGGCGCAGCAATTTCGAATCGGCAAGCGGGCGCAGCTTTGTTCCGGCATCGTTGTTTAACGGGAACACCGAGCACTTCAGTCAGGAGGGACTCTGCAATCAGGCAGGCAGCAGGGTGCCGGGCAGTTGCTGCTGCCATGGGACAACTATTCCCGCGAATGAAATGCTTGCCTTGACTCTCCTCGAATGCGGCCGAACCGCCGAGCTCTTGCAGAATCGCGAGCGCCGCCTCGATTCGCTGCTCCCACGATTTCCCTTTCACCTCGCCCGCATGCAACACGGCAACATGCCGGCCCACTTCACGCATCCCGGCGTCCAATTCGGCCGGCGCCAGTTTGCGCTCGAATACCGACAACACCAGATCGAGCAGCGCCCCATAAGCCTTAGGGAAAATTTGTTCGGATTGCGAGGTCAGTCCGTAGAGCGCATGTGGCTTTCGAAACCCCGGTTGGATTCCAGTCTGCTGGACGAGACGGTCGCGTTCCAGACTGAGAAGATGAGCGCGAACCGCGTTATCAGTGAGCTTCAGTGTAGCTGCGAGCTCATTCACGGTTTGTTCGCGCGCCCGCAGCTGCTGAAGAATTCGCCCCCGCGTGCTTTCCAGCAATCGCTCTCGCCAACCTCCTTTCTTCACTCCGAAACGGTACGGTCCGCAGCAAACCGAGTCAAAGCTGTAGGGGGAGCGCAGGCTGCCAGCCTGCAGTTGCCGGCAGCTTACCGGCAACACCGATTAGATCGGCGGGCGAATCTTCCTCTTCACGCAAAGTCCACCAAGGAAACAACGAAAACGCCCACGTTCCCGTTCCGCTGTCATTCGATGTTTGGCGCCTGCCGCGCCGTAGCCCTGGCGCAAGCGGGTTCGATGTCTGCCTTTCTCCTTTATGCGTTGTGCGTTTGTTGTCCTTTGTAACGCTTGTAGCTTTTTTAACTTTTCTCCTCGCGCCCTCCCCCTGCTAACTTTCTCCCGGTTCGCCAGCGGACCAACTCACAGCCTGCTCGCCGCAGCGAGTGGCGAACTACGCCGCTTTAACGCTTCAACCCTTTAATGTTTTCCCACCGCATTCTCCTGCGCGTTGACCGCCTCCCAGCGTCCATCACGCCGGACAAAGACGTCGGTGAAAATTGTGCGCTCCACTTCGCGACCCTGTTCATCAGTCGTTAGAACAATTCCGTTAACGATGCCGACGCCGCCATAAACGCGAACGCGCATCTGATCGAATCGCTGTTTCCGATTGGGCGGCGGCAGATGCGTCGATGAAAACTGAATGTGCTGCGCTTTGGTCACGAAATCGCCGCTTGGAACCGGATGCACAAAATCAGAAGCAAGGATCTTTTCGAGCACAGCCGGATTATGCAAATTCGCCAGCCACTCATTCTTCAATGCAATGAGTGCCGCCTGGTCCCTGTTATCCGGGTCGGGGCTTTGCGCCTGTGCCACCGAGATCGCCAGCAACCCGCCAAGAAAAATTCGTAGAATCATACCGGCACAATCTTTAGTGGCGGGTTGATTGCTCGCAAATTTTTCCGCTATAGCGGCGGTCACCCGCCGGTCCGGCTCGGACTCGGCCGCAATCGTTTCGACCCGTACGCTATTACTAAAAGACTGGACTGGTTTAACCAGTCAAGTTTCGGAGATGAGCCGCGGTCCGGTCGGCCAGAAGAAATTCTTTAACGCGTAAAGTTCCAGAGCGAATGGGATGTAACCGCCATAGCCGAACAGCGGCATTTCGAAAATGCGCAAGAATTCCGCGCCCGGGGTGTGATAAACCCATTTCGGAAACGAGTAATAGTTCCACATCTCCCAGAAGAAACCGCAGATCAGCGCGCCCAATGCGAGCGAAAAGACGATGCGCCAGTCGCCGGCGCGCAGTTTCTCCAGAAAATGCGGTCGGCCCGTCCAGTGGTTAATCGGTTCGAAAATCAAAACGAGTGAAATCCAGGTGAACGGATAAAAGATTTTCGGCCAGGCGAGCAACGATATCAGCATGACGAGGCCGGCAACAAATACCACGACAAACAGCCGCGGAGTTGCGGCCAAACGTGGGCCGGAATTGAAAAAATGCATCCAACGAAAGCTTTGGATCAGCTCCGTGGTTTCAAATACTGCCGGAACGACAGTCGAGAACGCGATTGTGGAAAACAGATTGAACTCGAGAGGACTGAACAGTTCGCGCCCCAGATACTGCCAGTTCGCAGTCCGCAGGTTGATCAGTTCGAATAGCCACCAGATCGGTGCGGAAAAACAAAAGAGTAGCACAAAACTTTTTCGTGAGCGCGACCAGAGTGAATTGCCGGCGCGGATCCAGACTAGAGCGTCGACCACAAGAATATATCCGAGCCAAAGCGGGAAGAACAGCCAGGAGGTCCGCACGCCGGGCACCATCCAGTTGAGCGGCCAGCAAACCGCTACCAACGCCAGCCCTGCCCAACCACGTGCCGGCCAAAATCGGTTTGATCGAATCATGCGATGTTAACCCAGACAACGTGATCGGATACCCGACAGATGGGTTGATTTAGCTGAACCAAGTCGCGAGATTCGCAGACTTTTGAAAATTAAACCGTCACTCGACTGGCTTCTTATCTTCGTGCCGCTCGCAATTCTTCTGCGCTTCTGGCCGGGAGGTAGCAATCCGACTGCGCTGTTTGTTTGTTCCGCTCTTGGCATCATTCCGGTCGCGGGCTGGATCGGGCGCGCCACCGAAGCGCTCGCCGCCCGTGTCGGGGAAGGTTTGGGCGGATTGCTCAACGCCACTTTTGGAAACGCTGCCGAACTGATCATCGCCGGTATCGCACTTTCCAAAGGTCTGACTAATGTTGTCAAAGCCTCCATTACCGGATCGATCATCGGCAACGTGCTCCTCGTGCTCGGCCTCTCCATTCTGTTCGGCGGCGTTAAATATAAGGAACAGCGTTTCAATCGCACCGCGGCCCGCACTTCCGTCGTCTCGCTCTCGCTCGCCGCGATCGGATTAATCATCCCGACGGTCTTTCACTTCGCCGCCCACTCCAGTCCCGCCGGCTGGAGTCCACTGATGGAGCAGAAGCTGTCGTTAGGCATCGCCCTCGTCCTGTTTCTGACCTACTTCTGCATGCTCGGTTTCTCGCTTCGCACCCACAAACATTTCTACCAAGGAGGCGGTCAGGAACATCCCAAAGGAAGATCATGGTCGCGCGGCAAGGCCGTTACCATCCTGCTCGTTGCTACCGCGTTCGTCGCTCTGCTCTCGGAGTTTCTCGTCGGCACGATCGAAAATGTCCAGCACTCACTCGGCGTGACCGAGGTGTTTGTCGGGGTCATCGTGGTGGCGATTGTGGGGAACGCGGCCGAGCATTCGACCGCGATAATCGTGGCGATGAAAAACAAGATGGACTTGAGCGTCGGCATCGCGATCGGGTCCAGTCTGCAAATCGCGCTTTTCGTCGCGCCGGTGCTGATTTTTCTCTCCTACCTTTTCGGGCGACCGATGAATCTCGAATTCTCGATGCCGGAAGTCTTCGCGGTGGTAGCCTCGGTTTATATCCTGTTTCAGATCAGTGGGGACGGCGAGACGAACTGGATTGAAGGGATCCAACTTCTATCGGTCTACGTAATTCTGGGGATTCTGTTTTTTTATCTGCCGGAGCCACAGCTCCCTTGAGCCACAAGTGAGAGGCAACAGGTGAGAAGTGATTGGTGATTAGTGGTCGGAGAACGCAGGAGATGGATACCGAAAAGGATAACCCCGGCGTCATCGCTTTCCCGCCGTTCATCTGGCTGGTGGGCGCAGTCATTAGCACTCTGATCCATTTCTTTGTCATTCGCCTACCGATCACGACGAACTATCGGATTTGTCTCGTCTGCGGGATCGCTTTGATGATGGTTGCGTTAGTGCTCGCCGTGTCCGCCCTGTTTATCATGCTTGGGGCTGGGACCAATGTCGATCCGGCCAAACCGGCGCTCACGATTGTGCGGGGCGGTCCGTTTCGTTTTACGCGCAACCCGATGTATCTGGCCCTCTGTTTCTTCCAAATCGCGATCGGATTCTTTCTGAATGACTGGATCATACTCTTATTTGTGATTCCGCTCTTCTTCATCCTCCACTACGGCGTAGTCCTGCGGGAGGAGCGATATCTCGCAGCAAAATTCGGCGAACCGTATCTGCAATTGAAACGGGAAGTGCGCCGCTGGCTGTGATCACCGGTCAGCGGTCAAAGATCACAAATCATGGATGATAGATCATAGCCGGGCCGGCATTTCAAAAACGCCGCCGGCAAACGCCGCCCGCTAAAACTTGACTGGTTTAACCAGTCAAGTTCACAGAATCACCTGCTTTGTATTCTTACCTAATCTTATAGCGGCGGCCCTTCGCCAGTTCGGCTCCGACCGGCTGCAAATCCCATCTGCACTTCAACCCTTCAACCCCGAAAGCCTTCGGGGCTGTCCGATGGCGAGCGTTTCAACACCTCAAACGAATCCCTGGCACGCCAAAGCCTTGGCGACGGCGGCACGCGGCCGCAGCCTGACCGTCGAAATTCTCAGCTCTCCTTTTTCTCGGCCTCTCGCGCTGCCTGAATCCTCTCCTCCGTAAGACTTCTAATAAAATTCTGGGCCTCGGTCAGGTTGCCTTCCGTGGCCGAAAGATAAATGCTCGTCGCTGTCACCCGATCGCCGGCCGCGACCGCGTTAATGATTTCCTCGCGTTCTTCTGGTTTTAATTCCCTTTTCATATCCTTTATGGGAATCACTTCAGCCAAGATTCGAACGCCCGTCCAGCCGTTTAATTGGCCATAATTAAGAAAAATAGATTGACAGTCGCCGTGACTTTTTGTCAGCCGATAGCAATCGTCCCGCGCCTCACTGGTCAATCCGATAGCAGCCTTAAGAAATAAGTAATCTTCTAGCGGCGGCCGTGTCCGCCGAAAATCTGTGTTCTTCTGGGTAGCGCGCCATGCCAGTCCGGCTCGGACCTCGCGTGCAATCGCCAGTCCGGCTCGGACCAATGACGCCCTCGCCATCGCGAACTTCTGTGAGACTGCCCTGAGCGCAGCCAAACGGGACCGTCGAATGCCGCCGATTTAACGATTCAACGCTTCAACGAATCACCCGGCGATAGCCTGGCAGGCGCATTTTTGCTAGGCAGCGCGAAAAATGCAGGTAGTACTCTCTGTTCTCGCGCCGTGAAAGAGGAAGTCATCGATACCCATTCCAAGGCGCTCAGAATTAATCTCGATCCGCGCTGGTACGGCACCTTTGCCGAGATCGGCGCCGGGCAGGAAGTGGTGCGCTGGTTTTTCCGAGTCGGCGGCGCCGCCGGCACGGTCGCCAAGAGTATCTCGGCTTACGACATGAAGGTTAGCGATGCCATCTACGGGCACGTTGATCGCTACGTTTCGCGCGCCCGGCTCCAGGCGATGCTCGATTACGAATTTGAGCTCGACATAGAGCGGCTGGCAGCGGAGCGCGGTGACAATACTTCCTTTTTCGCTTTCGCCGATACGGTCGCGGCGCGGAGTTATCGCGGCACGCCCGAATGTCACGGCTGGATGGGGATCAAATTTCAGAGCCGCGTCAACGATCAGCCGAGCCAGATCGTGATGCACATACGCATGATCGACGAGGAAGGCTCGGCGCAACAAGAGGCGCTCGGCATCGTAGGTGTGAATCTTTGCTACGGCGCGTTCTTCCTCAGCCATGTACCGGAGGAACTCGTCGAATCGCTGCTCGACACCCTCACCACGCGTCGCATCGAGATCGACATGCTCGAGTTCAGCGGAATCGAGTTTCGCAACGTCGACAACCGCATCATGGCGCTCAAGCTCGTCCAGCTGGGACTAAGCGGCGCTGCCGTGTTTGGTCCGAACCGCGAAGTGCTCCAGCCCTCCGACATGTTGCACAACAAAGCCGTGCTGGTCGAGCGCGGCAGTTTCCGGCCGGTCACCTACGTGAACCTCGACATGTTTCAGTGCGCCCTAGCGAAGTTTAAGCAGGAACCCGCTGTGGCGGGCAAACCGGTCCTCGGTCTGATGGAACTGACCATGCGCAATCTGCTGGCGGGCGGAAAAGAGGTTGACCGTCGCGATTTTCTCGGGCGCGCAGAGGTCCTGGCGGCCTGCGGGATGACCGTGCTCATCTCCGATTACTTCGAATACCACCGGCTCGCTTCGTATCTCTCCTGGCGAACGCACGAACGCATCGCGATAGTTTTGGGCGTGCCGAGCGTGTACGAGTTGTACGACGAAAAATATTACGCCGATTTGCCCGGGGGCATTCTGGAGAACTTTGGGCGCCTTCTTAAGAACGACCTAAAGGTTTACGTCTATCCGCTGCAGAAAAGTCCCACCGACGAATTACAAACCATTCACACGGTGAAGGTGAAAGATGATCTGCAACCGCTCTATGATTATTTGGTTCGTCGCGGCAGTTTCGTGCACCTTGATAACTACAATCCCAAGAACCTCCCGATCTTTTCGCGGGACGTCCTCAAGCGCATCGCCAGCGGCGACGAAAGCTGGGACGAGATGGTCCCTCCGCAAGTTGCAGAGATCATCCGCCGCCGTGGTTTCTTCGGATACAAGAAACCCTAAAGGCGAGGTCGTCGGACACGCTTTACCGCTTCAACGCTTTAACACTTCAACGTTTCAACATTTGCGGCATGATCACACGCGCGTAGCCTGAAAAATGTTCCGACCCAATTGCTCTCGCATTTTCTTTCTGGCCGGAGTTATCGGTACTCTCGCGCTAGGCCACGTCGATTGCGCAACCGCGCCCGAACCGAGTGATTTGCGCGCCGCCGGGAAAATCGAGTTCCCGATATCTTGCGCGCCGGATGTCCAATCTGAATTCTCTCGTGGCGTGGCGTTGCTGCATTCATTTTTCTACGAAGAGGCGCGGCGCATTTTCACTTCGGCAGCTGAACGCGACCCCAAATGCGCGATGGCTCAGTGGGGAATCGCCATGACATGGTGGCATCCGATTTGGACGCCTCCCACTCCCGATGAGATGCGCGCGGGCAAAGCTGCTATTGAAAAAGCAATGGCGATGAACGCCGGAACGGACCGCGAGAAAGGCTTCATCACGGCGCTCAATGTTTATTACAATACGCCGGACAGTTCGAGCGCAGGCGCGGTTGGACAATCGTGTCACGGACCAATCGGATCGCGCGACCGTGTCGTTGCTTACGAAAAGGCAATGCAGCAGCTCCGCGACAAGTATCCGAGCGATTTTGAAGTCCAAACCTTCTACGCGTTCGCAGTCCTGGCTGTTGGGTACGCCACGCCTAACGACACAAGCTTATCGAAGCAACTTGAGGCAGCTGCGATTCTGGAAAAGCTCTGGAAACAAAACGCAAACCATCCCGGGGTCGTTCATTACCTGATCCATTGCTACGATTATCCGGCGCTCGCCCAAGGCGGACTCGCTGCGGCACAGAGTTACGCTTCCATCGCACCCTGGGTACCTCACGCGCTGCACATGCCATCGCACATCTTCACGCGTTTGGGGATGTGGGACGAATCCGTTGCTGCGAATCGAGCTTCGGCTGAAGCTTCGCGCGCTTACGCAGCCATGCGCCATCGCGACGCCACCGAAGCCGAAGAGTTACATGCGCTCGATTACATGGCTTACTCTTATTTGCAGGAAGCCCAGGACGCCGACGCGAAAAAAATTGTCGATCTTGTCGCGAAAGTGCAGAAGACGAACCCAGAGCTGGAATTCAGCGCCGCTTACGCTTTGGCCGCCATTCCGACACGTTACGTCTTTGAGCGGAATGACTGGGCGGCAGCAGCGACGCTGACGATTCCAAATCTCCCGCACTGGGCGTCGTTCCCATTCATGGAAGCCCTAATCGAATATGGCCACGCGCTCGGACGCGCGCATACAAGCGATCTAAACGGTGCGCACCAAGCGATCGCGCGAATGCGGGAATTACGCGACGCAACCAAAGATCCAAAGTTCGACTATTTTAAGCAGCATCTTGATTTACAAATGCAAGCCGCTTCCGCTTGGGTGGCAGCAGCCGAAGGCAAAAAGAACGAAGCGATTGAGATGCTGCGTCACGCCGCTGACGCGGAAGACGTTCTGGGCAAACATCCGGTTTCGCCGGGCGCATTTGTTCCGATTCGCGAACAACTCGGCAGTCTGCTTCTCGAACTAGGCCAATCGAAGGACGCGCAACGGGAATTTGAAGCTGCGCTCAAGATCTATCCGGGACGGTTCAGAGGTGTGTATGGAGCAGCGCGAGCCGCCGAGCAAAACGGCGACAAGGAAAATGCGAGCCGTTACTACGCACAGCTGGCGTCACAAACGACAAAGGCCAGTGGTTCACGAGATGAATTGAATCACGTCCGCGAATTTCGAGCCGCCCGAGCCAAAGCGACCGCGGACGCGAATGACGCGGCCAGCGCTCGCGAGTAGCAAACAGTCGCGCGTTTTGCGTGCAAAAACGATCAAGCTGGCCGCACGGCGCTGCTCATTGCCGCGAGCCTCGTGATACATTTCTTTCGCAAGGCGTAATGCAGCAAGATTCCTGGGATCGTGATGCGCTCGATCAACGAGCTGATCATTTACTGGAGCAAAGACGACGACTGTTTGGTCGTGAAAGGGCCCGAACTGACGGAGTGCATGGCGGACGGCAAAACCCGCGAGGAGGCCGTCGCGAATGCCCAACTGGTCATTGATGAATCGATCGAGACTGCGCGCGAACTTGGCCGATCCATTCCTGAACCGCGCGGCAAACTCGCTTACGCGTAGAGTCTGTAGCCGGGGTCGCCGACCGCGGAATAACGCAGCCGCCCGTCCGGCTCGTCTTCCTTCTTCCTTCCTAATTTTTCTTTCTTACTTTTCCTGGTGGTGCTGAAGCCATTCCTCACCGCGCACTGGCGTTATCTCGCCATGCTCAATTTCCGGGTCGCGCCGGAGCTGCTTGCGCCGCATCTGCCCGCCGGAACCGAGCTCGATTTCTTCGAGGGCGAGACTTACCTCAGCATCGTCGGCTTCCTATTCTATCATACGGTTGTTTGCGGCCTGCCGATTCCGCGACACCGCAACTTCGAGGAAGTAAATCTTCGCTTTTATGTGCTTAAAAAGCCCGTGCGGCTCGCACCGGAGACCTGGCGGCGCGGCGTCGTTTTCATCCGCGAGCTCGTGCCGAAACCGGCCATTGCCATTACCGCGCGCGCCTTTTACGGCGAACCGTATCAGGCGCTCCCAATGCGCAGCGAAGTGATCGATCGCGACGGCGAAGTAAGCGCGCGCTACGAGTGGCGGCGCGGGAGCAAATGGGAACAGCTCGTCATGACCGGGCGCGGCGAATCGCAAAATATCGTAGCAGGGTCGCACGAAGAATTCATCACCGAACATTACTGGGGCTACACCCGGCGAACCGCCGATCGCATCAGCGAATATCGCGTCGAACATCCCCGCTGGAAAATCTGGCCCGCCGCCTCCTACGAATTCCGCGCCGACATCACCGCTCTCTACGGCGAAAAATTCCTCGCCCCGCTTACCACGCCGCCCGCTTCCGCCTTCATCGCCGACGGTTCGCTCGTCACCGTTTACCGACGCGGCAGCGACAACGCGTGAGCTGTCGTCAGCTGCGACTCCCGCGACTGCAGCAAAATAATAGCGTTTTCCGTAAGGTACGCGATTCCAGATCAGGGAACTTGACTGGTTTAACCAGTCGAGTTCCGATACGGCCCGATCGCGAATCTGGCATGAATGAGACGATATTAAGCCGCCATCGTGATGCAAAACCGGCGACTCTGGCCACGTCTTTTAGCGCGCCACCGAATACCGCGTCGAACATCCTCGCTGGAAAATCTGGCCCGCCGTCTCCTACGAATTCCGCGCCGACATCGCCGCCCTCTACGGCAAAAAATTCGTCGCTGCGCTTACCGCCCCACCGGCCTCCGCCTTCATCGCTGACGGCTCCTTCGTCACCGTCTACCGTCGCGGCAACGGCGAGGACGCGTGACTTCCCTGAACCCTCGACACTCAACCATCAACCCCTTCATTGGCAACGCTCGATAACGCCAGTCCGGCCCGGACCTCGCTCGTAACGCCAGTCCGGCTCGGATTTTGGAATTACTTCGCGTGCAAGCGCCGCACCTGCTAGGACAACATGAAATGAAATTCGCTGCGCGCATCGTCCTTTGGCTGGGCGCGATCGCGCTCACTATTTTCGGGCTCCTGCTCATGGCGGGCGCGCTTGATTCGTCCGGAAGCGACGCTGCCGGTCGCGGCTTATCGCAGGCTTACGGGATGTTTATCGCACTCTTCGGCGGAGCCGCGGTTCTCTCGCTTTTGCTCATGCGATTTTGGCGCGGGTTCCTTGTCATTGGCGCCTTTTTCCTGTCGCTTCCGTTTGTCCTTATGCTGCTTTTGTCCATCGGCAGAAGCGTGGAGGAACGGCGTAACGATCAATTCACCGCCGACGTGCATTCCGGCCGCTACAACTTTGGCGAGCACCCGGAGTTGCTCGCGGTGGCCGAAGCGATCGCAAAAAACGACAGCAACGCCATTCGCGCATCGGCGAAAAATGTGCGCGATCTCAACGCCGCCGGACGCGATGGCATGACGTTGCTCTTCTTCGCCGTAAACGAATCGCTCGAACGACCCGAGCTGGCGAGCGCGGTGGAGACGTTGCTCGCGGTAGGCGTTAACCCGAACTATC
>JBKPMO010000021.1:0-24691 GCA_046732175.1 Verrucomicrobiota bacterium
GCTATGGTTGTCACGATAATTACCTGATGCGCCGCGATGTCCCATGGGACCGTATCGTCGCTGGTGCGCTGCCTTTCCTCGTTACACGGCAAATTTTCGCCGGCGCGGGTAAGATGGGGATCGAAGCGGAAAGTGCGCCCGGTCAGCTCGGCGCATTTCAGATTTCACAGCGGGCGGATTTTTTCAGTGCTTTGGTCAGCATCGACACCATGAATCGCCGCCCACTGGTGAACACGCGCGATGAACCGCACGCCGATGCGAGCAAGTACCGGCGGTTTCATGTGATTATTGGCGATTCGAACATGAGCGAATGGGCGACGGCCATGAAACTTGGGACGACGGCATTGGTCCTGGAGTTGATTGAGAACGGCAAAGCGCCGCAACTGGAGATCGCGCAACCGATCGACGCTGCCAAATCGATTAGTCGAGACCAGAACTACGATTGGATTATTGAGTTGCGCGACGGACGGAAAATTTCTGCGATCGAAGTGCAGCGACTCTACCTGAGCGCGGCGCAGAAACTGAATCGCAACGAAGAGAAGGAGTGGATCTTGCGTGAATGGGAGAGCGTCCTGAACGATTTGGAGCGCGATGTCATGATCTGTCGCGACCGCGTCGATTGGGCGGCGAAGAAATTTCTCCTAACCGAGCTGCAAGAAGAAGAAAAACTGGCGTGGAGCGATCCGTGGTTGCAATCGATTGATCTGGAATATCACAACATCGATTTGGACCGTGGATTATACTACGAACTGTTGCGTCACGATTCGATGCGTCGCGTAGTCAATGAAGATGAGATTCGGCATGCAATTTTTTCTCCGCCGGAAACGACGCGTGCGTTCTTCCGTGGCCGCGCCGTCGCGCGTTTTACCGAGCAGATCGAATCGATTCAATGGAATGAAATTGTACTGACGGGCAACGGGCGTTCCCAAAGAATTGCATTCCCGGAACCAGCCGACCCAAGTCTTGAGCAATTGAATGCGGCCATCCGGAAGAGCGCGGACTTCGCCGCCTTTCTGCGCGCGCTCGAGTCGTAGCACAGGCATCCTGCCTGTGGGGACAACGGGCATCTTGCCCGTTAATCAGAGATGCGTCTGGTGCAAGATTCATGTGAAACTATGCATTGAATCGCGCTTTCGGCGCTGATGTCTTGTCGGGATGATTTCCTGGGGCGTTGCCCCAGGCTAACGTTGAGGGGCGCCTTCGGCGCCGGAGGGCGTGTCGCTCCACTTGACGGCGCACCAATCCGTACGGGGGACTGCAAATCTGGAGACTTATGTTCCTGATGATTTGCGAGATACAAGGATTGCATCCGAAACACGACGCAATTCCGTTTTCTAGTGAAAGGGATAATCATGGGAATACGAGAATTTATTGTCAGCATTTTTCTGACGCTACCATTTCTCGTTAATACCACGCTGGCTTTTACACAGGTTATCGTCTTTGGCGACAGCCTTTCCGATGACGGAAACATTGCCCATCGTGTCCACGACACCTTTGGTTTCAGTTACCCGAGTAGTAACTTCAATTACAGCGACTACCGCTTCACCGACGACTTTAACACTGCACCCGCCACAAACTTGTATAGGGGCACATGGCACGAACAACTGGCTAAGACATTTTTGAGTTTGCCAAAGGCAAGGAACAGCCTCGATGGCGGAACTGATTATGCCTTCGGCGGTGCGACGACCAAGGATGGCGCACAGGGGCGCACCGTTATTAACAACCCATTTCCGTTTACCGGTGGGGATTTCGCAATCACGATCGATAATATTGGCAAGCAGGTTAATGATTATCTCGCCAGCCATTCCCCTGATCCCAATGCGCTCTACATAATCTGGGGCGGCGGGAACGATCTTTTTGACGATTTCAGCACGACGAGTGTGAACAATACTGCCAATCGCGTCGGAGGCCTGATCATGCGGCTGGCCAATGCCGGCGCCCGAAATTTTCTCGTCCCCAACGTTCCACCACTCGGCGCGGTCCCGAATTCTTTCGGCGATCCCAACCGCGTGGCGGGGCTCGATCTCGCTTCCGCCAGCTATCGCGCCCGATTGAACTCTGTATTAGCGTCCGTAGTTAGTGGCTACGCCGGCAACGGAATTACCATCCACGTTTATAGCCTCGACGTTTGGCTGAGCGTGATTCGCGTATTGGGCCAGCCCGGGCGCTACGGCTTCGTCAACACCACTGTTCCGGCGCAGGACCAGTCGGGTGTGAATCCGGACACATACCTTTTCTGGGATGATATTCATCCGACTACAGCCGGTCATCATCAACTGGCCAGCGACGCGAATCGACTGCTGCGCGGCCAGATCGGGCCGCTCGCCAAACTAAGAAACATTTCGGCGCGCGGACCGGTTGGGACGGGACAAAATGTATTGATCGCCGGGTTCATTGTTAGCGGGAGCCAGCCAAAAAAGGTCATTGTGCGGGCGCTCGGGCCGAGCTTGAGCACGCTGGGAGTGAGTGGTGCGTTAGCCGATCCAACCATTGCGATTTTTAACAGCAGCAATGTTGTAGTCGCCTCTAACGACAATTGGGGAAGCACGCAAGAGGCTCAAATCGCGGCCAGTGGGGTTGCGCCGTCCAACGATTTGGAATCGGCCATCATTGCCACGCTCCCTCCGGGTTCCTACAGCGCGGTGGTGAGCGGCAGAAATGGTGGGATCGGCATCGGATTGGTGGATGTGTACGAGTTAGACGCGACGACCTCGATTTTTCAAAATCTGAGTGCGCGTGGGTTTGTTGGCACTGATGACAATGTCCTGATCGGTGGATTGATCATCGGCAACGGCGAACAGCCGGTGATTGTGGTGCGCGCGATCGGACCCACGCTAAGCAGTTTCGGAATCACGCAACCATTACAAGATCCGACGCTTGAAGTACGAGATCCTAATGGCGGTTTGATTGCGTTCGAGAACGATTGGCAGGATAACACGCCGACAGCAGTGAAAGGGGCCTTGCTTCAGCCGCAGGATAGCCGCGAATCGGCCGTCGTTCTCTCGCTACCGGCGGGCAACTACACCGCAATCGTGCGCGGAAAGAATGGAACGACGGGTGTCGCGTTGGTGGAAGCCTACCGGCTACAGTAGGTTGAGAGTTGAGGGTTGACCCGCCTTCATATGACTACGGCGGGACAGGTAGTTGAGAGTTCGGCGTTGTGTAGAGGCGCTTGTGCCAAGCGCCGCTACAACTTGTTCGGCGTTCGATGTTCGATGCATGCGCCGTAGCGTTGGCGAAGGCGCGTTCGCGGTTTGCTTCTCCGTAGTCGGCCCTGGTCAGAAATCATCCCTTCGGTTCCCATAGTTCGATCGGATTTCCTTCTAGATCATGTAACCGCGCAAACCGACCATTCGAGTAACTCTCAGGATCGACTTTTACTTCAACTCCTTTTGCCTCTAGCTGCGCGATCATCCGATCGAGATTAACTACTCGAAAATTGATCATCCAGGTTTGCCGTGGATTACCGAAGTAATCGGTATCGATTGAAAAGGGGGCAAAAGCTGTCGGTCCCGCTTCCTGCGTCCAAGGCTGCGCGTTAAAATCACCCGGCACCGGAGTGACGCCTAGCATCTCTTCATACCATGCGGCCAATCCCTACGAATCCTTCGCACGAAAAAACACTCCGCCAATTCCAGTCACGGGTTCCATTTTCTGACCAGACTAGACAGAATTAACAAGATTAGTTCCGGCATACTTCGCGAACGCAATCCCATTTTAGCGAGAACGGCGCTGTAGCAGTCGTCCTGTGGGCGACGCCCTTGTGATTTCTCTACGTGGTTCGGAACATGGACTTGCAGTCTGTGTGCCCGGTGGATTTGCAATCCGCTGAGAGTGACACAGCTCTATGTGCCGAGCTTTTGCGTCGCTGTCGGAGGTCAGAGGGATGTGGGGAATGACGAAGCGATAGATGAAGCGGAGGGACACGCTTCTGCGTGTCCCTCCGCATAATCCTTTCTAGTTTGAATCGGATCTAGTGATCTTCGCCGAATTTATTGTCCCACGCTAATTTTGTCCTACCTTGTGCGTCAAATGATTACACGACGACGGGCTGTTAAATTGATCGGTGCCACCACTGCGAGTGTGTGCCTGCCGATCGGGTCATCGCGGATCTTCGCGGCAGAAGGATCTCCCTTGATGCGCGCCATTCCATCAACCGGCGAGAAACTTCCGGTAATTGGGCTGGGGAGTGCGGTCACATTCGACTTTCCTCCCAAATCGCCAAAGGCGAACGACATCGCCGAAGTCATTACACGTTTCGTTAAGCGCGGCGGAAAAGTCATCGATTCCTCGCCGATGTACGGGAATGCCGAAAGGTTGATTGGCCAAATCGCCGCCAAATCGGGCCTGACCAATTCGCTCTTCATCGCCACCAAGGTGTGGACGAAGGGTAGGGAAGCGGGCATCGCGCAGATGGAGCAGTCGCTGGGGCTTTTCCAAACCAGAAAGATCGATCTCATGCAGGTGCACAACCTGGTCGATGTCGATAATCACATGAGCACTTTGCGCGAATGGAAGAGCAAAGGGCGGATCCGGTATACCGGCATTACCTATTCGGAGCCGCAAGGCTTTGCCGAAATTGAGAGAAAGATGAAATCGCAGAAGCCGGATTTCGTGCAGATCAATTATTCCATCGCCGATCGAGGTGCGGCCCAGCGCATCCTGCCGCTGGCGCAGGAACTGCGCATGGGCGTCATCATTAACCGTCCTTTTGGTAGCGGCGGTGTGATTAAGGCGGTTTCGGGAAGACCGCTACCTGAGTGGGCGGCCGAATTCGATTGTCACTCTTGGGCGCAGTTTTTATTGAAATGGGTCGTGTCCCATCCGGCTGTCACCTGCGTGATTCCTGCGACCAACAATCCGCAGCATCTGGAGGACAACATGGGAGCCGGTTTTGGCCGGCTGCCGGATGCGAAAACCAGGCAGCGGATGGCCGCGCTCTTCGCTTGAGTTACCAGCAAGACCATCCTGTCGCCTAACGAGAAAGAGATAAGCTACGGAAGGATGTCGCAGTAAACACGTTGAAGTCGCGTGGCTAGCCTCTGAAGGGCCTTGTTAGATGGATAGCGCTTATTCTTGCCAGATGATCTTCGGTATCAGGTACTTTCCGACGACGCCACGGAATGTGACGTACGAAACCGGAATCGCGATCACGAAGCCGACGATCTGCGAGATCGCGTCATCTGTGGCAGCGGCATGCCGCCAGCGCCAAGAAAAGCGGCAAAAAGCTGCCGGCCACCAGCGATAAGCCACGAGCAGGCAGAAGCGATGACAAAGAAGAGCAGCCACGCTTTAAAGTACTGGAATTCGGTAGGTTCTTTGTTCATAGGTGTGGTGTTGCTTTCTAACGAGAATGAGACGATCTTCGGCTGGGCGTCGTGACAACCGTGCTGGACTTGTTTCCGAATGGGGCCAGCCTGCTCGCGAAATCCTTTCGGAGTTGGCTCGGGCGATTGGTTAGGCTCCTTCATTTCGTGTCAGGCCGGTCACTCAACATCAAGAGAGTCATGCCCTCTGGACCTGGAACAATCTTGCGCTTGGTAGCTGCCCCCACACGAATCAACACGCCACATTTCATCGGGTAGCTCTGACCCTCTGCGTAGAGCGTCCCGCTGCCCTCAAGCGGAATGTAAACCTCCTCCTCATTGTCCGCCGCGTGGTCGTGCTCTGGGTAGTGCTCCCAGTGTGGAGGCATCCTGATGGTGTTCATGCCAAGCTTAGATAGGCTGAGACTCTTGCCTGCAAAGAAGAACTGTTGTCCTTTCTGAAATGGGCCAGCGTATTGTTCTAGTTCGTCAATCTGCTTAACTGTAATGTCTGGCATGATGGCTTCGATGAATGGTTTGATTTCCGCAGGTGTCCGTTCGCGCCGCCTAACGAGACAAAGGTGAGCGACGGTGACCGCGGCCGGGCTCTGATAACATGAAACACATGGTAACTGTTCTTCACGCGGATACAAGCCGGGGCGCCGTTCGCTCCACCACCTGGTTAGACGGCGGTATTGGAGTCACCTTGCGCAACGCTCCAGGCAACAGGCGACAATCGCGGGCTGGCAGGACAGCCTAAGGACCACAAGGGACGATAGTGTCCTGCGCGGCCACGATCTGCCACTTCTCTGCGCGCTTTAGCCACGTGTCGGTCCAGATCATGCATTGCTTCGTCTCCTTGCCGTTGTTGTCCTTAATCATGCTGTTTTCCGCTCCGTACGCTATGGCTATGGAGTCGCCGAAGAATCTGACCTTTACCTCCGCGAGTTGGCAGTCACGCGACAGAGACTTGATATCCGTGGTGCTAGCCTCCTGTTTGCCGTAGCGTCGGCCCTTTGGGGATGTCCCCTGGAAGTCGTCCGCAAAAAAATCCTTGAGATCCGGCTGCGGGCTACAGGCTGTGTTGGCCCACTTTGCCTCGATTGCCGTAATGAGTTTAACGGTGTCCTCATCCGGCGATCCCCATCGGGACTCCTGCGCAACGCTTGGCGAGGTGAATCCACCGACGAGACACAGTGCGAGCCCAAAGACTGGGATGATTAATGCTAATTTCATGGCTTTAACTTTCTGTTGGTTTTATTTCACAGGTATCGCGGGGCAACCGTGAACTTCGTCTAACGACAACAAGATCAGCCAGCGCTCGTGGGAGCGAGGCTGGCCTGAAATAATGGTGTATTGGTCATCGAAAGTGAAGCCGTATGCCGTCGAGCGGTTGGCTGCATCGCCTTGTTAGACTTCCGCGTCGTTCAGCATATAACGTAACACCAACGCCTTTTCCCGAGACCTCGCGGCACTTGGTGGCAAGAGCGCGGAGAAAGTGGCGCGCAGGATCCTCAGCCGGAAATGCTGCCTCGGCGTGTTCCGCCTCTTCAGCGAGCGCAGTGAGTTCATGCAGCTGGCATGCAGCGTCCGAATAGTATTCGTGCATCCGCCATAGTAGAGGCGATCGGGTCGAATCTACCTGCGCGAAAAGACTGGTGTGGCCCTCGATGCCAATCTCAGCGAACCAAAGGTCATCCATCCTTCCATCTGCCGCAACCAAGTGTGCATCGAGTGACATTAGGTCTAACGAGTATTCGGCCAGATAAATCTGCAATTAAAGGCAGATAAAATTTGTATAACGCGTTTGCTTTGCGGGCTGCCGGCGATGCTGTGGCAGGGAGCATGGGGCGAGTAGCGAAACGAAGACATTGAGGCAGGCCGGTTTAACCTGCTCTCTCCTTCGTACAACTTCGGCGTGGTCGGCAGGGTAGGCTGCCGCCCGTGGCCGCGGGGACGAACAAGGAGTGCGTCGCGCACAGTGGGAATGCTAGTAATTCGGTCGCGCAAAGGGAAGGGCATTTTGGCAGAGCAGAACTGCAAAGGGATCGTTGAAGAGTTAAAGAGTTGAAGAGTTGAAGTGGGGGACGGATGAGGAAAACATCGAACCCGCCTTCCTTAAGACTACGGCGCGGCATGCGTCGAACATCGAACACCGAACAGAAAGGCAAAGGGCAGCGGGAGCGTAGAACGTAGAAAGGAGAAGGAAATAGCAGAGACGAGCATGAGCAAGAGCAGGAGTATGAGCAGGATTACAAGGAATTGGCGGAATCGCCGCGGCAACGGGCAAGATGCCCGTTGGCCTCATAGGCGGTACGCCTGGTGCCACGAGGGAAGGCGGCTACATGCGGAAGCGTTCGCCTAAATAAAGCTGGCGGCTGATGGGATCGTTGATGAGGAAATCTTTGGAGCCTTCGCTCTCGACGCGGCCTTCGTAGATGAGGTAGGCGCGATCGACGATCGATAAGGTTTCGCGCACGTTGTGGTCGGTAATAAGAATGGCGAGGCCGGACTTGCGCAGATTGACCACAATTTGTTGCACATCGTAAACCGCAATCGGATCGACCCCGCTGAATGGTTCGTCGAGCATGAGCAGGCTCGGGCTGGTTACGAGCGAGCGAGCGATAGTAAGCCGGCGTTTTTCCCCGCCGCTCAACGTTAACGCGGTGTTCTTCGCGATCTTCTCGATCCCGAATTGATGGAGCAAATGATCGCAACGCTGTCGCCGCTCGTGTTTGCTCAAGGGCAAGGTCTCCAGAATCGCCAGGATATTTTGTTCCACCGTCATCTTGCGGAAAATCGATTCTTCCTGAGGCAGATAGCCCATCCCGAGTCGCGCCCGTTTGTACATCGGGAAAGTAGTCACATCTTGGTCGCGAAAAATGACGCTCCCGCTGTTTGGCCGAACCAGGCCGACGATCATGTAAAATGTTGTGGTCTTGCCGGCGCCATTGGGTCCGAGTAACCCAACGATCTCACCGGCTTTGGCGTTAACGTTGATGCCGTTGACGACGGCACGGCCACCGTAAATTTTCACCAGTTCACGCGTAGACAACACATCCGGTGGGACGGTCACTTTCGTCCCAGCCGGTGAAGGAGCTGTGGTCGCGCTAATCATGGCTTGGGCGATGGTGATGGAGTGGCCGCGGGTGACCCGGTTTTTTCTTGCTTCGGTTCCTGGCGGATCTCCGTTCGGCTTGGGCCATGAGTATTAAGGTGTCCGTCTTGATTAATAATCATCACGGTCTCGGCGCTGGTGGCAATGTGCATGTTTGGACCTTGCTGAACTTTGGGCATGCCAGTCAGCTCGACACTGCCATCGCGTGCTGTGTAAACGGCGTGTTCGGAGCGACCCACGGCGTGCGACGGTGGCCCGCCATTCGGATCGGGCTTGTCGCGGACCACACCAACGTTTCCCTCCGCAATCGCTTTCTCCAATCCTTGGTCTTCGCCTTTATGCAAAAACACCGTTAACTTATCTGACTGGAGATTGAATCGGGGATCGAACACTTTCACGTGGCCGGTGAAAATACCCATGTTCTTCCCCGAATCGAAGGAGGCTTCATCGGCATAAATTTCGGTGGTGATCGGGCCTTTCGATTCGTTCTCGAGAGGATTTTTGGCGGCCGCGCTCGCCTTCGCCTTCGGCTTCGGCGAGTTCGCCGGCTTGGAGGTTTGCGGTGTGGTGGTAACGACCTCATTCTGGGCAAAGGCAGTTATCGCCAGGCCAAAGATTGCGAGCGCGAACAGCTTCATGGCTGCTTTTGCGGTAATGGTTGCTGCGATTGCTGCGGCCTCAGCTTCGATTGGTCGGTAATCACCATTTTGACGTTGCCCGTTATGGTTCCGTGCCGTGCGGTCGTGTCAAACCGAACGGCATCACCCGCGATCTCGAAATCGGCGCGCTTGATCGTGGTTCGTTGCGGTGAAGTGAGGACACGAGTGTTCAAGTCCAGCACGGAATCTGCCATTGCGATCTGGAGATCGATCTTATTGTCTTCGGTGTAGGTCGTGATATTGAGATCGCTAAATTGCATGTGGTTCTGATCGACTCGCCGCGCCCTCCCGGCAATGAAACGACCTCGCAAATGTCCGTTCTCGTCAATATCGGGCAGCACGAGACCCTTGGCTTCATGACCGATGGGCAAGGGGACCGGGCCTGCTGATCCTGGACTCGCAGTAGCAGACTCAGACGGTGATTCCGTGCCTTTGGCTTTCTTATGTTTTTTCGATTGCTGGGCGAAATCAGCCGGTGCGATCAAAATGGTTACCAACCCAAAAAATATCACGCGTGCAGCGGGACCGTTAAGAAACGGCAGCATGAACAGCTTTTAACACGCGAAGAACCTTCGGCAAATTTTTCAGTGGCAGCTGATTTGGGCCGTCGGACAGAGCGTTCTCCGGATTTTCGTGAACTTCCATGAAGACGCCGTCGCATCCGGCGGCCACGGCTGCGCGTGCCAGGACGGGGGCGAGTTCTCCATCACCCGAGGTGGAATCACCGGCGCCGCCGGGGCGCTGCACGGAATGGGTGGCGTCGAAAATCACGCGGTAACCTGCCTGACGAATCCACGCCAGCGACCGAAAATCGGCTACCAGATTATTGTAACCAAAGGTAGTACCGCGTTCGGTGAACAGAAATTGTTTCGCACCAAATTTGTCCAATTTCTCGGCGATATTTTTCACGTCCCATGGGGCCAGGAATTGCCCTTTCTTGACGTTCACTGCGCGCCCAGTCTCTGCGGCGGCGCGCAAGAGATCAGTTTGGCGGCAAAGGAAGGCAGGAATTTGCAGTAAATCGATGAATTCGCCGGCCATTTCGGCCTCAGCAGGAGAATGCACATCCGTCGTGACCGGGGTTTTCAGCTCGCGACCGATGGACGCGAGAATTTCGCAGCCCTCGCGTGGGCCAATTCCGCGAAATGATCTCGCCGAAGTGCGGTTCGCTTTGTCGTAGGAAGCCTTGAAAATGAAGGGCGCCTTTTCCGCTGCACAAACCTTCGCAATCTTTTCCGCCATTCGCCGGACGAATTTTTCCGATTCGATGACGCACGGTCCGAGAATGAAAGCCGGCTTTCCGCCACCGATGGTGACGTTTCTGATGCGAAGCACGTCAGAGCTCATGAGACAGGATTAACTCCGAAGGTGTTCGCGAGCAGGCAGGATTGCAAAGGATTCTCGAAAGGGGAACTTCTTTTTCTCAATCGATTTATCCCGTTAATCCTGTAAATCCTGCCTATTGTTTGTGCGAGGTTCTTCGGAAGGTGGCGAGATCGTAAATCGCGAATGGGAGATAGAGGACAATGAAGAATGCGAGCGCGAGCAAGTGCATTTCGAAGAGGTAGAGCGGGCGATAATCCGAAAGAATGTTGAGCAGGGTTTTCGCTTCTGGTTTATGAAGAAGAAAACCGTAATTGAACCCGGTGAAGCGGTCGGTGGCGAGCGTGATGACAAAGTAAAGCTCGGTCCAAAGAAAGACGCGAACGATGGAAAAAGCGTGTGGTCGAAGATGATGGGTTAACATCAGGAAAATGATTCCAATGATGATGCCGCAGTGGGAAATGAAGAAACTAAAGAATCGGAAGTCAGGGAAACCGTAGGGCAGATTCGGGGTTAGCACGGCCTGGACTGTGCCGCCAATTCCCCAGAAATAAGCGACCTCGAACCAGCGTGGCCGGCGGGTCCACATGGTGATGACGATTACAACCATTGCCCAATCGCAGAGTTGCATCGGTAGCACTTGCTCCCAGCTGACGGCGCCGAACTGGCGAACTAACGATAGATAGACGAAGTAATTCGAAACCAGGAGGAGAGAGAGCGCTCCAACGATGATGCGTTCGGTGATCGGTGATTTCGTCCAGCGAACGAGGGCGGCGAAGAGGAATGGCAACGCAATGGTGAGAAAGATGACGGTGACATGCGCAGCGCCGTACGGGTGAAATTGCGGTGCGGAGTTCATTGCGTAGGCGGCGGTCGCCACGGCGACCGCCGAACGTTAATAACAGGCGCCCAGCATAAGTGCCTCTACAATTTTGCGGCGAGCCGTTGCTGCTGACTGGAGCGGCGACTCCCAACCGCCGATGTTTGATTTTCGCTTTGGTGGGCGACTTGGGAGTCCGAGCCGGACTGGCGTTGCCCCTCCAGTTAAAAGGTGGCAGGGATGCCGCGCTCGGCCCACAAGATGCGGACGCTTCCCTTTCGCACGGTGTTTGGATTCCCGAGCCTTACGGGCGATTGTCCTTTGTCCTCAAGAATCGTAACGCCCTTCGCGTGAAATGGGCGACTTGGGAGTCGCCCTCCCAGTCAGAAGTAGTTCAGCGCGCCAGCCAGAGATTGCAGGGAATGACATCGGTGAGCCATTCCAGATTCGGTGGCAAACGGCCGCCTTTTTTTGCCGGATCGAGCGGCACAACGAGTAAGTCCGCCTCGATCGATTTCACGAAATCCGCCGCTGCGAACCCGGTGTTACCACGAATGCAACGCACTTCGATCGGCACATCGGTGTGACCGAGCGCGAGAACGAAATGTTCCAGTTTTGCGTCTTCGTCAGTTTCAGACGGAGTGCCGTGCTGTTTCGCGCGCGCTTGGTCGAAGGTGGTGATGAGTCGCACGACATAAACACGCTCCGATTTTTCCCGTGCTGCCAAATGCAGAGCACGTCGCAAGCTTCTGGAGCTGTGCTCGGAATATTCGGCGAGGAAGACGATCTTACGCAATGGCTCCGGTTCGCGTGCCGGATGAGTAAAAAGAATGACCGAGCTACCGCCTTCGCGGAGGAGCCGGCGGGCAACATTCCCCAGGAAGGGGTGCAGCACCACTTCCTTCTCCAGCGCGCCAGCTACGATCAGGTCGATAGCGTTTTGTTTGATCGCTCGCAGAATTGCCGTGGCAGGATCGCCTTGCTCATAGTGGATGGGGGAATCTTTCGGCAAGGAGAGCCGCTCCAGGGCATGGGCAAATTTCGCGCTGGTCTCGTCGCTTTTTTCGCCGACATAGATCAGGCGAAGCTCGGCATCGAAGCAATCGCGAATGCGTTTTGCCTCGGCCAAGACCTGTTCGAAACGAGGCGAAAAGGTGCTGGCAACGGCGACGCTGCGATAAGGCGCGGGATCGAACATTAAGAGCAAATATTCTCCGGCTATCGGGCGCCCTCGGCAACTTGGATGCACGGAAAAATGACGAATGTCGGATGACTCGCCCACGCCTAGGCTACGGCCCGACAGGCGAATGACGAAGGAACGATCAAATGACGAATGAGCAAGGGGATCGCTCGCAGCAATGGTTTGTCATCCCGAGCGCAAGCGAGGGATCTCACCGGTCGCCACTGATCACGCAAGCCAGATCGGGCGCCTACCTTCTCCTTGTGAGCTCCCTCGTCGTCTTGGCGACTCGGGATCACGCGTTATGAGGGCGTAACGGGGGCCCGTGTTGATTGATCATCCGTGCTTCGTCCTTCGCTTGCCGCGCCGTAGCCTCGGCGTAAGCAGGTCATCCGTCATTCGTCATTTCGTGCACCACTGAGATTGACTCCCGGGGCCCGAACCCTTTCCCAGTTGAACGCCAATCTAAAGCATTGAACCTTTCCTGGTCATGCGGCGCGCGATTTATCCCGGCAGCTTTGATCCGGTGACGAATGGTCATCTCGATGTCATCGAACGGGCCTGCACGCTGTTTGATGAAGTCATTGTCGCGGTCGCGATTAACGACCAAAAACAGCCACTTTTTGCGCCGGACGAGCGGCTGGCCATGCTGCGCAGAGCGATCACGCACAGTAATGTCCGAGTCGCGCCGATGGAAGGATTGTTGGTCGAATTCGCTGCCTTCGAAAAAGCACACGCGGTCGTGCGCGGGTTGCGCGCTATTTCAGATTTCGAGTTTGAATTTCAAATGGCGCTGATGAATCGGAAACTTGATCCGGAAATCGAGACCATCTTCCTCATGCCGAAGGAGGAATACACCTACCTCAGCTCGCGCATCGTGAAAGAAATCGCGAAACTCGGAGGGGATGTCTCCGCCTTCGTCCCGCCACAGGTGGCCAAAGCTCTGGCGAAAAAATTCAGGATAGAATTGGGAGAGGTAGCGCCGATAACCTGAAGTTCGTAGGAGCATGAAAATCCATCTAAACCAGATTCCGCCGGAAGGTTTGCATCTCACCGGCGAAGAGGATTGCGCCTTGGGCGACCTGGGTTCCCAGGAAATTCGCTGCGTCGGCCCGATGCGTTACAGCCTTGATCTCGGAATTTCCGACGGCTCGCTCTGGGCGAATGGAACAATTGCGCAGACGGTTGAGCTGGCGTGTGTTGCTTGTCTCGAGAAATTCGAGCACGAAATCAAGGTCCCAGCCTTCGCGCTCCACACCGAACTGCACGGGCCGGAGACGGTCGATATCACTCCGTTTATGCGGGAAGATATTTTGCTGAATTTGCCGCCCTATCCACGTTGCGATCGCGACGGCGGACGCGTCTGTAAGGCGGCGAAAGTAGAGAGCACCGGGGACGACAAGAAGGCGAAAGCAGACTGGAGCGCGCTGGATAAGCTAAAGTTGAAGCGCTGAAAGGGTAAAAAATGTTACAAGCGTTACAAGGGGGAGAAGCACTTCCCTTCTGGCGACGCAACCTTGTAACGATGTAACTCCTGTAACTGTTTACCGCGGGCCGCCAGTCAGTTTGTATTTTTGCTAAAACATGCTTTGATAGGCGGCCCATGGGCGTTCCCAAACGTAAAACGTCAAAGATGCGGTTGCGCACCCGAAAAGCGGCCAATCGCTGGCATGCGCCGCAGCTGAATAAATGTGCGCAATGCGGCAGCACTGTGCCGTCGCATACCGTTTGTCCGTCGTGCGGTTATTATAAAGGGCGCCAGGTGCTCAGCGTCGGTGCCTAGCGGCACGTTTTTTTGGTTTTGCATTAGCGGCTCCTTAAACGCAAACTGCTAGCTCGCATGAAAATCGCGCTCGATGCGATGGGGGGCGACTTTGGCCCGCCTAATCTGGTTGGCGGAGCGGTTCTTGCCCTGCGTGAATATCGCCGCATTGAAAAACTCTTTTTGGTTGGCGATTCGAGGCAGATCGAAGCCGAGCTGAAGAAGCAACGCTGCAACGATTCGCGGGTCGAGATTGTTCACGCCGCGCAGGTGGTCGATATGAGCGATCGCGCGGTTGAAGCAGTCCGGCGCAAGAAAGATTCGTCAGTTAGTCGCGCGGTCGATTTGGTCAAGGATGGTCATGCCGACGCGATTGTCAGCGCTGGGCATACTGGTGCGGCGGTGGCGGCGAGCGCGATTAAGTTGCGCACTTTGCCCGGGATCGATCGTCCCGGGATCGCGGCTGTTCTTCCGACCGAGACGAACGTGTTTGTTCTGATCGATGCCGGAGCGAACATCGACGCGCGGCCCTTTCATCTCCTGCAATACGCTATCATGGGCTCGGTCTACTCGCGGCACGTCCTGGGTTATGCCAAACCAAGTGTTGGTCTTATTTCTTTGGGCGAGGAAGACGTCAAAGGAACGGAGCTGACCAAGGAAGTTTTCAAGCTGTTGCGGGCGAGCTCGCTCAACTTTCGCGGTAACATCGAGGGCCGCCACCTGTTCGAGAATCCGGTTGAAGTCGTGGTGTGCGACGGTTTTGTCGGCAACGTTATTTTGAAAACCTCGGAATCAATCGCGGTGGCCATATTTACCTGGCTCAAACACGAATTAAAACGGAATCCGAAGCGAGCGGTGGGGGCGGCATTAGCGAAGGACGCGTTCCGCACTATCCAGCGAAAAACGAACTACGAAGAATACGGCGGCAGCCCGTTGCTCGGCGTGAATGGAATTTGCATTATCGCTCACGGCGCGAGCACGCCGCTCGCCATCAAGAATGCGTTGCGAGTGGCGGTGGAGTCCGTTGAACACCAGGTCAACCCGCATATTATCGAGGAGGTTCAACGTTATCATGAAACAGCAGCCCCGCTCGAGCCCGCGATCCACTAAAAACCAGCGAACGGTTTCGATCATCGGGACCGGCAGTTACGCGCCGGACAAGATCCTGACCAACGAGGACCTCTCGCGCATGGTCGATACCAGTGACGAGTGGATTACGACGCGCACTGGGATCAAGGAGCGTCATATTGCGGCGAAGGACGAAACCACCAGTGATATGGCCGCAAAAGCCGCCCTCAAGGCGTTGGAACAAGCGCAGATGTCGCCCGAGGACGTCCAACTCATACTCGTCGCTACCGCCACGCCTGATATGATTTTTCCCGCGACGGCGTGTTTCGTTCAGAAAAAGATCGGCGCCAAAAATGCCGCCTGCCTCGATGTTTCGGCGGCCTGCGCCGGATTCTTGTTTGGGATCGAGATCGCGCAGCAATTCATTACGTCGGGAACGTACGACACTGTGCTGGTGATCGGCGCGGACAAGCTGACCTCCATCACTAATTGGAAAGATCGGAATACTTGCGTCCTCTTTGGCGACGGAGCCGGCGCAGCGGTCCTCGGACATCGTGGCAGCGCCCATGGCGTCATCAGCACGAACATGGGGAGTGATGGAGAGTTCAGCGATATTTTGTTCATGCCCGGCGGCGGATCGAAGACGCCAATTACAGCGGAGAATGCACATCTCGCCCTGCAAACAATTCACATGTCGGGCAAGGAAGTGTACAAACAGGCAGTCATTGCCATGCTCGCGGCTGCGCGAAAGGCAATCGACGACGCCGGATTGAGGGTGGAGGATATCGCGTGTGTGATTCCGCACCAGGCAAACCTGCGGATCATCGAGGCGATTGGAGAACGGCTTGGAATTCCGCGCGAAAAAGTTTTCGTCAATGTCGATCGCTATGGAAATACTTCAGCGGCATCGGTGGGAATTGCACTCGACGAAGCGAACCGGTCGGGGCGAATCAAGCCCGGCGATTACGTCTTGATGGTAGTGTTTGGCGGCGGCCTGACCTGGGCCAGCACGATTGTGGAGTGGTGAGCGCCTACGGCGACGTTAAAAAGGTTAAAGTGTTACATTGTTAAATACGAAGAGGCCTTCTGCTTTGTAACGTTGTAACCTTTGTAACCCTTTTAACTCTCCCCATCGCGAAACGAAAATGGAACGCCGACTAACTGCTATCCTTGCCGCCGACGTGGTCGGATATAGCCGGTTAATGGGCGCCGATGAGGCCGGAACTTTGTCGGCGCTGAAAGCGGTACGCTCTGAATTGATAGACCGAAAAATTGCCGAGCATCAGGGACGAATTGTGAAATTGACGGGCGATGGCATTCTCGCCGAGTTCCCGAGCGTTGTGAGTGCGGTGGCTTGCGCCACTGAGATGCAACGTGGGGCTCGCAAGCGAAATGCAGATCTGCCGAAAGATCGGCAGATCGAATTCCGCGTCGGCGTTAATCTTGGCGATGTGATTGTCGAAGGTGATGACATTTTCGGCGACGGCGTTAATATTGCGGCGCGCCTGGAAGCCCTCGCCGAGCCGAGTGGGATCTGCATCTCGGCGATCGTCCACGATCAGGTTCAAGGCAAGCTCGATTGCGGCTTCGATGACATCGGTGAGCAGAGCCTGAAGAACATCAATCGGCCAGTGCGAGTCTACCGGGTTCGCGAGGGCTGTGCCGCCAGCAATGCCCCGCCAACACTACCGCTTCCCGACAAGGCGTCGATCGCGGTGCTTCCCTTTGCCAACATGAGTGGCGATCCAGACCAAGAGTATTTCGCCGATGGCATGGCCGAGGAGATTATTACCGCACTCGCCCGCGTCCGGTGGCTCTTCGTCATCGCCCGCAACTCGACGTTCGCCTACAAGGGCAGGGCAATCGATGTGAAGCAGATCGGTCGCGAACTCGGCGTCCGCTATCTCCTGGAAGGCTCAGTGCGAAAGAGCAGCGATCGGGTGCGCATCACGGCCCAACTGATCGATGCGACAAACGGCGCGCATCTCTGGGCCGACCGGTTCGACGGCTCGCTCGAAGAGGTGTTCGAGCTTCAGGATAAAGTTGCGATCAGCGTGGCTGGCGTGATTGAGCCGACGCTCCGTCAGGCGGAGATCGAGCGTGCGCGGCGCAAGCGGCCTGACAGCCTCGATACTTATGACCTGTATTTGCGGGCTCTGCCCCACGCATTCACGGCAATGCCCGAGGATGCCGACAAGGCCCTGACGCTTCTCGTCAAGGCGATCGAGCTGGAGCCCGATTTCGCCGCCGCGCATGCAATCATCGCCTGGTGCCATGAGCAGCAATACCTGCGGGGCGGGCTACAGGAGGAGACGCGGAACGCCGCGTTACGCCATGCGCTCCATGCGATGGCCACCGGCAGCGACGATGCGGTCGCGCTCGCCATTGCCGGGTTCGTCATCGCCGCTGCCGGGCGCGATTATGAAACAGCGGTCACTGCATTCGACCGCTCGTTCGCGCTCTCCAGCTCATCGGCCCTCGCGCTCGGCTTCAGTTCGGTCGTACGTGCATGGATGGGCGACGACGCGATCGCCGTCGACCATGCCAACCGCGCGCTTCGCCTCAGCCCGTTCGATTCCCTGATTTACCTGCCCTACATCGGCTTGGCCTATGCACATTTCGCCGCCGGCCGCTTTGAAGAAGCGGCCGCTGCCGCACGCCTAGCGAGTCAGTCGAACCCACGCTTCAGCGTTCCCCACATGTTGCACGCCGCTGCCTTGGGCATGCTCGGCCGAAAAGAAGAGGCCAGGACTGCGGTGCAACGGCTCCTCGATCTGCAGCCCGACATTACTGTCGCCACGGCCATCATCTCGGCCCGTTGCGTAAATCCGAAACATATAGATGCGCTGGAAAACGCGTTGCGTCTTGCCGGGTTACCCGAAGGATGACGGCCGCCGCCGCGGAACGAAGACTTCGTGTTGCCGACAGGCGGTGAAAGTTAGAGATTCCTCGACTTCGCTCGGAATGACAAGATTGCGGCTCTTGTGAACTCTCAACCACCAACTCTCAACCATCAACTGGTAGAAACCCACGCTCATTTGGATTATCCGGATTTTGCGCCGGACTTTGATGACGTCTTGCGGCGCGCGAATGAAGCTGGGGTAACGCGCATCATTACCATCGGCACGTCGATCGAAAGCAGTCGGAGGGCGATCGGGTTGGCGGAAAAATATCCGAACATTTTCGCAGTGATCGGGGTTCATCCAACGTATGCGGGGGAGGCGCCAGACGATGTGATGACACCGTTACGCGAGCTGGCGAAAAATCCGCGCGTGGTCGCGCTTGGTGAAAGTGGCTTGGATTACCATTCGTTGCCGAGCAAGGAGGCAGCGAAAGACAAGAAAGTGCAGGTGTTCGCCAGTGCGTTACAAGGCGAGACGGAAGAGCAGATCGATGCCAGCATCGCGGATGGCGCGTACAAATCGAAACAGGCGATATTATTTGAGCAGCAGCTGGATCTGGCGGTGGAACTGGGACTCAACGTGGTGATCCATCAACGCGATGCCTGGGACGATACGCTTGAGATGATGCAGCCGTACATGGATAAATTGCGCGGCGTTTTTCATTGTTTCGGCGGCACGCGCGAACAAGCCGAAGAAGTGATCGCGCTGGATCATCTCGTTTCTTTCACCGGAATTGTGACCTTCAAGAACGGAGCCTCGGTTCGGGAAGTGGCGGCACAGATTCCGCTTTGGAAATTCATGGTGGAAACCGATTGTCCCTACCTCGCGCCGGTACCGTTTCGGGGGAAACGGTGCGAGCCGGCGTATACGCGCCTGGTGGCAGAAACGATCGCAGCGGCGCGTGGAGTTCCGCTGCAGGAAGTCGCGGAGACCACGACAGAAACCGCGGAGAAGTTTTTCAGATTTAATCGATGAGAAGCGAAGGTGAATCGAGCAGTCTCTACCGCCAGTCCAACTCGGACCTCGATGCTAGGAATAGAGGGCCGTCGGCGCCTAACATAGCATCGGTGCGAGCCGCACTCGCGTTTGCGGAGCGGCCGATCCACCTAGTCTTTCTACTTGCCGCCTTCCTCCTTGCTTCCTGCGCCACCCATAAGGACGTGCAACATCGTGTCGTCATCAGTGTGAAGGATCAAAAACTTGCGCTTCTTGATCGCGAAATGTTGGTCGCGATTTATCCGGTGTCGACTTCCAAGTACGGGGTTGGTGACTGGCCGCGAAGTTATCGCACCCCACTAGGTGAACTGGAGGTCGCGCAAAAAATCGGCGACGGCATGCTGCCCGGCACTGTTTTTAAAGACCGCCGAAGGACAGGCGAGATTGTCGGCGTCAATGCTCCCGGGCGCGATCCAATCGTAACACGGATTATCTGGTTGCGCGGTCTCGAATGGCAAAATGCGAACGCATTTCGTCGCGACATCTACATTCACGGCACTCCGGAGGAACGGAATATTGGTTTACCGGTTAGTTACGGTTGCGTGCGGATGAGGTCCGAAGATGTGATCAAACTTTACGACATGGTGGGAAGGGGCGCGCGTGTCTCGATTGTTGACGCGTCGCTGGGGGCGGTCGTATCGGGGGTGCCCAATGCAATGCAAACGGCACTAACCATTCGCAGCGGCATCACCTTACATTGATGTAGCCCGCGGCGCCCGGCCGCGGCTTCTTGCGATGTCCACTGGATCCCGCCGCGGTCAGCGACCGCGGCTACGGCTTACGGCTGGTCGCCAAGATGCTCGCGCGCCGTTTTGCGTTCGAGCAGCGCCATGTCGGCATCTACCATTAATCGGACGAGTTCATCGAAACGCGTTTTCGGTTCCCAGCCGAGAATCTTTTTCGCTTTTGCGGCGTTTCCAATGAGAAGATCGACTTCGGCCGGACGTTCATAGCGCGGATCATGTTTGACGAATTCCTTCCAATCGAGATCGACGTGCCCGAAAGCAGCCTCGCAAAATTCGCGCACCGTATGCGTCTCGTTAGTCGCGAGAACGAAATCGTCGCCCTTGTCTTGCTGTAATATCCGCCACATCCCTTCGACATATTCCGGGGCGTAACCCCAGTCGCGTTTTGCTTCCAGGTTGCCGAGAAACAGTTCCTTTTGCAGGCCATGCTTGATCGCCGCGACCGCGCGCGAAATTTTGCGCGTCACAAACGTCTCACCGCGCCTGGGACTTTCGTGATTGAACAGAATGCCGTTGCTGGCGTGGAGGCCATAGCTTTCGCGGTAATTTACCGTTGCCCAGTAGGAGAAAACTTTCGAGACGCCATAAGGGCTGCGCGGCCAGAACGGTGTCTGTTCCGTCTGCGGGACTTCCTGCGCCTTACCATACATCTCGCTGCTTGAGGCTTGGTAAAAACGAGAGCGAACCCCGGTTTCGCGAATGGCTTCCAGAATGCGGATCGTTCCAACACCGGTGACGTCCGCGGTGTATTCCGGAATATCGAAACTGACACGGACGTGGCTTTGCGCGCCGAGATGATAAACTTCATCCGGTTTCAAATCGTAGAGCAGCTTTACCAGATTAACCGAGTCAGCCAAATCGCCGTAATGAAGAAACAAGCGAACGCCGTTGATGTGCGGATCAACATACAGATGATCGATACGCGAGGTGTTGAAGGTGCTGGCGCGCCGGATAATTCCATGCACCTCGTAGCCTTTTTCCAGCAACAAATCGGCCAGATAACTTCCGTCCTGGCCGGTAATGCCGGTGATTAAGGCGCGTTTCATAGATCCGCAGATTACGCAGATTAACGCAGATTAAAACGAATCAGAAAAGTCAGATGGCAAGCGATCAAGGCAAATCTGGAGGTCAGGAAACCAGAAACAAGGGGACCATTTTAATTCCTAGACTCCTGGTTTCCAGATTCCTTTTTCCCGCTTTCGGGGTCTTTGCAAGCCCGGGCTAGCGAATTTCAGTTTTAAGGTAATGCACCGGGATCCTTCGGCTTCGCTTCGCTGCGCTCAGGATGACCAAGTATGGTACGTTGCGTGGTAATCAGCTGCGCAATTGCACCGCGCCCCAACGCGAGCATTTCGTCGAGCTGCGCCTGCGTAAATGTCGCTTCTTCACCGGATCCCTGGATTTCGACAAACTCGCCATCTTGAGTCGCGACGAGATTGAAATCGACTGCGGCGGCTTTGTCCTCTTCGTAATTCAGGTCGATCAGCGCGCTGCCTTCGACGATGCCCGCGCTTACCGCCGCGATTAGCTTCAGCATCGGCGAGGACGTGATCTTCTTTTCCTCGAGCAGTTTTTGACAGGCAATCGTAATCGCTAAACTCGCGCCTGTGATCGCCGCGGTTCGCGTACCGCCATCGGCCTGCAAAACGTCGCAATCGATCCACATCGTGCGCGGTCCAAGTTTTTCCAAATCAAAAACGCTGCGCAAAGATCGTCCGATTAATCGCTGAATTTCCGTGCTTCGCCCATCCAATCGTCCCTTCGCGATGTCACGTTGTTTTCGCGTGGTTGTTGAATAGGGGAGCATGGAATATTCGGCCGTCAGCCAGCCTCCGCTGATATCTTGGTCCTTCATCCAGCGCGGAACGACTTCTTCGATCGTTACTCCACAAATGACGCGAGTATTTCCCATGGCGACGAGCACCGATCCGGCGGCATGCGGCGCAATGTTCAACTCGAAATTGACGGGGCGAATCTGATCCGGTGTCCGGCCGTCGCTGCGTTGCATTCCAGAATTGTAGGGCAGGCGCGTCGCCTGCCAATCAAAACATGGGCAAGCGCCAGGCTTGCCCTAGAAGCTATGGGTTCACCGCGTCCCGCCGTCATCTCAAAGGGGCTGAATCGATCCGCACATTAAAAACGAATCAGAGAGGAGTAACTCACGACAAGATCGAGACAAAGCTGAGAGCAGGCTTCGCGGAAGGGAAAGGTCCATTGCACTTTCACTAGATTCCTGATAAAACCCGTAGGGAAACTTTACTAGAAGAACCGACAATATCCATAATTTTAGGAGAGGCCAGAGCGGTTGTGAGTCCCTGACAAGCAGGCCGTTGCAAGATATCTACGAAAATTTTGAATATTTCGGATGTGTCGGATCCCATTACATTTCGATCAGAATTGAGTGCCGTCGAAAACAGCTCACGCTAAAAAAATATACTACATAACTAACTAAGCATATGAAGCTTATGATAGCTTTGCGTTTTCACCGAAAGAGCTGGCATGTTTCGTGCGTACATAGTCGCCCTGCAGTAAACCCTCAAATAACAATAAGTAAATCCACTAACATCTAATAATAAGATAAAATCATATGAATAAAAAACCCTGCCAATTACTAGCAATTCTGGCCATCGGCCTGCTGCTCGCGGCAAGTTCCGCCCGGGCAGTCACCTTTAACTTCGACAGCGACCATTGTACCGGCCTTTGCGGACCTGGACCGTTTGGCACGGTGACGCTAACGCAGAGCGGGACAACCGTCGACATTACGGTGCACCTGGAAGACAACTTTGCATTCGCGAAGACCGGTGCGGCCGACGACCAAGCATTCAAATTCAACGGGGTTGATGTCTCCTTGTCAGATATCGTCGTCGATCCGCACATCCCGGGCTTGGTCGCAGCCACGGGGAGCTTTAACGGGGACGGCACCGGCGAGTTCGACTTTGGGATTAACTGTCCCACCTGCGGCGGCGGCGGCTCTGATGCCTTCCAAAACGATATCGTGTTCCATGTTCTTAATGCCACGATTGCCGATCTGACCCAACCGAATAATCTCGGCAACATCTTCGTTGCTGACGTCATCAACCTCACGAGCGGTAATACCGGACCGATAGACGTTCACGGTCCTCCGGTCAGCACCCCCGACGCTGGCTCAACAGCGCTCTTGTTAGGTCTGGGCCTTATTGGTCTTGGCTCGGTAAGAATGCCACTCCGGAAAAAAGCCTAACAGCGAATCTTCCGTCTACCAAAGGAGCCACCCTACGGGGTGGCTCCTTTCTGCTTTATACATCCGTGGGACTCGTCGATCTAGAGCGTTTGATTTCGCGGACGCCAGATGCAAAACGTGACGGTAATCTAGAAGGAATCGCCGGAAGCGAATTAACAGTGCCGATCCGCGCCAGTCCCCATCACTGCCAAAGCATCTTTCAATTCTAGTGCGTTGGCTCGCCTGCTTACCTATCCATTCACGACCGTCCCGCCGTTTGGATGCAGGATCTGGCCGGTCATATAAGAAGAATCGTCGGACGCGAGGAAGACGTAACTCGGTGCGATTTCCTCAGGTTGGCCCGCTCGACCTAACGGCACATCGGACCCAAAGGTAGCCACTTCTTCTTTCGGGAAGGTGGATGGAATCAGCGGTGTCCAGATTGGCCCGGGTGCGACTGCATTCACGCGAATTCCCTTATCCGCCAGCGCTTGGGATAACGAACGCGTAAATGCTACTTCGGCGCCCTTACTCGACGAGTAGTCAAGCAACTTCGGGCTCCCTTTATAGGCGGTCACCGACGTTGTGTTCACGATCGCCGCACCTTTTTTCAGGTGCTTCAGTGCCGCCTTGATCAGGAAGAAATACGCAAAGACGTTGGTGCGAAATGTGCGCTCCAGCTGCTTCGCACTGATTTTCTCGATCGAATCCTGCGGGTGTTGCTCGGCCGCATTATTAACAAGGATGTCGATCCTGCCGAACTCGCTCAGTGTTTGATCGACCACCTTGTCGCAGAACTTCTCGTCGCCGACGTCCCCGTCGATAAGCAAACACTTGCGACCATGCTGTTCGACCAGTTGTTCAGTCTCCTTCGCGTCTCGGTGCTCTTCGAGATAGACGACGCTGACGTCCGCGCCCTCTTTGGCGAAGGCAACAGCTACAGCGCGGCCGATCCCGCTGTCGCCACCAGTGATGATTGCGACCTTCCCTCGCAATTTGCCGCTTCCGCGTTGGCGTCTGTCCTCTGCCTTGGGACGCGGCTTCATTTTGTGCTCGCGCCCAGGACGTTCCCTTTGATGCTGAGGAAGCTGACGTTTCTTCGCCTTCGACATGACGAGATTCTTTCGATTTCAGCCAGCCTCCCAGCCGTGATAAATTTTCTGCGACAAAATCCGGCCCGCAGGTTGACGTCAACGATTTTCGGCTTAGTGTGTTGGTCCCCGCGGAAGCGGGAACTCCTCTAATCAAGGAGTTTGTTCTACGTACATTTGGGACTGCAAATTGGACTCAATTTTGTCCCCGCTTGTCGCGTCGCAGTCCGGCAGCCGCCGGACGAAGGCGGACTGAGCAGGGAGGCAGAATTGAGTTTTTTTGTCGCCTGAAATGGACGTGGGGGCTGGTTCTTTGACATCTACATACAGGGTAGTAAGAAAGTACAACTTTAAGAGCTGAGTCTGAAATTGCTGTAGCCGCGGTCGCTGACCGCGGATTTACAGGAGAGTTTCAGTTATCAAAGAATCTTCCAGTCCAGCATGGACTGGGAACAGATTGATCAAGCTACAAAGAGCGCATCATGGATGCCTTGGTGCCAATAGGCGATGAAGGACGTGG
>JBKPMO010000022.1:0-6981 GCA_046732175.1 Verrucomicrobiota bacterium
AGCGGCAAACATCATCACGGCGCAGAACGCATGATCGATCAAGAGCGCGTCGATCTGATCGCCGTTGGCGATATCGGCTTTGAAGAACTCGTAACGGTCGCCGTGATCCTCCGCCACACCTTCGAGATTGGCGAGATTGCCGGCGTAGGTCAGGACATCGACATTACTGACGTAGGCCGGCTTGTAATGTTTCAGAATGTAGCGAATAAAGTTGCTGCCAATGAAGCCGCAGCCACCCGTTACCAAAATGCGCATCGCTTCGCGTACTAGCAGCGGTCGCAAAGAGGCGCGAGCGGATTTTTCCGGGGCTCCGGCCGATGCCGCTCAAGTGATCTTGGACGCACTCGAAAGCAATTGGATGTTCTGGCTGATTCTCGGCCTCGCCGCCGCGTTACGGATCCTGTTCCTCGGAATAAAACCGCCGCATTTCGACGAAGGGATCAACGGTTGGTTCGTCGATCAGATGGTCAAGGATGGCTTTTATCGCTATGACCCGACGAATTATCACGGTCCCCTTCATTTCTACTTGCTCTTTTTATCTCAAACATTGTTTGGCCGGAATTTGTATGCGCTGCGCATGCCGGTAGTTCTGGCCAGCATTGGAGCAGTGTGGTTGGCCTTGAAATACGATCGCGTAATTCCGCGCCCCGTGGCGCGCCTCGCGGCGCTGGCGATGGCGCTGTCCCCAGGGTTCATCTTTTATGGCCGCTATTCCATTCACGAGGTCTGGCTCCTTCTCTTTTCCATGATGTTCATCTTCGGGCTGCTTGGCCTCTGGCGCGAAGGAACACTGAACTACCTTTGGTTCGCCGGAATGGGCGTCACCGGAATGATCCTGACCAAGGAAACCTACATCATTCACCTTGGTTGCGCCCTGCTTGCTCTGCCGATCGCTTACGTATCGACGATGATTGTCGGGGTTGAGGATCCTAAGCCCGCCGCACAGAAATGGAACCCAGTTGATCTTGCAATTGTTTGCCTAACGGGAATTGGGACCATCGTTTTCTTTTATTCCGGCACATTTTTCCACTGGAACGGGGTCAAGGACTTATTCAGAACCTTCCGCGCCTGGTTCGAGACCGGCAGCAGTGGCCATGGTCATGAAAAGGCCTGGTACTATTGGCTCGAACTCATCGCTCGATATGAATGGCCGGTTTGCGCCGGATTAGTCCTCTGTGGGGCTACTTTCTTGTTTCGAACCGTGACCCTGCGTTTCCTTGCCATCATGGGCGTTGGCACTTTCATGGCTTACAGCATCATTCATTATAAAACACCCTGGTGCATCATCAGCATCATCTGGCCATTGCTCTTCGCTTTTGGCGGCTTTGTCCTTCTCGTACCTCGAACACGCCTTGTCGTTTCATTCATCGTTGCCTCCATTCTCCTCATTGTCTCGCTCAGTTTCGCCATCTGGCTTAACTTTTTCCGCTGCACCAGCTTCATAGAAGCCAACTGGGACTGGAACAGGCCGCTAAAGACAAATATCAGGGAATTTTTTCACGCCGAACCGTACGTCTACGTCCAGACCTACAACGATATTTATAAGTTAACCACGCCACTGTTGGAACTGGCGCACAGGGATCCGCGATTCTACCACCTAGTCGGGCATATCATTCGCCCCAGTCCATATCCCCTACCTTGGATTTTGGGCGACTTCCCACAAGTCGGTTACTACGAGCACGACAATAACCCCGCGAAACTGGATGCCGATTTCCTCCTCGTCGAAGAAAGCAAGGTCGCTGAGGTCGAAAAACAACTGCACGATAGTTACTATACCGAGCCGCTGACGATTCGGCCATACCAGGACACGTCGAAGTTGTATTTCCGCGTAAGTGTGTTTCACGAAATCTTCCCAGACAGGTTGCCGAATTTCATCGGCCAGGGGAAGCAATAAGACATGCGTCTGTTGTCGGCTGGTCTGATCTATGTTGCCGTTTCCACCGTCGCGGCGGTATTGCTGGCCGGGGTTGCCGGTGGCCTGAATCCATGGGTTTCGTTTTTCTCGCTGATGGTTGGAGTCACCGCCGCACTTGCGACCTTTTTTCTTCTGCCATCGGCGACCCCACGGACTCCCGTCGGCAGCACCAGCGATGATCCACTCTCGAAATATCACTGTATCTGGCTATGCCTGGTCGGATTCGTCTTCGCGATGTTCGCGATTCGCTCCTTTTGCTGGATTCTTTTTTTTGCTGGAGAAAACATCAATATCCAATCGCCTTTTAATCTCGGCGATTTGGGATTGCACATCACCTATATCAAGACTTTCGCCAATGGCATTGCGATGTGGCCGGAAAGTCCGATTTATGTGTACAGCCAACTCCGCTACCCTGCAGGCATCGATCTTTTCAACGGACTTCTAACGAATCTCGGATTCGATCTTCGTCATCAACTCATAGGCACCGGCCTCTTGGCGTCACTTGCCACTTTCTATGCCTTGTATCGCTGGGGCGGCAGTTTCACCGTTGCCGGTTTCCTGTTCAATGGCGGCATCGCCGGTTATCAATTTCTCGATACTCACAAATTTCTCGATTATCAGGGAACATCACATGTCTCCTGGAAAAGTATTCCCCTGACGATGTTCGTGACCCAGCGCGGGCTGTTGTATGCCATTCCCGCCGGACTTCTTTTACTTTGGCAATGGCGTTCGAAGTACGGCTCCCGTCCAGAAGATCAAAAGCAGCTATTCCCGGTCTGGGCGGAATACATCCTCTATGCCACCATGCCCTTGTTTCATATCCACACGTTCATTGCCCTTAGCATCGTTCTCCTCGTTCTTTTCCTGACCAGGCCGGCTTCCAGATTGCCTCTCCTCAAACTTGTTGGCGGTGCGGTTCTCCCGGCGGTGTTTTTTGTCTGGCTTACGACCGATCACATGCGCGCGGGATCGATTCTCGAGTGGCACTTCGGTTGGACTCAAAGCGTGGGTGATTTCAAAATGGAATTCTTCCTCTTCTGGCTATTTAACTTTGGCGCCTTTCTCCCGCTTGCGATCGGCGTGGTTTGGATTGTCGCTCAACAGGAGAGCGATCGGGCTCGCTCCGGTAAATTTGAGCTGTCGATCGACGCCGCGTTTCTCACGGCCGCGGTCCTGATCTTTCTTTTAAGCCTTTGCGTGAAAACCGCGCCGTGGGAGTGGGACAACATCAAGCTGCTCATATGGGCTTACTTTATTACCCTGCCTATCCTCTGGGAACGTTTGTTACGTAGCTGGCCGGCCCCGGCGCGCGCTGCAGTCTGTATCGTCATTTTCTTTTCTGGTTTCGTTAGTCTGATCGGCGGCCTGGCTGTGAATAAGGGCGGTTACGAATTCGCGAATCGATCCGAGGTTGATTTTATAGCTGCTGCCGTGCGCCGATTGCCGGTCGAAGCTCGCTTTGCCGGGTTTCCCACCTATAATCATCCATTGCTGCTTAACGGTCGCAAGATGGTTTGCGGATATGGAGGTCACCTCTGGACGCAAGGGATCAATTCCACGGACGTTGAAAGTAAGTTGCGCAATCTAATGCTCGGTCAGGGCGACTGGAAAAAGGCGGCGCGAGAACTAGAGGTGCGCTACCTGTTTTGGGGAAACCTGGAGAAAGCGAATTATGCTGCCAGCACCAGGCCATGGGAAAAGCAATTGCCGCTCGTCGCCCAGGGTGGTTGGGGAAGTATTTATGATTTTGGATCGAAAACGACTATCTACTAGCGGAGGCGCCACCGCCGACCCCGGCTAGTTAAAACATCGAACGTCGACCTTCAGAAGACTGACTTCAACGCCCAAGTTCGCAAGTGCAGGCCGAAGGGTGTAATTTAAAAATCGTCATTCGTCATTACGGCTGCCTGATCCCGCCCCCCGACCAACGCTTTTCACTTCTCACCGTGAGAGCTATCCATTGACAAAGTAGGCGAACTTCCAGCTGCCGTTTATTCGGCGGATACCAGCGCGGTAGCCGTCATAGTTCAGTGACGGATCCGCGAACTGCGGCGGAGCTACCATGTACTCCTGCTTCTTCACGAACTTTTCCGAAAGGATACCTTCGAGCTCCGGCCAAATGTTATTTTCGTCCCAGTATTGGAAGACTCCGTCCCCAGACCTTTCCGGATTCAAGCTGTAACCAAAGTCGGACGTCATCATCTGGGCAATTGTCTTCATATCGCGCGCCGCAACTGCCTTGCGCAGCCGCGAAACAAAACCATCAAAATCAACATCGGTCGGTTCCTGCCCCGGCTTTACTTTTGCCGGTTTCGTTTCCTGCTTCGCAGCCTTTTTCTTTTCCGGGCTTTGGCAGCCCCCCGTTGCCAGCGCAACCAATAGCAAGACGGACGAGAGAAATCTGACTCCAGTTTTCATTAGCGATAGCTTTCTCAGCTTGGCAAAAATGGCAAGTGCATGCATGACACGCAATCTTGTAGCACAGGCATCTTGCCTGTGGGGCCAACGGGCATCTTGCCCGTTGTTCAAGGCACAAGACATTCCTGCCTGAGCGCCCAGCGGATATCTTGTCCGCTGTCCCAGCCGGTTTCAAACCCCGCAGGCACACGGGCTACAAGCCTATGTTCCCTCTCCGAAATCAATGTTCATGATGATGCAACCGGCTCCGCAATGGGTGCTCGATAAACACAAAATAAAACGTGCTGATAATCTCGCGAAAAGTCGCGGCCGGGCTATTCGGCTTAGCGCGGCCTGCCCGAAGTTCCGAAAAGATCGCCTCCGGAGTCAGAGTCGAAGGTCGAGGAATGCTGGTATAATGATGGCCAAAAGCACTTAGCTGATGTGCGTCTGAAGTTGCGATCAATGGTTTGCCATATTTTTCTGCTACCTGCATTGCGCGATGGTTCGGATTAAAAAAGCCTTTGTGAAAATGACAAAGCTCAATCGCGTCGAAGCAATCGATTTCATCGATCAATCGTTTCCCGATTGAACCGCCGAGCAGGTAAAAGGGATGCGGCGCAATTGTGAAAAGCGTTTCGCCTCGGCGCGTCCGCAACTTTCGGATGTCGTCAAAATTTCGCAATCCTTCCACGTCTTGGGGCGTGACGTTTAAAAGAATAATATCCGCGCCTTGGATCCGCATTTCCGCCGCTGGAATGAGCAAGATTCCGAGTCGCTGGGCATCGGCAAAAACCTCCGGCCGATCGAACACTTCATCATGCAGGGTGATCGCGAGCGCCGAAAAACCGAGCCGCCGGGCGCGAGCCAGGAGTTCGTGCGCCGAATAATCAAGTTTGTCCTTCGGATCGTCGAGCGTGTGAATATGCAAATCGAGCTTGATCAGGTTTTTTCCCTCGCCGGGCATACCGATGCCTAAAGCGGATTGGTCAGATTTCATTTTCTGTTCGTGCTCACTTGTCGCGCCGTATCCCGCATTCGCGGGACGTAGGCGGATGCTCCTACTCATACTCATGCTCATACTCGAGTCTTTCGGAATTCGATCATGAGTAAGAGCACGAGCATGAGCAGGAAATCTGCCGACAAACCCCTTGCGCGTGTTTCGTCCGTATCTACCATTCCCCATTCACCTATCACCTCTCACCCTCTAAACGCTCGGGTGGTGGAATGGCAGACACGTACGTTTGAGGGGCGTATGCCGAAAGGCATGCGGGTTCAAGTCCCGCCCCGAGCACTTTTGCTTTTGAATATCTCGAAATCTTACGATCGGCGAGGCGCCGACCGCTGCACGCGAGGCCGCGTGCGCTCCCCAACCGAAAAAATGCTTCCAATCGCAGGCCAGTTGGCGACTGCCTGTTCGCTGGAAAGAGACAATAAATTTGGGAAGAACGGCGATGGCATCTTGAACAGATCGGATGACATCGTTAGCTGGCAGTGACGGGTGAGATGCCGAAGTACTGTCGCAGGCTCCTGTTGCAGCAGTAATCCGTCATCTGTTAACGAGAAGGAGTGATGGACGAGCTATGTTCGCAATGTTCTGCAGGCGTCTCGCCTGTGGAGCCAACGGGCATTTTGCCCGTTGGTTATGCTGGCAGACCGATCAGGCAAAATACCCGGTTAGCTTACAGGCTGGTCAAAACCGACGGCCCGATTCATGAAACAGCCTTACCAATTCTTAGTAATTGGGACGATTTCGGTATGAGCGCGAACAACGGGCAGGATGCCCGTTGGCCCCACAGGTCCGAGCCGGACTTGCGTAAAGATAGCCGTGCTACTCTACCGCGACGCCAGGCGAACTTAGACAAACGTCGCCTCGTCGGCTGGTTTGTCATTGCGTGTCTCTTTTTCGCGACGAATCTGCGCGCCGATCGTCGCCCGCTGGCGCTGGATCACTCGGCCCAGATTGGCGACGGTATCGCGTGCTTCGTTCCCAAAGCCTATAATCCGAAAACTAATCCGTCGCTCGCACTCGTGGCCGAACCCAAAGAACTGCATTTGCTCTCTGCCGGTTGGTCATTGAAACCCAAGTTCTTCAGCGAAAGCGGCAAAACCATCGCCTCGATCAAGGTCCCATCCGATTCCAGTCTCTACGGCACCGGCGAAGTCACCGGACCCTTACTGCGCAACGGCAAATCGATCACACTTTGGAACACCGACAACTTTGCTTACAAAAAAGACAACGGACATCGCCTCTACCAATCGCATCCGTGGGTCTTGGGAGTTCGACCGGATGGCACCGCGTTTGGCGTGCTCTTTGATACAACGTGGAAAGCTAAGCTCGAAACTAACTCCGACGAGATTCGGTTCAAAAGCGACGGTCCGCCCTTTCGCGTAATCATTATTGACCGGGATTCGCCGCAAGCAGTCATGCGGGGTTTGGCCGATCTCATTGGCAAAATGCCGCTGCCGCCGCGCTGGGCTCTGGGTTACCATCAATGTCGCTATTCCTATTACCCCGACGCGCGTGTGCGCGAGATCGCAAACGAATTTCGCAAACGTTGCATTCCCTGTGACGTGATCTGGATGGATATCCATTACATGCATGGTTACCGGATTTTTACCTACGACCCGCAGCGATTTCCGAATCCAAAGGCGACCAACGACTATTT
>JBKPMO010000023.1:0-12094 GCA_046732175.1 Verrucomicrobiota bacterium
GTCTTGACGAACACAAGATAAGTCGCTCCGGAACAGAAGCTCGGATAGGGGGCGGTTGGGATAACGAGGAATTTGCCCGATTCGAAATGCGCTACTGATTGCAGTTTAATTGTCGCGAAGTGGGAAGTGGAATAGCGACCGCCACGTGGCATTTTGCGGACCTGCTCCAGGATCAGCTCGTTAAGATTTTCCCCGCGTAGCGTCGGTCCGAAAAAGGCAAGGCACAGTAAAGCAAGGATTGTCCGCACCGAGAGAATTAAGCTGGAAACCGCCACGAGAGCAACGCGCAACCGGCGCCAGTTCGCGCGGGAGCGTCTCTCGACGGCCACGCAAAGCGTGCCTTCCGGCACTACTCGGCACGCCCGCCCGGAAAAGACGGGGCTCGGTTGAGTCTTGTTCCGAGGCAAGCATGCGCGCGTAGAGTTGTCCAAAACTGGGGGCCCAGCGCGGGGCGAATCCTGCAATTCCGAGGGGTGTTCGCTAAGTCTTGGATGTGACGTAGCCCATACCTTACGGTTATACGCTAATATATCGACGCGGTGATCGTGGAGCCTCTGCCATTTGTCGGCGGCGGTTGTTCTTGGGCGAGGCTGGATCTTTTTTTCGCGGCGAATTTTCTGCGCGCGATAGTGGCATATTTGCTGTCTTCGACCCACGGGTAGTCATCGGCAGCAACTGCCGACCAAAACAAGTGCCCCGAGTGCCGCCAGCAATCGAGCAGAATACCGTCGTGCATCGGCCGATTCTTTGCGGTAACAACGACGACATTGTGTTCCCGCCAGGTTCCGGCGTACGCTTCCGCCCAATGCAAGTCGAGCGTCGCGACCTTTAAGGCATCGAGCTGTGCGAGTAAATCCTCCGCCCATTGGAAACAAAGCCCGCGCTTTCGAATGCCCGTGTTAACTAGAATATTGTTGAGCGACGGCGGCCCCCAAACGGTACCGTAATTGCGTCGAAGGCACTGCGCGGTGGCGTAAGCGCATTCTGCTACGCGTTGCGCCTCATCGGGGCGCACTTTTGGTCCCAGTGCGGCGATGCGATCGCCGAGAACATGCGCGCGCAGAATGTCACGCGGCGGAAGCTGCGCCGACAGCTCGCCGCAAAAGCTCGCCACCACCGTGAGGCTACCTATCCAGAAGAACGAACGAAGCGGCATTACCAAAGTTATTGTTTGAGTGTCTAATCCAAGAAGTTTAATCCGCAGAAAAAATCTAGTCTGCGCAAATCCGTGAAATCTGCAGACGAACTAAGGAGATTTCGAGCCAGCACGGCATGATAATCGCATTAGAGTACGTCGTGAGCGCTTTCGACCAAACCGCCTTGACCGAGGAGCTCGATCGCATTTCGCAGACGCGAGCCAGCCCTCGGGTGGCGAGACCTGTTCGCACGCTCATTTTTAAGATGGAGTCAGGTTGCTCTGCGGCCGTTCCCGGACAACTTTAAAAACTTTATGCCGGATCGATTCCTCACCGACACAATTGATGCCGAATTGGCCCCCGGCGCGCGCAACGCCATCCGCATCTGTCTCCGGCTGCAATCCAACGAGCGTATCACCATTATTACCGACGAAGCGACGGCCGAGATCGCAGCCGCGTTGCAGACGGAGGTGGAAGAGGTAGGCGCCGCTCATGCCGTCTTCGTATTGGAAAACTACGCCGAGCGCCCGCTCACTCGAATGCCCAAAATCATTCTGGATGATCTCGCTCAGTCACAGGTCTCTATTTTTGCTGCAACAACTTTGACTGGCGAACTCGGGCCGCGCATCGAAATGACCGCGGTAATAAACAAGAACCGCATCCGCCATGGCCACATGGTCAACATCAGCCGGCAGATCATGGTTGAAGGAATGCGTGCCGATTTTATGGCAGTCGATGCATTGAGCCAGCGCCTGATCGAGCGTGCGCGCAAGACCAAACGAATCCGCTGCCAGACGCCACACGGGACTGAGTTCGAAGCCGAGTTTTCCCCGAATTTGAAATGGTTAAAGACGAGCGGGCTGATTACGCCTGAAAAATGGGGCAATTTGCCGGGAGGCGAGATTTTCACTTCGCCGAAGAATTGTAACGGGATTTTTGTGATCGATGGCGTGGTCGGCGATTACCTGTGCGCAAAATATGGCGACCTCGCAGCGGCGCCACTCACGGTCGAAGTAGAAAACAGCCGGATCCGCTCAATGCGCTCGGAAAACAAGAAATTGCTTGAAGAATTTCGCGGTTATACCAGCACCGACGAGAACAGCAATCGGGTCGGTGAATTTGCCATCGGCACCAACACTGCGTGCACCCACGTCATCGGTAACATTTTACAGGATGAAAAGATTCCCGGAATCCATCTCGCCTTCGGTCATCCGTATGCGGAACACACCGGCGCAGATTGGATTTCGAAAACCCACATTGACTGTGTCGGTCGCGATTTCGACATCTGGTTTGACGGTGCACAGGTCATGCGTGCCGGGAAGTTTTTGGTGTAATTCTGTAAATCCTGTCTAAGTCGCGGAATCGGCTATCGGGTTTGCATTATTCAGATTTCGTCTGCCGCGCCGTAGTAAGAACGTAGGCGGGTCATTGGACATTCGTCATTCGTCATTTTAACAAGGTTCGTGCATCCGGAACTTCGCGCCCGTTTCAACGCCGATTTCACTCCGGAAAAGTACGCGGCATTGCTGCGTTGCGTAAACGAAACTGAAAAATGGCCGGCGGATTTTCGGCTCTCGGAAACGCCGATTTTTCTGACGCGCGAGTTTCACGACGAACTCGTAGCGGCGGCCAAGGAAATTGTGGGAAAGACACGCACTCTGGAATTCGCGCGGCATGCGGCAAGTGCGATTCCACCTGGCCTGGAGGTTCCCAATGAAACGACACACCCGGCGTTTCTGGTTGTGGATTTTGGAATTTGCGCCGTGGAGAATCGACTCGTCCCCCGCCTGATCGAGTTGCAGGCCTTTCCGAGCCTATATGGATTTCAATTGCTCGTGCTCGGTTGTATGCGCAAAGCGTACCCCGCCATCCCGCGCCGCTGGACGTCGGCCTTCGGCGGAATGCAGGACGACGATTATTTGAAATTCTTGCGCAATACCATTGTTGCCCATTCCGATCCGCAGAATGTGATCTTGCTGGAAATTGAACCCGCCAAACAGAAAACCCGCATCGATTTCGCCTGCACTGAATCGATTCTGGGCATCTCGCCTGTTTCAGTGACCGATATCAGCAAACAGGGGCGCCAATTATTTTACATGCGCGATGGACGGGAAGTGCCCATCGAACGGATCTATAATCGCGTGATTTTCGATGAACTGCTTAGACGACCAGAGTTGAAACTGCCCTTCAGCTTTCAAGATGAACTCGACGTCGTGTGGGTAGGTCACCCAAACTGGTATTTCCGAATCAGCAAACATTCGTTACCCTTTCTTGAGAGTCGCTACAGCTCTTCGGCATTTTTTGCTGATGAATTTCCGGCTGACAAATCAATCAGCGATTTTGTTCTGAAGCCGCTGTATTCTTTTGCCGGCCTGGGCGTTGATATGGGCCCCACCCGCGAAAAGCTCGCAGCCTTGCCCAAGCCCCGCGAGTGGATTTTGCAAGAGAAGGTCCAGTATGCCGAGTTTGTCCCGACACCGGACGGACCGAAATCGAAGGCCGAAATTCGGATGATGTTTATCTGGCCCGATGACGACCCTGATCCAATTCTCGTTAATAATCTGGTGCGAATGAGCCAGGGCAAAATGATGGGCGTGGACTTTAACAAAGATAAAACTTGGGTAGGATCGAGTATCGCGCTGCATGAACGCGAGAGCTGAAAATTATGAAAGAAGAAAATCCCTGGATTGAGATTTGCCCCGGTATTAAGCGCCGCACTCATGCGCATGGCCGCACCATGTATCAAATGATTGCGGAGCTCGATGCCGGGAGTCGCATGCCCGAACACCGCCACTCCCAAGAGCAGCTTGTGCACATTTTATCGGGCCGGATGAAATTAATTGTGGAGGGCGTGCCGCACGAACTGAAACCGGGCGACTCTTATTATCTCGCGAGTAATATCCCGCATGGAGTGGAAACGCTGGAGGACACGCGCGTGCTCGACACCTTCAGTCCACCGCGTGACGAATATCTCGCGATCGATGAAAAAGTGCGGGCCTCAGGGAAGGGTTAAAAGGTTACATCGTTAAATCGTTAAAATGGAAGCATCCCGTTTTAACGTTGTAACACTTTTAACTTTAACGTCGCTCGAAGAGCGCCGCCGTTTCCGCAGATGTTCGCACCGGGACGATTTTGAAATCCATCAAGTCGTCCCAGTTTTCCGTCCAGCGCCGAAAGAGTGCAGCATCCTCGGTTTCCATCAGTTGATAACAGACTTTCAGTTCGGTATCGATCCAGCTGGAGACGTATTTCAGACCATCGGGCATCATCCGCCCTTTCTCACGCAAGCGGCGATAGATTTCTTGAACGGCGCCTTCTTTGAAATGTTCGACGACCATGTAGAGCATGTTGGAAGGTTAAATTGTTAAAACGTTACATCGTTGAAACGGAAAGGCGCTCGCCCTTTTAATATTTTAACAGTTTAACAATTTTACCCTAACTCAGCATTCGTTTCCGCGAAGGCATTGACCGCAAATTCCAAATCTTCTCGCGAATGCGCGGCGCTGACCTGGGTGCGAACGCGGGCGGTGCCATGCGGCACCACTGGATAAAAGAAGCCAATGACGTAGACGCCTTTCTCCAGCATTCGCGCGGCGAACTTTTGCGACTTGGCGGCATCGCCGATCATGATTGGCACGATTGGATGAACTCCAGGTTTGATCGTGAGTCCACATTCCGTTAGAGCGGCACGGAAATATTTGGTGTTTTCTTCCAGCTTATCGCGCAACTCGGTTGAGCTACTCAAAAGTTCAAGCGCCTTCAAGGTCGCGGCCACAATGTGGGGCGCCACACTGTTGGAAAATAGGTAGGGACGCGACCGCTGCCGAAGCAGTTCGACAATGTGTTGGCGAGCGCTGGTGAATCCGCCACTGGCTCCGCCCAGCGCCTTCCCGAGCGTGCCGGTGATAATGTCGATTCTTCCCATCACTTCGCGATACTCATGCGTGCCCCGTCCTCTTTTGCCGAGAAAACCAGTAGCGTGCGCATCGTCGATCATGACCAGCGCGCCATATTTGTCAGCTAGATCACAAATCGATTTCAGATCGGCAATGGTTCCGTCCATCGAGAAACAACCATCGGTGGCCATCAATTTTACGTTGGCGCTGCCGGTCTCGCGCAGTTTTGCTTCCAGATCAGCCATGTCATTGTGCTTGTAACGGAAGCGTTGCGCCTTGCAGAGCCGAATACCGTCGATGATCGACGCGTGATTTAATTCGTCGGAAATCACCGCGTCCTTATCGGTCAACAGCGTTTCAAATAAACCGCCGTTAGCGTCGAATGCGCTCGGGTAAAGAATCGTCTCTTCCGTTCCGAGAAATTTTGTCAGTGCACTTTCCAGTTCCTTGTGAAGATCCTGTGTCCCGCAAATGAAACGCACACTGGCCATGCCAAAACCGTGCGTATCCAGCGCTTCCTTGGCTGCGGCGATGAGCGCGGGGTGATCGGCCAGGCCGAGATAGTTGTTGGCGCATAAATTCAGGACGCGCTTGCCGCCGGCGACGGCGATATGTGCGTCCTGGGGCGTGGTGATAATGCGCTCGGTCTTGTAGAGACCCTGCGCTCTGATTTCATCGAGCGTTTTCGTGAGTTGCTGATCAAATTCCGCGAGCATCCGGCAATCTAACCGAGCCCAGTGCAAAGCAACTGCACGGAAAGAGGTAGAGGCGTCTGTGACAGATTCTTTTTGATGCCGATGGTGACCTATTCCGCGCCGGAAGTCTGTTGGTGCCGGGAGCGGTGGCCGAAGGGAAATTTGGGTTGCGCAAACGGTGAATAAGCTGTTAATAACTCTCCGCCTAACCTTGAAACAGCTCCGCGTTCTTTGCCTCATCGCGCTTGGCGCAATCAGCGCGATATTGTTATCTTCCTGCGGCGCTACCAGCACTCGTGCCCTTCCCGCTTACGAATCTCCAATTGGGAAATCGGATTTCCAAACCGTTCGCACAACCGCCTACACCCATACGGAGTCGGATCATTTGCAATTTACCAATCACAATGCGCTTGGCGGTGTGTTACAGGCAGCGGGACCGCCGATTCATCGCGCTGAAAACACGCGTTTGCCTATAGAAATTGACTACCGGGTCGCCACCTACACGCCGGCGCCGCAACCGTTCTCGATGAACGATGACGAAACAAAGGCAAAGCCGGTGGTGCGAAAGGCTACCGCGGTGACCACAACCACGACAACTACCACCACGCGGACAGTGAAGATCGTCCGTGGCAAGCGCGTCGTCGTAAAGGCGAAGTCGCAGCCGCCGAAGATCGGAAGCGCAGCCGCCGATTGGTCGCGCTGGCCGGTGGGCACGACTTTCCGGTTGCTTTCGACCGGGCAGATGTATCGGGTGGACGATTACGGCTGGGCGCTGGCCGGACGTAACACGATTGATCTTTATATGGCTACTCGGGCGGAAATGAACGCCTGGGGCGCCCGCCAGGAACCGATTCAAATTCTGCGGTGGGGCGATTCCGAGGAAAGTTTGCGTCTCCTTCTTCCACATCAGGATTACCGGCACATCCGCCGAATGGTACTCGAGCTTCAAGGCAACGAAGAAGCCGCGGCCCAGCTGCAGTAATTTATCGGCGAGAAGGCACTGTAGTGGCAGGCGTGCCGCCAGTTCTCAACAAGATGCGGCCCACACGACCGCCGCTACAGAACCGGAAAATTCCAGCGCTACGTCGCCTCGCTAAAATCCAGCACGATCTTTCCGGAGTTACCGGACTTAGCGAGTTCGATGGCTTCCTTGAATTCTTGAAAAGGAAAGTGATGAGTGATGACCGGTGAAATATCAACGCCGCTCTGGATGAGCGACGTCATTTTGTACCAAGTCTCGAACATTTCGCGTCCGTAGATTCCTCGCAGCGTCAGGCTGTGAAAGACGACAATATTCCAATCAATCGAAGCACTCGATGGCATGATGCCGAGAAGCGCGATCTTGCCGCCATAAAACATGTTCGGCAAAATGTCCGCAAAAGCTTTGGGGTTACCCGACATTTCCAGGCAAACATCGAAACCTTCTTTCATTCCGAGATGTTTCATGTCGTCCGGCAATTTTTCGGTCCGCACATCGAGAGCGAGAGTTGCCCCCATTTTTTTTGCGAGATCCAGTCGATAAGCATTGACGTCGGTAACGACGATGTGGCGGGCGCCGGCGTGCCGGCAAATGGGAATGGCCATGCAACCGATCGGTCCGGCGCCGGTGATCAGCACATCCTCGCCGACGAGATCGAAGGTGAGGGCGGTATGTACAGCGTTGCCGAGCGGGTCGAAACAGGAAAGCACGTCGAGTGAAATCGAAGGATCGGCGTGCCAGACATTGGTCGCGGGAATGGCAACGAATTCCGCCCAGGCACCGGGACGATTGACGCCGACACCCTGGGTGTTTGGGCACAGGTGACGGCGACCGGCGAGACAATTTCGACAATGCCCGCAGGTAATATGCCCCTCCCCGACGACGAGATCGCCCTCGACAAAACCGCGCACGTTTGATCCGGTCGCTGCAATTTCCCCGACGAACTCGTGACCAATGGTCATCGGCACTGGGATCGTTTTCTGCGCCCAGGCGTCCCAGTTATAAATGTGAATATCGGTACCGCAAATCGAAGCCTTTTTCGTGCGGATCAGAACATCATCGGGGCCAATCTCAGGCACAGGGACTTGCTCCAGCCACAAGCCGGGTTCGGCTTTGGCTTTCACGATTGCTGGCATCGTTTGTTGCATTGCCAGTTGAAGCCTAGGCGAATCGGGTTGCAAGGAAAACAGGAATCGATGACGGATGCGGAATGGCTATGGACAATTTGGTTCATCGTTCCGATGATGGAGTTCGATGCCTGCCACGGCCGAAACTCAGCAAGTTCAAACCAAACCGGCCACACCGCGCGGCGTTTTCATTCTGCGATTCGGCAGCACCATCGCGCTCTGGACGGTAGCGTTGTTGATTGCGTTTTCAGGATTTGAACTCGCGTTCTGGGGTTTGATCAGTGCGTTCGGCCTGATTTCGCTGTGGGAATTTTACGGCATGCTCGATCAACGCGGACTGCCAAATTTCAAACTCACCGCCATGATCTGCGGAGCAGCAATGTTGTGCGGGAGTTTCTATTACTTCTCCCATTTCGGCCTGGCGAATTCCTACGAATTCGAGACCGCAATGCTGCTGCTGTTTCTGCTGACTGTGATCACGCGCCAAATGTTTGCGCGTCTGCGCGAGGACGAACCGCTGCAATCGATGGCCTACACGCTTTTCGGTCTTCTCTATGTGCTGTGGCTTTTCAATTTCATGACCAAAATCCTTTACGTCGTCCCGCGATCCGAGACCGGCGCAGTGATGGGACAGTTTTATTGCCTTTATTTAATCGCGATCACGAAATTCAGCGACATGGGCGCTTATCTTACCGGCAGCCTCATCGGGCGGCATCCCCTCATTCCGCACATCAGCCCAAAGAAAACTTGGGAAGGATTTTTCGGGGCGTTGGGATTTTCGCTCCTGGCGAGTCTCGCGCTTTTTAAACTGATGCCCGGACGTCTCGCGGTGTTGAACTGGACACACGCCACGATTCTGGGATTGCTGCTTGGTTTCGCTGCGGTGATCGGTGATCTGGCCGAATCGATCATCAAGCGAAGCACTGGAGTGAAGGATTCGGGGCGATTGTTGCCGGGGATTGGGGGGGCGCTGGATCTCGTGGATAGCTTGCTTTTCACCGCGCCGCTGCTGTTTTTTTATCTGCGATTGGTGGTGCGAGTTCGGGTACCGTAACGTGAGATGAATGGTGCGCGAGAGTTCTGGGGAGCGCACGCGCCTCGCGTGCTGGCGACGGCGCCCTCGCCATCGCGAACTTTCCCAGAGGCTTTCGGCGAGGCCCCGAAAGTCCGAGCCGGACTGGCGAATGCACGCGAGGCGTGCGCGCTCCCCGGAGGTCCGCGTGCGAAGGTTTTTGCATGAAACGGAAACGCGTGGTCGTTCTCGGAGCGACTGGGTCGATTGGCGAAAGCGCGGCGAAAGTTGCGCGCGACATTCCCGAGCGTGTCGAGATCGTCGGGATCGCGGCGAACTCGAAGGCCCGCGAGCTGGCTGTGCAGGCCAATGAATTGCGTCCGGGTGCAGTTTGTATCGTTGATGAGACGAAACTCGATGAATTGCGCACGAATCTGAATTACAAGCCGCAAATTTTTTCCGGCGAAGCGGGGTTGCGCGAGATCGCGTCAAAAGTGGCAAGCGACATAGTGTTAATTGCAATTGTCGGCACCGGTGGATTGCGCCCGGCGTTGGCCGCAATTGAAGCCGGAAAAGATCTCGCAGTGGCAAGTAAGGAAATTTTGGTGATGGCCGGCGAGATTGTGATGCGGGAAGCGCGGGAGAAAGGGGTGCAGATTTTGCCAGTCGACTCAGAGCACAACGCGATTTTTCAGTGCCTGGAGGGAAGGGCTGTAGCCGCGGTCGCTGACCGCGGCATATCGAAAGCTCAAGGCGCTTCCGCGGTCAGCGACCGCGGCTACAACGACGTTCGCCGAATCATTCTCACAGCATCCGGCGGCCCATTCCGCGAAACGCCGGCAGACGAGTTTTCCAATATCACGGTCGAGCAGGCGTTGAAGCATCCGACCTGGAACATGGGACCGAAGATCACGATCGATTCCGCAACCCTATTTAATAAGGGGCTGGAGATGATCGAGGCGCACTGGTTGTTTGGCGTCGAAATGGCGCAGGTCGAAGTCGTGATTCATCCGCAGAGCATTGTCCATTCGATGGTGGAATTCGCGGACGGCTCGGTGCTGGCGCAGCTGTCCTACTCCAACATGTGTTTCCCGATTCAATACGCCATCACTTGGCCAGACCGGGTACCGAACTCGCTGCCACCACTCGATTTCGGCAAAGTCGCCGAACTGAAATTTGCGCAGCCACGGTATACGGACTTCCCTGCCCTCAACCTCGCGCGACGGGCAGGCGAAACCGGCGGCACGCTTCCGGCTGTTTTGAACGCGGCCAATGAGGTGGCGGTCTCATCTTTTCTCGAAAAACGCATGAGGTTCCCTCAGATCTGGCAGACGGTTGAGCGAGTGATGAACGCTCATGAGTCCATTGCGCACCCCGGACTCGATGAGATATTGCAGGCTGACCAATGGGCGCGCGCGGAGGCAGGAAAGGCACGTTAAATCGTTAACAGTTGAAGCGTTGAAGCGGACCGTGCCGACAATTACTAAAATCGTCTACCCGCAATGATTCTCCACATCGCGCGTGTCATCCTCATCAGCCTGGAGGTTCTTGCACTTTTCAATCTGCTCATTGTCGTACACGAGATCGGTCACTTCCTGGCGGCGCGCTGGCGCGGCCTTTACATCGAGAAATTTGGCATCTGGTTCGGCAAACCGCTCTGGAAAAAGACGATTAATGGCGTGCAGTACTCCCTCGGCTCGCTTCCCTTCGGCGGTTTCGTGGCGCTACCGCAACTAGCACCAATGGACATCATCGAGGGCAAGGCCGATGTCGATCGCGCGCAATTGCCGAAGATTTCTGCGCTCGACAAAATCATCGTCGCCTTTGCCGGGCCGCTCTTCAGTTTTTTGCTGGCGGTGGTTTTTGCCATCTTCATTTGGGTTATCGGGCGACCGGTGAGCGAATCGGAAGCAACCACTATTATTGGTTACGTCCTGCCTGACTCGCCTGCCGCACAAGCCGGACTAAAGACGGGCGACAAAATCATTTCCGTGGATGGACATCCGGTCACGCGTTTTGGCGGGATGAGCGAAGATTCGATCAGCTGGCGCATCGTTCGCAGCGAAGGCGAAACCATTCCGATCACCGTTCAGCGAGACGCCGGCGGCAAGATGCGCCTGATCACGGTCGAAGCAAAACCCAAAATCCCCCCGACACGTGCGTGGATGCGGAAGGGGCTGCGCCAAATCGAGATTTTTCCGGCTGAAACTCCATTGGTAGCGCGTGTGCAGCCCGGAAGCCCCGCGGCGCTGGCTGGATTGCGAGCAAACGATTTGATCGTCGGGATCAACGGAAAACGACTTTATCACATCAACGGGATTGATGATTTCCTGCGCGAGAACCCGTCGACGCCGATGAACCTAGATGTGAAACGCAACAAAGCAGACCTGACATTGCCTTTTGAGCCCGGTCCACTGGTAGTGGGAGACGTGTTGAAAGATAGTCCGGCGTTGCGAGCCGGCTTGCAGGAAAAGGACATTGTTCGTGCGATCGATCGGATTCCGATGAAAAGCACCGCCGCAGCTTCCGAATACATCAGAAATCACGGCGGCCAGCCAGTGCGGTTCTCGGTTGTTAGAAACAGGAAGGATTTCGATTTGGAGGTCACACCCGAAATTCCGCAGGAGGAACAGTATCCGCGCGTCGGCATTGCCTGGGATGACAACTACGGAATTGTGCTAGATACCTATGGGAAATTGACCCGCACCCACCCGACCCCCTTGGAACAAATCCGCGCGGCAACTCTGGCGGTCGTCAATACTTTCGGCGCAATCGCGTCGCCTAAGTCCGACGTAAAGCTGCAGCACATGAGTGGTCCGGTAATGATGTTGCGCGTTTATTATTTGATGTTCGAAAACCGCGACGGCTGGCTAATGGCATTCTGGTTCAGCGTTGTTCTGAATGTGAATCTCGCACTCTTGAATTTGATCCCAATGCCTGTCCTTGATGGCGGTCACATCACCCTTGCGATTATTGAAGCTTTGCGCCGTCGTCCGGTAAATGCGCGCGTGCTCGAAATCGTGCAAACCGCCTGCGCCGTCCTCATCATCGGGTTCATGGTTTACATCGCCTTTTTCGATGTGCAGGATCTGTTTGGCCGCGCAGGACCCAAATTTGCGCCCAAGAGCACCTCAAGTTCCACACGTTAAAGCTTCGATGCAGCGGGGCTGAACCGTGCCTAAATTGCGGGTATGAACCCAGCAATGACGACGACGGCGTTTGAACTCGATGGTTACCGGATTGTGAAAA
>JBKPMO010000024.1:0-21741 GCA_046732175.1 Verrucomicrobiota bacterium
CGCCTGCGAAGCTTCGTCCGAGCCGAACGCAATCCACGGTTTGGCGAGTTCCTTCCGTACATTCTCTTCCGACATCACAAAATAGACCGCATCGATCCGCGACTCGTCTTCACTCAGTAAATCCATGATCGTCTCGATTGGATCTTTGCCGCGCATTTTTGCTACTTCGGCAAGCGACTTACCAGTCAGCGGCTTGAGTTTTTCGGATTTAAATCCAACGAGCAGAATTTTCTCCGGCGAACCGGCTGCGAGATATAAATTTTCCCAGGCATCGGAGTTGACGCGAACCTCCGCGGCGATCTTCGCCCGCATGTCTGGGTCGCGAAGACGTTTGAACAAAGCCGGGTAACCACCGTCTTCGGTCCATGGCGGGAGACAGGCATCGAGCCCTGTGCCGGCCGCGGTGTAGGTGTACATGTCGGCCGTAATTTTCAGTCCTTCTTTTTGCGCTGCTTCGATACGCGCCAGCAGTTGATCTTCCTTGGGCCAGTTTTTTTCGCCGGCAGCCTTAATGTGGTAAACCTCGGCCGGGATGCCGGCTTCGCGGCTGATTCGGATTAATTCATCGAGGGATTCGAGCAACCGATTTCCTTCACTCCGCATGTGCGAAATGTATTTGCCCTGGTATTTGGCAGCGACTTTGCACAACTCGATTAGCTCGTCGGTTTTCGCATAAAAAGCCGGAGGATAAATCAGTGATGAGCCGATCCCGAGCGCACCCGCTTCCATCTCCTTGCGCACCAGTTCGCGCATCTGGTCGAGCTGCTCGGCCGAGGGTTGTTTGTCTTCCAGCCCAATCACGTACTCACGAACGGTGGTCGCACCCAGAAATGAAGCGACATTGCAGGAGACACCGCGCTTTTCCAAGTACTGCAGATACTCCGCCAGAGTATTCCATTTGATATCGTATTTGATGTCTCTTTGTTCGCGCAAATACCGCTCTTTCATCCGGTCGTTTAGCGGACCCATCGAATCGCCCTCGCCCATGATTTCGGTGGTCACCCCCTGGCGAATCTCGCTCTGCGATCTTCCATCCTGAATGAGCGATTCCGTCGACCACGAGAGCATGTTGATAAAGCCGGGCGCAACGGCGAGACCCCGCGCGTCGATCGTGGTTTTGGCGGTGGCATTTGCAAAATCGCCAACGCCAGCGATGCGATCGCCGCGAACGGCGATATCTGTCACCCGGCCTTCCACACGGGTGCCATCGTAAACCGTCCCGCCCTTAATAATAACGTCGAACGCCGGATCGCCCGAGGCGAATTGCCCGAAGCAGCCGATCACCAGGAAGATGAAATAACGGAGCCGGTTTCGCATTCGACGGTAGGTATCAGCGCCTTGCCGAAAAGTCGATGAACAAAACCGGTGTAAACGCCGGCTAAGGAAGTTGGCGCCGAATCGAAACGGTCGGCTTCCCGTCGGCCAAAAACAAGAGGCAAGGTGGCCGTGCTACTGCGGCCCTCTCATCTCGGATGCCGAGATCGTTGGCTGGTAGTCTTCAGACACCCCTTTTTTCGTTTTTGCGTTGGTGTCAATCATTACCTCCGAGTTTCGACTGGAAAGGCAGCCGGAAAACGCAAAAGCGCAAAGAATGGCAATTCGAAAAACTTGATTCATTCTCAAGCTTTCAACCTATTTGCAAATCAGCCGAATTTCCAGTTCGTGATGTGATATTCCTGACGGACAACGAGGATCCCGCTCCAGTCAGCGCGCATCGCAATCGACGGGGCTACGAAGAGCCTGCCGACAAGGTAGCTACTTTCCTGACTCCGTCAGCAAACGAACAAGGTCATCCTTCCATAACGCCGCGATGGTATGGCTGCCGTGGCCGCGTGTTTTCTCGCTTAATGGATTTAGCAATGCGCGGCCGTGAGCAACCTGCTTGATTTCGCGCTCGAGAATTCCGAGCTCGGGCGGGTTGATGAGATCATCGGCGAAATTGATTGCGAGGAGCGGCGCGCGAATTTTCTCCAACTCCGCGCCAGGATCGTAATCATGGGATGCTTCGAGCGCGTAAAGTACGTCGTTCGCGTCCTCGGTTTTGAGATGTTCGGCGACGAATTTGTCGAGAACTTCATCCACCTTCGCGAGAGTGGGCGCCTCTTTTTGTCGCACCATCGGATTGCTGCTCATCAACCAAAGCATCTCGGCCGCAGTCCGCAGACTGGGTGGTTGGGTTTTGTACTCGCCACCGTTCCATGCTTGGTCGCCGCGGATGGCATCGATGATAATGCGCCGCCATGCGCGGTTACGTCCGGAAATTTGCGTCGGAAGACTCGCCAGCGGCAAGAGTGCGTCCATAAACTCCGGATGCGTTTCACCCCAGAGCCACGTATGCATTCCGCCCATCGACGTCCCCATCACCAGGCGCGCGTGATTCACACCCAAGCCATCTGTGAGTAAACGGTATTGCGCTTCGACCATGTCGCGGTAGCCGTAGTGCGGAAATTTTGCGTGCAGGCCATCGCTCGGCTTACTCGATTTGCCGTGGCCGATTCCGTCGGGCAAAACGATGAAGAATTTCGTCACGTCGAGCGGCTGGTCCGGACCGAACAGCTCGCCGGCAAATTCCGGGCGAAAGAACTGCCCGCCGCTGCCTGTTGTTCCATGCATGATCAAAACCGCGTTGGTGGTTTTACCCTGCGCATTCTTCTCCGGCTTTCCCAGGGTGCGGTAATGAATACGCAACTCCGGCAGCGTTTCGCCGCTAGTAAACGTGAAATTGCGGATCGAATAATCGCTTTCCGCTTGCGAAGGATAATCGGCCGCGCGGACAATTGTTACAGCGATAAGAAGACATGCTAAAACCGAGCGGATCATTGCCTTGATTAACATCAGCTCGGTTATCTTTCCAGCCAACGTCATACCCAGTCTGTCGCGGCGAAGGACTTCGGGACGAATGGCGTGTGGGTAACGCGATTCTCAATGAGATAGCGCAAATTGCTGCGGTAAATACAAGCAACGGGCAAGATGCCCGTTAGCCCCACAGCCAGGATGGCTGTGCTACAAAATCGTGCTATACCGGTGAGGTGGGCGATCCTGTCGAGAAGATCGATAAGCCTGAGCCACGTTGGCAGGCGTTGCTGGCGTTGCTTGCCGTTGGTGGAATTTATGTTGCCTTGCCACGAGCCCTGATCGCCGGCCCGAAATGGGTGCTTCCGGTTTTCATTGCTGTGCTCATCGCCCCTACGGTAGTGGCGCATCGCACGGGCAAGCAGTCCTTGAATCGTATCCTGGGTATCATCGTTAGCAGCGTTATTACCGTCGCGCTGGTAGCATCGGTCGCGTTGCTCGTTGCCGCTGTGCCCGCACATACAGAAGAACCGGTCGCGCTATTGGCCTCAGGTGCTGAACTTTGGTTCACCAACGTGCTTGTTTTCGCCCTTTGGTACTGGCGATTGGATGGCGGCGGGCCGACCGCTCGCCGTCAACGGCACGAGTTCGGCAGCCGCAGCTTTGTTTTCCCGCAGATGCAGATTGAAAAAATCGAGCGCGGTCGCTTTGAGTGCCAGGGATGGCGGCCGCATTTCGTCGATTATCTTTTTATCGCCTGGACGACCAGTTCGACGTTCGGTCCGACCGACGCGCCGTTGCTCGCCCGCTGGGCAAAGATTCTCACCATGGTCCAAATCGGGATTTCATTAACGATTGTGATTGTTTTGATTTCGCGTGCGATTGGAGTGCTCTAAGGCCGTTTTAGCGGTGCTGCCGTTCGGCTTGGATTTGCTGGAGTAGAGCGGTGTGAGTTCGTTCCAGGTCGTTAGCGAGTTTCACCCTTTCTTCCAGAGCTTCGGGATAAATCTCGAAACGTTTCTTTAATTTTTTCGTGCCCGGATCGTAAAAGAACGAAATGTCCTGGTCGAGATTGGGCACGATGAGTTCGTCGCTTAGTTTTTGATAACGGGCCATGCGGGCCAGTCCCCAGCGGATTACCGATTCGTCATTACGCAGCGCGTTGAGCGTCTCCAAGTCGAGCAACTGGATACCACCACCTTGAAGCCAGATGGCAAAGTCACCCGGGGTGTAGTCGGTGATGAAAACAAAAGGGCGCAGAGCCGGCATTTCTCCCGCATTGAGCGCGCGTCGAAATTCTGTAGCCTCTCGTTCTTGTCCCACGCGATTAACTTTTGAACTGTCGATTCCTTGGCGAAGCGTTCGCTCGATTGAAGCAAGGATTCGGTCGCGCCGTTCTGCATCCTGCTGACGTTGTTGGAAATTGCTCAGCCAGAATGCGGCATAAACGCCGATGAAAACCAAAACCAACTCCGTCGCCCAACGGCCCAGTCGCGGCCAAAATGTTATGCGACTGGTTGTTTCCCGCATAAAGGCAATCACCTATGTGCAAGGCTATTCAGCAACCGCAAAGAGAGACACATGAGGCTGATAAACCAGGGTCCCGCAATTTTAGCTGCTGAAATAAGAGCCTCCAGACCACACTTCGAAATAGGGATTTATCCTATCAGCTTTTCGGGACGCTGCCCGATTGTATTGCCGCGCTCGTTCCGAGAAAGTTCGGTGGTGAAAATGGCGTCGCCGGTTCGATGGGATGCTGCCGACCGCCTAATTCTTTTGCGCCGACTGGACCGATTCCGGAAGTGGCAATCGCTGGATGATCGACGGTTTTGTCGATGCTGCCACAAATTGATTAGTGGCCGCCAAATCGAAGTGATCGATGCACCCGCTCAAGACCAACCTTTGGTCGCTTGTCCGACAACAGGCTGTCCCTCCAATGTCGAAGACTGGGTTTATCCAAATGAAATTGCGAAACCACCCGATAAGTGGGGACATCGCGTCATTCGCGTCATTGATAAGGATGGAGAAAGATTCATCGTCTGCGGAAAATCGCACGCTTATTCGCGCCGGCGCCTTTCGCGGCGATTCGTGTTTGGTTCGGGGACGGCCGCCTGATGCTCACGCACCTCACATCGAAATCGTTGCCTGCGCAAAGCTCGCAGTTTTACCGTTGCCCGGGCTGTAATGAGATGGTCGACAGCGGCCAATTGTCTGAAGTGTTGGTACATCATCAACACGTTTTGGATTCTTATCGACTGAGAATGATACACAGACTCGATGCCGGGCGGGCAAGACCGACACGCAAAAAGGCGAAACGCTGATAGGCGTCAGGCTGATTCTCTGCCATCGCCGCGCTCCTAGGCCCGGACGGCATATTTGTCCGGCACAAACGCGCGGCCGGCGCGCGCGGCATACACTTGCGTGAACTCAGCGCCAAATAGCAAGATCTGTGAGGAATAATAGATCCAAAGGAGGAGCGTGATTAAAGAACTCGCGGCCCCGTAAGCTGAGGCCGCCGCTCCGCTTCCGAGGTAAAGGCCGAGCGCCCATTTCCCGACGGCGAAAAATATCGCCGTCATCACGGCGCCGATCCAGACATCGCGCCATTGAATTTTCACATCCGGCAGGAATTTGAAGATGAGAGCGAAGAGCAGAACAACCACCACGAGATCGAAGATTGAGTAAACGATGAGTGCGATGACGATTCCGCCGGGGAACATCGCTTGGACGAACTGGCTGAAGTTTTTAAGCACGCCTTCAATGACGAGCGAGACAAGCAGCAAAAAACAAATGCCCGCTACCATGGCAAAGGAAAGGAATCGCGAGCGGATAAATGCGGCAATTCCGAGTCCGGGTTTGGCTTTCACGCCCCAAATGGTGTTGAGCGCATTTTGTAGCTGGCCGAAGACACCACTGGCACCGAAAACCGCCAGCAGAATTCCAATAATGGTGGCCAACACTCCCTTGTTCGGTTGCGACGCCTTCTGCGCGATATTCTGCACGACATCGATAGCGCTTTTATCGAGAAAGTAACTCATTTGTTCCGTTATTTTTCGCCAAGCACCGGCAGGATCGTCGTGAAAAAGGAGACCGATGATTGCGAGGAGCAGGAGGACCAATGGGGCGAGCGAGAAAACGGTGTAGTAGGCAAGGGCGGCTCCCAGTTGCGGCGCCTGGTCTTCGAGCCACTCCGAAAAGGTCTGTTTCAACAAACTAACTGAGTTTGCGACAAATGATGTCCGTCTCCCCGGCATATTAATTACTTCGTTTGTCTAATTCGCCGGTGACAACCGCTTGAGATGCGAAAAAATCGAGTTTCGCTAGTCTTTCTTTTTTTCCGGATCGACCTTTGGCAAATCTTGCTGGTTTTCGCTCAGGGTCCCAGTGAATGCCTGGATAAATGCGTTTCGGAAAACATTCAGGATCGTCGTCGTGACCGCCGTTTTCGGATCATCAAAGCTGCCGCTGAAGGGTGCCTTGGTTCCGAACCGATCCTTGGGCTGATTTCGAATCATTCGTGTTAATCCGCCGACAATTCCCTGCCAGACAAAATCGATCGGATTATCGGAGTCGTGTGCCGGATTGAAGATCGCCATGTGATCGAACACCGGCTCGACATAACCGTTAAAGCGCCCGCTGTTCGAAGTCATTTCGGTCGCGAGTTTTAACGTGCCGGTTTCAAAGGTGATGCCGGCATAAGCTTTGGCGAAGTCGTTTAATTTAACCAAAGGCACGTCAGTCGCCTCGCTCCGTAACGTGAAGGTCGGTTTTTCTGCATAGGGGTCGAGCGCGATCTGCGCACGCAAATCGCCAACGCGCAAAGGTCGACCTTCGATTTGAAGTTCGGCCACCAGTGTCTTCGATAGCTTTTTACTATTGGTCAGATTTGTTGCCACCATCTGGATCTGATCAAAAATCACATCCACCTCCGGCTTCCTGGAGAAATCGCGATAATGCACTTCGCCATTACGCACGGTAAATCGATTGAATTTTAGTGGAAAGAGTTCCTTGATCTTTTGCGGCCACGGTTTGTCGACTCCGATCTGCGAATTCTGTTTGCTCGGCGCGTTCACGAAATTCATTTTCGGGTCAAAAAAATCTATGTTTCCGACGAAAGCGCCATCGAAGAGGGCACGCCACTGCACGGAAAGATCAACCAGTGGCGCGGAAAAAAATGGAACCGGCACGTGTCCGCTCGTTTTTACAATTTCGACATGGTGAATCTGATAAGCGCCGCGCCAGAGATGAAGAGTGACGGCTGCGACATGGCCGCGATACTCCGGTACTTCGGATAACTTCTTGTTTACGTAGTCGCGCACCCAAAACGGAAGCAACGCCCGGACGATAACAAGCATAACGAGGAGAAACAGCCCGACGTAGAAGGGCGCTCGATAAACGTGGAACTTGCGCTTCATGTTCTTCAGAGCGGCGTGCGGAAATGCATCGCCTTAAAAAAGAACGCACTCCGCACGCGGGAAGGATGCCCGAAGGTCCTGTCGCCCGCGGAGCAACGTCCACTCTAAGCCGCGCTTATGTGCAACCGCGCAACAGGAAGATCAGTAACAGAATCGGAATCGGGATTCCCAGTAGCCACAACAGAATGTAACCAGTGGCAGCCTTTTCTCTCGCTTGATCCGTTATCTTCATCTCTTTTTGCCTCTTTCCTTACGACGATTTCGCGCTTGAAGCAGCGATTGCGCTTATTCTTCTTGCGGTTGTACGGAAACTCGTCGCAGGGAGCGCCTTTCCTATAAATCAGTGTTTGACACAAGCGCCGCTACAATGGCGATACCGATGTTCTAGACGCTGGAGTGTCTTTGTTTTTTGTTTGTCCGACGAGTTCTTCTGCATCGGACGCCTTCAACCCAAGCGCGGAGTTCCGCTAGCGGCATAAAGTTCACGATCCGCTCGGGTGGAATTTTCGCAGCCAAGGCGGCGGCGAGCGCCAAATCAATGAATTCAAGTTGCCAGGGGTGGTGCGCGTCGGTGCCAAAGGAAATCCGCGTCCCGCAACGCTTCGCAATTCTGAGCAGGTTGATATTTATGTCCTGCCGATCCGGATAGGCATCGATCTCAACCGCTTTATCGAGGTGGGTTGCTTCGCTGAAGACTGTTTCCCAATCCGCGCGCAGACCCAACCGATAGTTGTAAATCCGACCACGCGGGTGGCCGAGAATTTGAATATCTGGGTTTCGAATGGCGGCAAGATAACGTGCAGTCTGATCCTCCTTGCGACGCAAAGCCGAGTGAAATGAGCCGAGAACGACATCGAGTGATTGCAATGCCAGCGGCTCCATATCGCCTGCGCCAGCAGGATTCAGGTTCAGCTCGATCGAATGTAAAACTGTAGTGCTTTTCCCGGATTGGCGAAGCTCGCGATTAACCGCATCGATCTCGGCGGATTGTTTCTTCAGCTTCACCTCATCAATTCCATTCGCGATCGACAACCCTTTTGAATGATCAGTGATCGCAATGTATTCGTAACCGCGCGCAATCGCCGCCTCCGCCATGGCGCGAACATCGCCTGAGCCATCGCTCCATCGGGTATGCATTTGCAAATCGCCACGAAGACGCGCACCCCACGATGGGAATTGGGCCAGCCGTGTTCGACTTTCCGCCAGCGTGAAAAATTCTTTGCGCAATAGCGGCGGACGCGGCGGATGCTGTTTCTGCCGAATCCATTGTCGAATTTGTTTCTGCAGGAAGGGGCCGACATGAGCAAGTTGCGTCAAAGGCTCTTTCCGCGCGACCAAGTCCCGCGCTTCGACGTCCCAGAGAAACGCGCTGCGTGCGGCGCGGCGGAAAGCGCGTTGCAAGACATAGGAAGCCTTGCTCGCTTCCAAGGAAAGTAACTCGGCGATCTGGGCATTACTGGGCGGAAGCTCGGTGGGCGTTCGCGATTTTCGTGTGGCGCTAGGGTTGCCAGAGGACTTCGTCGTGGTGCCGCCCCTATCTCGAAGCCTGGATTTGATTTTACTTCCTGCCTTTGCGTTTCTGAGCCGAATCCGGCGGATCGCTGCGGTGGGCAACGGGTGGCCGCCCATCGCAGCTGTTCTCCTGCCTCTCCAGCACTGGCAAGAAGACTTAAACGGCTTGCGCTCTGACGTTGATCAATGTTTTCGCCAACTCCGTCAGCTTCTTATTCGTGGCGCCTTCTTCATCCAACGTTTGCTGCAAAAGTCTGGCCCCTTCGGTATCGCCGAGTAATTCCGCGTAAGTACGTGCACAACCGTACCCGGCAATTTCGTAATGCTCAACACGTTGCGCCGCAGAGATAAGGCCGGCATCGCGGACCTCGCCCTCGGCATCTTCCTCAATCATTTCCTCACCTTCTTCGATGAGGCCTTCCATGCCTTTGCATTTCGCGCCACGTGTACTGGCGTTCTGACTTTCGAGGATTTTTTCCAGCCGGTTAACGTGCTCCTCTGTCTGGTCGAGGTGCGTTCTAAAACCATCGGCAAGCCTGTTACTTGTGGCAGCCTTCGCCATCTTTGGCAGCGCCTTGGTCAATTGCTTTTCGGCGCTGTAAAGGTCTTTTAATTCGTGAACGTAAAGATCTTTTAATGTTTCTAGTTCCATAACGCTGAGATTTCGAATTTCGGCGATGATCTGGATTGGTTGATTGTGCATCCGCATGCTGCCGACGGTCGTACTTCTGAGAAGCTCCCCGAAGTCATGACATGATTGCAGTCGTCCGCGCGGACAGCGACGGAGCGCCGTGGCTACAGGTTGTTTGAATGCGTTGATTAGAGAAAGGCGGGCAAGCTGATCCCTCGGCGATGTCCTTATCGGCTTGAGCGACTTCGCTAATTAGATACAGCGCGCAAGGGCTGCGCGTTCTGATCGAGGGCGTGCGCGAGCACCTCTTCTACGGTTTCAACCGGGACGAATCGGAGCTTTTGTCTGGCTTCTTCGGGTACATCGACGAGATCCTTTTCGTTCAACTTCGGAATGATGACCGTAGAAATATCGGCCCGCATCGCGGCAAGACTCTTTTCCTTTAATCCGCCGATTGGCAAAACCATTCCGCGCAAGGTGATCTCACCTGTCATAGCCACATCGGAGCGCACCGGCTTGTTGCTAAACAAGGATGCCAGCGCGGTAAACATGGCCACCCCGGCCGAGGGCCCATCCTTCGGCACAGCGCCTGCGGGGACGTGCACATGAATATCGTTTTCACGAAACTCCTCCGACTTGACTCCTATCGCCGTGCCGCGGCTTCTAACGAGACTGAGGGCGGCTTGCGCTGACTCTTTCATTACCGCGCCGATCTGCCCGGTAAGCGTGATATTGCCCTTGCCAGGATAGCGCGTTGCTTCGACATGCAGAATTTCGCCGCCCGTAGGCGTGTACGCGAGACCAGTGACGACACCGGGCGCGCTGGTCGTAAGCCGTTTTTCGTGTACGTAGCGTTGCGGTCCCAGCGTCTCTCGGATGAAATCGGTAGTGATCGTCACTTTATCAGTTACGCCGCGCGCAACTCGCGCCGCCACCGCGCGACAGACAGCGCCGATTTGCCGCTCCAGCTCACGCACTCCGGCCTCGTGAGTGTAATCGTTAATGAACAATCGCAACGCTTCGTCTGGCCATTCGATTTGGTCAGCTTCAAGTCCGTTCTCGGTCAGCTGACGCGGAACGAGATAACGTTTTCCGATCTCCAGTTTCTCGCGTTCGGTATATCCGGGTAGATCGATCAGCTCCATCCGATCCAAGAGCGGCCCGGGGATTCCACCGATGTAGTTGGCCGTCGCGATAAAGATAATCTGCGAGAGATCGAACGGGACATCGAGATAGCGATCTACAAAGGCCTTGTTTTGCCGTGGATCGAGTACCTCGAGCAGTGCGCTGGCCGGGTCGCCGCGAAAATCGGTGCCGATCTTGTCAATTTCATCAAGCATCATGACGGGATTGCGTGTGCCGGCCCGTCGCAATTCCTGAATAATGCGACCCGGCATCGAACCAATGTAGGTGCGGCGGTGGCCGCGAATCTCCGCTTCGTCACGAATCCCGCCCAGACTCATCCGCACAAACTTTCGTCCGAGCGCATCGGCCACGGATTGACCAAGGCTTGTTTTGCCGACACCTGGCGGACCCAGCAAACAGAGAATCGGTCCCTGACCCAGTGGGTTGAGTTTGCGCACTGCGAGATATTCAATGAGCCGGCGTTTCACTTTGGTCAGGTCATAATGATCGCGATCGAGAATCTGCTGCGCTTTGTCGAGATCGAGATTGTCCTCGCTCAATTTCGACCAGGGCAACTCTGCGATCGCCTCGACGTAACCGACAATCACCGAATACTCGGGGCTGGCTGGTGGGATAATATCGAGCCGCTTCAACTCGCGCTCGGCTTGTGCGAGCACTTCGGCAGGTGGTTTGGCTGCTTCGAGTTTTGTTCGAAGGACCGCCATGTGTTCGTCGGCGCCGGTGTCGCCTTCGCCCAGTTCGCGCTGGATGGCCTTGAGCTGTCCGCGCAGGTATGCCTTGCGTTGCGCATCGCTGAACTGCGATTGCACATCCTTCTGCAACTTTTGTTGAATCTGGGCTACTTCCAGTTGCGCCGAGATGTGCTTTTGCACGGCGCGCACACGCTTGCGCAGATCGAGTTCCTCCAGGATCGATTGTCTTTCGGCAACTGAAGCATCGAGATTCGGCGCGAGAAAATCGGCCAGCTGCTCCGGATCATCGATGTTGCGAATAATTGCCGCCGTTTCTTCAGGAATATCCGGTCGCAACTGGGACAGACGCACGGTGCTATCCTGCAAATTCTGAAACTCAGCCTGCCATTCGGCATTTTGCTCCGGCACGATAGTTTTGAGCAGATCGATTTCCCCACGCAGATAGGGCTGCGTCGCGACAATTTTGCGTATGGCAAATCGCCGCAGCCCCTGCACTACGATGACAATATTGTTTTCCGCCTGGCGCAGGAGCTTTAGAACGATAGCGGCCGTTCCGACATGATAAAGGTCCTGCGGAGTAGGCTCTTCCTTTTCTTCTTGCCGCTGGGTCAGGAACCCCACGATCTTGGTCAGGGGCAAGGTTTCATCCAGCAGCTTGATCGATGCTGGTCGGCTAACCGTCAGTGGCAGCACGCTGCCAGGAAACATCACGAATCCCCGGAGCGGCAGAATGGACAGCTCCTCCGGAATGTGCGGCATGGCGTGCCCGTCGGCATCACTCGTCGTTGCCATCTCCGCGCGCTTGACCGGCGCGCTCGAAGACTGTTGCAAGGTTGAGATTGCGCCGTCGCTCATTTTTTCAGCGGCAGATAGATCCAGAGAAGGCCGTTCTCCTGCTCCGCGCGCGCGCGTTTCACATCCACGTCAGCGGGCAACCGCACCTCGCGTTCAAAAGGTCCGTAATCGATCTCCAGTGCCAGAATTTGCGTTGTTCGATCACTAGGTTCCGGCGTTTCACGCGAGCCGCGGACGACAATCCGGCGCGGCTCTACTGTGAGATCAATCAGAGATTTGTCCACACCTGCGAGGTCAACACAGATGTGCACCGCTGCAGCGCAGCGAAACGCATTGATGGGAGGTTGCCAAACGTGCGGCGCGCCATGCCAGAGCTGAATGCTGCTCACGCTCAAATCCGCGTAGGTGTGACGTAACCAGCGCACTTTCATTCTTCGAACTGTTCCCTCCTCTTTCATAACGCAATCTATACTGCGAACAGCTGCGCGTCGCCTCTCAACGCATCAGCGAAGGCCGGTCCCATTGCATCCACGATATCTCGGCGCATCCAAAAGTGGATCGAGCAGTCCCCAAAGCCGCAATCCGATTCAGTATATTTTACTCTCGGAGTTTATACGCCGCTGGGATACGTTTCAGGCAATTCGCCTTGTTCCCATTCCGAAGTGCGCTCGATCGGTTCCAGCGCGCGCGTTTCATCGAAATGAATCATGGCATCGAACTGCTCCGGCAATCGGACTGCCAAATAATGACTGAAACGTTCTGTCTCCGGCCGATAAATGACGCCAATCGCACGTTGTAGACGTTCATTCATCAGCAGCGCGGTGCAATCACTTCGTTCGCGCAGATTGATCCAGAAGCCCGCCATTCCAGTGGCGTGAAACAGTTCCTCGTAACTGCCGCCCAACGCCGGGCGCACCCATTTTCGTTCGGCGGGTCGACCCCAGTCTGAGGCTGCGGTCACACGTCCTGTGTAAGTGCTGAAGCCAATGCTGCAAGAGCGGCGGCCGAGGCGTTCGCGCACGAGCTGCCCGAGGTTCAACTCGCCGCGCGCGCTCATCTCGGTCGCGCGCGCATTGCCAAGATGTGAGTTGTGCGCCCAGACCACGATTTTGGCGCGCCCGCTGTCCAGATGCGCGAATAATTCGTTTAACGTTTCGAACATGTGCGAATCACGCAGGTTCCACGATTCATCGCGGCCATGAAACATGGCGCGGTAATAACGTTCTGCGTTCATGACGAGCCGCGCGTTTTGTTCCGCGGAAAAAAACTCCTCTTCGGCGACATGACCATCGCGGCTGATGAACTCGCGATATTTGCGTCGCATCTCGACCAACTGCTCGATTACTTCATCTTCGCACGGCTCTTTCCCGCGAAGCGCGGTGGCGTGCCCATACAATTGCGGCTCGACGCTGAAATGCTCGAAACAGGCATAACGATCGCGCGCCCGTCGGGCCGCGGCGGGATCATTCTTGCTCAGATATTCGAGAACGGACTCGATCGAGCGATGCATGCTATAGAGGTCCATGCCGTAGAGACCGGCGGAGTTGTTGTTCCGCGCATTCCATCCTCTGAGCCAGGTGACAAATTCCACCATAACGGTGTTGCGCCACATCCAGGCAGGAAAACGGCGAAAATCGCGCAAAGCTTCCTCGGCGCTCTTCGCCTGCTCGCGCCCGGTACCAAATCGGTGAACCCGAAATGTATCCGGCCAATCCGCTTCCAGCGCGATTGCGCGAAAACATTTCTCTGCGATCAAATGCCGGGTTAGGCCCGCGCGGGTAGCATAGAACTCATGGGTGCCGTGCGAAGCTTCGCCGATGAGAACGCATTGTGCGCTTCCTGCCATTTCCACCAGCGGATCGTAATCAGCGGGAGAATCGATGCGGTGCGCCGCAGATCGGACAATCCCCGCATCGTGCTCAACTGAGCTGGCGGTTATTTTCATTGCAGCTCTTTAGCGAAGGCGCTGACGAGGCCTTGCACACGTCTTTCCTGTCGCTCCAAATCGCTTAAGAAATCGACACTTTTCATTTGCGGCCAAAGACATCGCGCAATTCCTCCTTGGCGCGTTCAAGTATTTGCTTCCGTCGTTTCGGAAGATTCCGGCCAGCGCGATTGATGTAAAAATTCAACATCGACATGGCCGATTGATATGGCCGCGCCTTGCGTCGCTTACTCCGCTCGGCGGAGCGTTTGAGCGAGAGCGCAATCTTACGGGGGTCGCTCGATCGAAAAACCTTGGGCTCCAGGTCTAGCGCATCGCTGCGTGCCGTCACGCGTCCCGACCAGCGCTTGCCTTTTCTGCGATGGTGATCGCCCTTGTTTGAAGATCCTTTTGCTCTTTTCGCCATTGTGTGTGGTGCCACAACCGGCTGGGCCGATCGTTTCACACTAATTCTTCGCGCGCGCGGGCGGGTGTGGGCTGGATTTTGAAAAACTGGACGCAAGGCCAGATCGCTGAGTGATTTGGAATATGTGCAGGCAAATCCACACGATTGATCGGTCTACGGTTATTGCGCTTGCCTTACTCTTCGCGTTCCATTGCGGCAAGGAGGAAAGCGGGAGTTAATCCGTGCCAACATCCTGAATGCAAATCTCCAAAACAAACCTCACTCGTTTGAGCGATTTTATCTGCCCGGCGATATTACTCTTGATCGCAGTTGCCATCGCTTATCCCCGCTGGCGCGCAGGTATCGATTGGCGGGATGAAGGTCTTCTCGCTTACGGCGCGGAGCGAGTCGTGCATGGGGAAGTTCCTCATCGCGATTTCGTTAGCCTGCAGCCGCCGCTTTCTTTCTATACCGCGGCTGTGGCTTATAAACTCGGCGGGACATCGCTGGCAACGCTTCGCGGTTTTGGTTTAACGATTTTTCTTCTTCTTCCGGTTCTCATCTATGCGCTGGGGCGGAATTTCCTCGGCCCGATTATTTCGTTCGCCGCCGCTTTGCCTGCCTGCATCCTCGGCCTTCCGTATGTTTACTTTGTTCCCTTGGCGGCATGGCAGGGAATTACAATCTCCTTCGCCGCCGCCCTTCTCTTTATTGTTGCGATGCGATTACGGCGACCATGGCTCGCCTTGTCTGCCGGGGCACTCACCAGCCTAGCGCTTCTCCTCCGCCACGATCAGGCAGTTTACACCATGGCGGCGCTTCTCGTCCTGCTCGCCATGCTGCACTTTGCGCCGGATGCATCCTTCTCGAAAACAAATCTCAGACGTTTCTTCTATTTCTGGTTAGGTGGCATCGCGATGATTCTGATCCCGGCAATACTCCTCTGGTGGAAAATCGGCGCGCTGCCTGAAATGTTCCGGCAGTTAGTCGTATTTCCGTTCGCCACCTATCGCAAGACCAGCGCGTTGCCGTTTCCGAGAATGATCGCAGGCAAAACGATTTCGGAAAGAGCCATCGTTCTCTTGTATTATCTGCCGCCGTTTATGCAAGCATTTGCTGCGCTTTACCTTGGACAATCGATTTTTCGCCGTCGATTTCGTGAACGCGAGGCCATGCTCAGCTTCCTTCTTGTCTGGTCGGCGCTGTTTTATCTGCAAGTCATGGTGCGATCTGACCAGACTCATCTCCTGATGACGCTGCCACCGTTTTTCCTTCTCTCCGCTTTCTGCTGGTCAATCCTGCAGCAGGCCATCAACAAATATCGCGGGCTGGGCACGCTGTTTCCCGTTCTGCTGAGCATCGGCGTGTTATCTTTTCTGTGGATTCTGCGGTCCATGGCCCTGCCTGATGTCACACACGGCATGGACCGGCTGTCGTTGTCGCGCGGGGGAATCTTTATCGCGCAGGCAAACGTGGTTACTCAGTTCGTTCGACAGATCCAGGACTTTGTTCCCCCTTCGAAATCGATCCTCGCCCTTCCTTACCAGCCGATGCTTTACTTTTTGTGCGACCGTCACAATCCAACGCGTTGGAATTATCTCTGGCCAGGGGATCAAACCGCAAACGATCATGAGCGGTTTATCGAAGAGGCGGAGCGTGACCCGCCCGCGATCGTCTTGCTTTCCGCTCAGAGCCAGCTCGCTGAGTCCGCCCCGATGATCATGGAATACTTGCGCATGCATTACCTTCTCACCAATCAGCTTGGTGACATTACCATCTACGAGCGACTTGAAACCCGTTAGAGAAATGGCCGCGAGTCGTCGCTCCACGATTGCTGCGCTCACGTTCCTGTTCGCGCTCGCCCTTGCCATATTCGCCGATCTTTTGTTCGGCGGCGGCCCGCGCGTCCTTGGACATTCGGCCAGCGACCTGTTTCTCCAGTATTACGCCTGGCGCGATTTTGGTTTTCGCGAGCTCGCGAAAGGAAATCTCGCTCTCTGGAATCCGCACATCTTCTGTGGTGCTCCTTACCTTGGCGGAATGCAGGGTGCGCAGCTTTATCCGCCGAATTGGATTTTTCTCATCCTGCCCCTGCCCGTAGCGATCAACTGGTCGATCGCGCTTCATGTTTTCGCCATTGGCGCGTTCATGTTCCTCTGGATGAAGCAACGCGGTCTTACCGCCTCCGCCGGCTTTCTGGCCGGAACCCTGGTTATGTTTTCCGGCATATTCTTTAGTCATATTTTTGCCGGGCACCTGCCGCAATTGTGCACCATGAGCTGGGCGCCACTGATTTTCTGTTCGATCGATGCCGTGCTGCGGACGCGACGGGTGATTTGGTTGTTCGTCGGAATGTTCGGTGTCGCGATGCAGATACTTGCGGGATTCCCGCAGTATCTGTTCTACACCGCGATTATCGCAGCTCTATACACCACTCTGCGATTGCTCAGTGATTGGAATTGGCAGGTCGCCCTCGCATTTATTGGAATCTATGTCGGCGGCGCTCTTCTCGCCTCAGTCCAATTATTGCCGGCGATCCAAACGACTCACGAAACCACGCGCGGCCTGCGGCTGCCTTTCAGCTTTGCATCAATGGTGGCATTCCCACCGGAAAATTTCGTTACTCTGCTGGCGCCGAGCGTTTTTGGAGAGATCGCGAAATACTGGGGCCGCTGGTATCTGTGGGAGACGTCTCTGTTTATCGGCGTTTCCGGCCTGGTTCTCGCCGTCTATGCTGCGATTGGGTGCGATCTCCGAATCAAATTACCGGCTCTGGTCATTATTCTCGTTAGTCTTCTCTTGGCGCTCGGCGTTTACACACCGTTGTTTCACTTTCTCTATGTTTGGGTGCCGGGGTTCGACCGCTTCCGCAGCGTCTCCAAATTTATCTTTCCGGCGTCGCTGTTTATCATTCTTCTCGCCGCCACTGAGTTTGATCAACTGTGGCGAGGCAAAATGGCTGGGAAGGCATTCGTCGCCGCAGTTTTCGCTGGCGCAGTAGCATTGGGGCTGGTGGCGTGGTGGGCCGGAAGAACCACTTCCTGGCCCGCGCTGATGAACATGGCTCGCGTGACTCGCGAATCCTATCTATTCCCGCAACTCTACTCGGACACGGAATTTATCACTCGATCGCAGCAATGTGCCGCGACATCGCTGGGGATTGCGGCGGCGGTTTGCGCGCTTCTCGGGGTCATCCTCACTGCCGCCCGTTATAACGCGCGTGCGCTTTTCGGTGTCATCCCGCTGGCGGTTGCAGAAATGCTGGTCTTTGCCAGCAATTCCCGTCCGATCTCGGACAGCTCGACGATTGTAAATGCGGAAGAAAAAAACTTCCTCGCTGAACATCCCGGCGATTACCGCATTATGTACGTCAATAACCCGAACACTGCCATGATCATCGGCGCGCAAGACTTGTGGGGTTACGACGCGACAGTGATGCGGCGCTACGCCGAGTTCATGACATGGACACAGGGTGGCGATCCCAACAATGCCATGTCGTATGTGAAGCTTGTTCAGTTCGATCCGCTTTTCGCGATGTTGCGTGAGCGATACATCTTCGCGCAGCAGAGGGGCAAGTTTGAAATGGAGGAAACGCCGGTGGTGCTGCCGCATTTGCAACTGATTTCGAATTACCGCGTTTTGCAAAGTCGAGACGCGATTTTCGACGCAATGCGCTCTGAGATGTTCGATCCGACACGGGAAGTGATCCTGGAATCGGAGCCGGAGCCGAAGCCTGTGCAGAGTAACAACACCGGCACCGCCCGAATCACCGCGACGACAACCGACTCGCTCACCATAGAGGCCGACGTTGAACAGGGTTCGATCTTGTTAATCACCGATGCATATGCCGCATCGTGGCGCGCCGTCTCTTTGTCTGGCAGCACACAAGCACATTACAACCTACTGCCGGCAAATTACGTTCTACGCGCTGTTCCGCTGGCGGCGGGTCATCATGTTTTGCGGGTCGAGTACCGGCCGATCGCGTTCGCCATCGGAAAATGGGTCTCGCTTATTTGTATAGTCGCCTTTCTCGCAACCCTGATCCGTTGTGGACGAGCAAACGCCTCCTTCTGATCATTGACGCTCTTGCGCTTCAATCGCCTCCAGCGTTTCGCGAGCTGACGGTTCGTTAGGCACCAGTTGTAGCACTTTTCGCAAATGCAGGATCGCTTCCTCGTTCCTTCCCAGTTGCGCGAGCAGAATTCCCAGGTTTCGGTGAATCGCCGGATGTTCTGGCTCGATGGCGAGCGCCCTTTCGTATTGCTCGATTGCTTCGGTGAACCGAGTATTCGCTTCTTTCGTGTCCACTTGCGCAGCAGCCGTGTCGCCCTGGTCCGATGCTGCTCGTGCTAAATCGCTGAAGGTATTTCCAGTCAAAGTCAAAGCATTGGCAAGATTGACTCGCATCGTCGCGGTACTAACGCTTTGCGCCGTCGAAGCCCTTTCCTCTTTTAGCTGCAAGCCTTTGCGATACTGAGCGATTCCCTCCTCGAACCGCTGGAGCCTGCAATAATCCAGGCCAAGTAAGTTATAGTTGTCGGCCAGCTCAGGCTTCAATTGCACGGCCCGTTCGAAATGCGCCGCTGCTTCCGCGAATTTCTCCTGATTAAAAAGAAGTTGTCCGACCCGGTTGTGACCTTGCCAGGTGTTTGGATTCTTCGAAAAATTGTCCTGCCAAAGCGTTTGTTCGTCGCGATAAACTCCCGCGCGCGCCCACGTGTAGCTCCCCATCACACCGAGCAAGACGAGAATGATGGTCCCCGTGGCAATTCGGATCTCGCGTCGGCGGGTTAACCAGAGGCGTGCCACTCCGGCGCTAAACAGCGCAATCAAGGAAATATCGGCGAAGTACTGCAGATGATCTGCCACCAAGCTTCCGCTCCGTGCGTATGACATGCGCACAATTCCGATCACCGGCAGCAGGGCGATGATGAAGTAGGCGAAGGCAAAGAGTATGCCGCGGCAGTGTCGTCGCCAGAGGAGCAGCAGTCCACCAGTGAGCGCAATCAAAGGCAACCATTCCAAGAGCGCAGGCGACTCGAATCGCCATTGCGGATAAACCGCCATCAACCGGGCCGGTGCGAAGACTTGTTTGGCATACCACCAGATCGCCATTCCGGCATTGGTTAAACGCCTCGTGAACGAACCAAGCACAATTTCTTCTTCGCCAATGCCTCGATTTTGGAACCAGATCGTGATCAAGCCGAAGACAAGGGCGATCAAAAAGAATGGCACCGTCCGGGCGATCTCGCGTTGAAAACGCAATGGATTGTCCTTGCCCTGGCGCTTTGAATCGACAGGCGAATTACGCCACCATGCGCAAAGCAACAACGCCACTGGCAGAAATACGACTTGGGTTTTCGAAAGCAGGGCCAGCAAAAAGGCAAAGAGTGACGCGCCGTAGGCAACGGAGCGAATCAGAACTTGTCGGTCTTCAATTTCAAAAAAGCACAGCGCTGAGATTAGAAAAAAGAACATAGAGAGCATGTTTTTCAGCTCCGAAATCCAGGCCACCGATTCGGCATGGATCGGATGGATGGCGAAGATGAGCCCGGCCAAAAACGCGCCGGGGATTTGCAGCCGATGCAAAACTCGCCAGAGAAGAAGCGCGTTCGCCGCTTGCAGCAAAATATTGAGCGCGTGATAACCGGTGGCGTTGTCGCCAAACAAATGATGTTCGATCCAGAAAACGGTGGTGGTGACGGGGAAATAATCTGCTGTTCGTGAGCCCGACCAAATCTCGGCAAGACCGGACGGAGTTCGCAGCAGCGGGTTGGCCGTGATCAGCGGCTCATCATCCCAAACAAAACCGCCACGCAAGGCGGGTAAATAGGCCAGCACGCCGGCAAGAATGATTGCCGCCGCTTTGGCGATTTCGCACCGTTTGGACGGTTGAATCGTATGCGGTCGCCCGCGCTTAGCCTTAGGCCGCACCTTCATCCGCGGTAAGACAGCCACGATTCGGCTACCTCTTCAACAGATAGAGCGATTGAAAATCGCGTTGAAAACATGCGATACCGCCATGCACTCGGCTTCGCGTAACGATGCAGGCGGTGGGCTCGTAATCGTAACAATGAACCTTTGCTTATGATCGCCGTACATAAAAGGGGCAGCGGCTTGAACCGCTGCCCCTTTGTTGAATCAGAAGTTTAGCCTAGAACTTCTTCACCAACTCGACATACCAGAATCGCCCAAGGTTGTCGTAGAGGCCGACGGGAAAATTGTTGGCATTACCTTTCAAGAAGCCAAACGCCTTCGGCGGATCCTCGCCCAGGATGTTGTTGCAACCGATCGTGTAGGTGGTGTTGTTCAACAACGTCTTCCAGCAGGGCATGCCGGCTGCCGCCTGTTCAACCACCTCCTTATCCTTGCCGCTCTTTACCTCTTTGCCGCCATCCTTGGAATAGCCTGCCACCGGGCGCTCCTCCACGGGCTGAGTGAAGACTAAATTGTAGGATAGCTGACCGTCGAAGAAAAAGCGCTGTTTGATCCAGTGCTCGATTGGCACGCCACCAGGCGCGAGGTCACCATTGACAAGAAATTTGTTAGTCCGCTGCTCTCTAAACCCATCGAAGTAACGGCCAGCGACGGTCAGATCGAAGTTGTTCCAATCCCAGGTTAACCGGGAGATACCCTTCCACTTCGTCCAGCCGTCACCGATGGTAACCTGGCCAAAGAAGGCGCCCTCAAACGGATCGTTGTTAGTCCGTCCCGACACTTCGTGCGTCTTTGCATCCCCGTTCAACTGGAAGAGGAAGGAATCCAGATAAGTCCAGTCGTTGCTCCAGGTAAAGGTGCCCCAGTTAGCCGTCTGGAACTGATACTGAAGTGAAAAGTCCACTCCACGCGCTCTCTGGCGCCCAGAGTTTTCAAATCCACTCTTAACGAAATTGGCCGTGTTTGTAGCCGGATCGATATTTACTTGCTGACCTGGCTGTAACGTGCCCTTGAAAAATGCCTGTACCAGCGACTGCGCACTAGGCACTGTCACCACACCCGAGCGCTCCACATCCCAGAAATCAACTGATAGGGTCAAGGTAGCGTTCGGCTGCCAATTCTTGATCCACTTCGGCGTGTAAACAAATCCAGCACTGAAGTTCCGTGAGTCTTCAGGCTGCAAGTTCCTGTTTGCATCAACCTCCTGAGTCGTTTCCGGCTCCGGACCCCCAACGCCGGGCGGAAGGAACGGCGCGGTATTTGTCACCGACAGGATAAAGATCGGAGCGCCGTAGAGCTGGCCCAATGCGGGCTCAATAAAGCCTTCTCCCCAGGTGGCACGAATGGTCAGCTCCTCATTGAAGGGCTGCCACCGTATCCCGATTCTGGGAACAACGACGTTGGTGTCGTTATTTCTAAAGTCCTCAAAGCGACCCGAGGCATTAAACTCCAGGGAATATGCCCCCGGAATACCCATCTTGGGGCTGGTA
>JBKPMO010000025.1:0-23765 GCA_046732175.1 Verrucomicrobiota bacterium
TATAATAGTAGGCCGGATTATCGTTAATGTGCGTCTTGGTCGCGGCGTCGCACCATTCCTCGCCACGGGGCGACGGCGGCTCGATTCCCTGCATATCGCTGACGTATTTCCACCAGCGTGGGTTCCATTGATCCGCCGGCAAGTCATGCGCGTAAATGTCGGCCTCCCAGTGCGGCATGGTGCCGCAGGAAAAATAAATAAACGGGACTGCCCGGGCCAGCGCATCGTCGAGCAGGAAAGCTGTCGTATCGGGCTTAAAATCTTTTGGTAAAATTTCGCGCGATTGCAGATAAGGAACCTGGCTGGAAGCGAGTGCAATCAATTCACCAACACCTTCGTGAAATCCGGGAGCCGCGCCTGTCCTCAGCAGATAGGGAACTTCTGGTCGAGAATAGGCTTTGAAATAATAGCCGTGACCAAGTTCGTGATGGGCGGTGAAAAACCAGCGTGCGTTCGGCTCAATGCTCTGGAGCGAACGGATGTCGTTCTCCAGATCGATATGCCAGCATGATGCATGGGTATTCTTTTTTCGTTTTGACTCCGCTGGTAGTGGATACAAGTCAGATTTTTTCCAGAAACTTTCCGGTAAAGCTGAAAATCCCAAGCCGGTGTAGAATTGTTCTGCCGTCTTGATGATCCACTCCGCGTTGCGGCCCTCGAAGTACTTGTCGATGTTGGCGGCCTCGACCAGGTCCGGCCACTCCTGCGCCCACCGGTTGTTGATCCAATGCGCCGGAATTTTTTTCGGCACCGGCTGATGATATTTCTCAGCCAATTTGTACTTCGCCCAGGTGTGGAGCTGCAAGTAAAGCGGACGCAGCGTCGCCATCCAGTCGTCCAGCATTTTCAACATCTCGTTCGTAGTCATTCCGTAGCTGGCGACTTCTAACGAGAAATAGTCCGAATACTTCATCTCCCTGGCGACGCCATTGCGAAGATCGCGCAAAACAACAAGATTCGGTTTTAGCGCCGGACCGGACTCCTTCGACGCTTCCCAAACCGCTTTCCGCTCGCCCAGGTCGTTACTCTTTTCGAGTTTGTTATCGATATCGTTAGCCGTGATCTTCTGGCCGTTGAGCTTGAACTCGAAGCTGTTCAGAATCGAGGCCTGCTTGGTTTCGGCCTCGACCCGTTTTGTCACGAGGTCCGGGTTGGTCATCGGAGTCTCCGCTGCGTACAGAAGCAATTGTTTCAACTGCCGAACGGTGATCGGCATTAACTCCTTCTCGTGGGTGAGCAGATCGCGCGCTTCCGTAATGATGGCTGGATTGCCATTGAAGGCAGCGAAAGCTTTGCCGGTCGCTTCAGCCGCCGCGTCGTGCTCGGGAGTTACGTCGGTGACTGCGTTCCATTGCGCTTCCTGGTTGACGTGAAAGAGCGCCTGAAATCCGGCGTTCGCCAGTTTCAGAAAACGATCGGCACGCTCCTGGACCGGCGAAGTCGCGAACGCGATCGATGAGAGCAAGACAAAAAGTATTGATGAAAAAGTTCTCATATCCGCAGCCTAGTCGAACGCGGTCAAGTGTGAAGCGCCGCTTTTCCAGGATCGCGCCTGAGATGGGAAAACCAAGGAACGGATGTTTCCAACCTGCCTGCCGTCTAGTTTAATTCGGCAGCTGGAAGCCGCCGCTCCTTAGTGGGTCGGCAGTCAGAAACAGCCGCTCCTTGAGTTAAAAACTCGGGATGTATTCGAGGTATAAGATAACGTCCAATAGTTGCTTCAACTGGCGGAAATCGTAGCAAAGGCATTTAACGCCAGTCCGGCTCGGACCCTGCGGAGCCAACGGGCATCTTGTCCGTTGATTGGAAAACGCAAATGCTCCAGTGATCCCCGATAACACACGAACCCTACTACGGCGATCGTCGAATCATGTTCACACCGAACTTCGATGACTGGCGCGTTCTACTTCCGATTCGACTGAACCACTGGCGCTATTCGCTTCGATATCCGAATCAATCTCTTCCAAGTCGGAGATCGCCGGCCCATTTAAGACCCGCCCAAGCGCGTCAAAACGCGACCCGTGACATGGACAATCCCAGGTTTTTTCGCAGCCATCCCATCGCACCACGCATTTCAAATGGGGGCAGACCGCTGAGAATTTGTGCAACGTTCCTCCTTCATCGCGATAGGCCGCGATTTTTTTTGCACCTTCGCGCAGGATCGCACCCTCACCCGATCGAATTTTATCTGCGCCCGATTCGTCTCCCGGCGTGATGTAGTCGGTTAATTGCGCGACGACATTCGCATTCTCCGCGACGTAATCCGCCACTACCGTTGGCTGCAGGGTCTTACGACGGGGATCGTAGAGTTTTTCCCAGGGATTCTCGCGGCCGCAGATCAGATCGGTGATCAACATTCCTGCGATCGTTCCATGTGTCATTCCGTTGCCGGAATCGCCGGTCGCGACAAAAACGTTCTTGTCGCCAGGATTGCGGCCGATGTAGGCCATGCCGTCTACAGATTCCATCACCTGCCCCGACCAATGGTCGGTGATCTCACCCACAAAGGGAAAATGATCGCGCGTCCAGCGCTCGAGTCTGGCCAGTCGCGCTTCAAAATCGCTCGCCTGACCAGTCTTATGATCTTCGGCCCCGACAATCAAAACATCACCTTTATCATCGCGGGCAAATCGTAAGTAATGATAGGGAATCGGTCCGAGCATTTGTTTTTCTGCCTCCGCAGTCTGGGCCGTATCCCACAGGAGCACGGGCTCTACTTCGGCGGTCACTCGCAACGCCAGAACATAAGTAGCATACGGGGCCTGCTTTGAATGAATCACGACACGATCGTTGATCGGACAATTTGTGGCGACAACGGCTGCGCGCGCGGTGATGCAATGGTTTGTTGATGTCTTGATCAGTACCTGCTCGCCCTCTTTAACCTCGACAACGCGCGTTTCGGTGGAAATACGTCCTCCGCGATCCACAATCATGCGCGCAAGTCCATTCAAATACTTCAGCGGATGGAATTGCGCCTGCCGCGGGAATCGAAGTACTCCGTCAGTTGTAAATTTCCCGACGGGCATCTCATCGACACGTTCAACTTCGCGGAGACCCGCCCGATGCGCCGCCTCGAGTTCGTGTTTCAAATCCGTGACTGAGCCACCTGGTGGCAGGAACAAGTAGCCATTTACTCTGGCAAAATCGCAATCGAGATTTTCATCGCGCACTATTTTCTCAATTCGATCAATCGCCGCAGTGTGACTCTCGGCCGCAAGGCGCGAAAATTCCTGACCAAGTAGTTTCTCGAGCTCGTAATATCGATCATCGAGCGCAGTGACGAGGTGCGCGGTCGTCCGGCCGGTCATTCCGCCGCCGACAGGACCATCATCGATTAAAACAACGTCTCGACCCTCGCGCATGAGCAAGTAGGCGACGCTCACACCGGCGATGCCGGCACCGATTACACAAACATCTGCCGTCAGATTTTCCGCCAGCGGCGCTGTCCATAACTTGCGTGCCGTGCGTTCCCAGAAAGAAATATTCTCGCCGGCGCGTTCTCCGGTTCGTTGCATATCAATCTAAGATCGCTTCTGCGAGAGCATTTAGCCTGTAGAATTTGGACTTATTCCGCGGTTATTTCTAGAGCCGTGGGAAACGGAATGACGAATTGCCGTCTATGGGTTCAGCTGAAAACAGCAACGCGGTGTTTCGCCGTACTCGCAGCATTTCTTTGCCGAAACTCCGACGATTTTCGAAAGCAGCGACTGAATGATCAAGCAGGCTTCCGGATGATCGTTTGTTACCGCGCTAAGGGGACAACCGTTTCGGCCATGAATGAATTGTTTGCCTTCACGTTGCTCAAATCTCGCCGAACCGCCGAGGTCATTTAGCAAATCAAGCGCAGCATTTATCCGTTCGCGGCGGCTGCGGCCTTTACATTGATTGAGGTGATTTTTTGCCACGGCGCAACCAACTTGACGCATGGTAGCTCGCAATGTTGTTGGGGTGAGCCGCGTTGAAATCACGGCGACAAGATGACTAAGCAACTGGCCGTACGCTTTCGGAAAGACAAGTTCGGCCTCGGAGCTGAGGCCGTACGCTATATGCGGTTTACGCCGTCCGCGCCGCAGGCCGCGCTGCTGGACGAGACCGTCGCGCTCGAGGCTAACCAAGTGCGCGCGCACGGCGTTATTGGTCAGTTTAAGGGCAACTGCTAGCTCATTGACCGTGCGGTGCTCAGCGCGCAAGAGCGCCATGATTTTGCCGCGCGTTGAGGCCATCAACCGTTTCTTCCAGCCATTTCGCTGCACAGGCATTGTCTATCCGAAATTAATATCGCTTCACCCGAAAACTGTGCTCTAGTGTTTTGTGGCAATTACTCAAAGTCTTTTTGGGTTAATTAAGACCGCCTCAACCCTGGTCTTCGAAATGATAATGAACCGCGAAAGGAGCATTTCTATGCTATCCAAAATGGCCTTACTTCGATCGATCTTGGTCGTTCTTGCTGGCGTTGTGCTCACGATCGCCGCGGACGCGGCGCAATCGCCCGTTATAACAAAAACCGAGTTGCGTAATGCGATGCGCAAGCTTTGGGAAGATCACATTACGTGGACGCGGCTTTTCATCGTCAGCGCCGCAGCCGATCTACCGGACAAGGATGCAACGACGCAACGTCTCCTGCAAAACCAGACTGAAATTGGCAACGCGATCAAACCATTCTATGGCGATGCGGCGAGCGATAAACTCACGGCACTCCTGCGCGATCATATCCTCATTTCAGCCGACCTCGTCGGCGCAGCGAAAGCACAGGATACCGCGAAAAAAGACGAAGCAGCCCAGCGGTGGAGCGCAAACGCCGATGAAGTCGCTGATTTCCTAAGTAAGGCCAATTCCAAGAATTGGCCGGCGGCCGATATGAGAAAGATGATGCAGGAGCATCTCGATTTAACGACCAACGAAGCGGTTGCGCGACTGCAAGGCGACTGGACGGCAGACATCGCCGCCTACGAGAAAGTTCACGAGCAGATTCTCCAAATGGCCGACATGCTCAGCGACGGCATCATCAACCAGTTTCCGAACAAGTTTAAATAACAGAAAGAATCGACCATGTCATCACCGGCGAGTTGCACTCATCGCAGCGCTGCCGGGCTTGATCGATCTGCTCAGGATTTAGGATCGAAATCAAGATCCATCGGGATCTGGCACATGACCACCAATTTGCCGGATTAACAGATAAGAGAAACGGAAGAAAAATATGAACACAATGCCAAGTTCACTTAAAACCGCTCTCCTGGTTTCAGCGGTGTTATTCCCTGCGGCGGGATTAATTTTAACGATCTTTAGCGCAGCTTCTCCACAGCGAACCAGTTTTGATCAAATTATAACAGGCAACAGCGAATCGATGATGGCGGAGGGCCGCCAGACATTTCGTTTCGACACGTTTGGTGATGAGGCGTTTTGGGGTGATTTGCTTCAACTTCACCTAGCCATCGAAGGTTCCACGTTCGGTGGCGTAGGTCCAGGCCTTAGCCCAAATACAGCTTTGTCGTTAGGGCTAAAAGTCGATGCGGACAAGTTGTCATCAAGAATAATTCAACAGTTGAGGCACAATCGGTTAGATCTGAACGATCCCGGGGTAACATTGGCACTGTTAAAGCAAAATGCAGTTGTCGGCCTTACCGGTTTCTTTAACTCAAACGGATCCCTCCGCTCCGTTGGCATCCAGTGCGCCCTATGCCATTCAACTGTGGATAATTCCTTAACTTTTGGAATCGGTCATCGACTTGATGGTTGGGCGAACCGCGATTTGAACGTTGGAGCAATTACAGCGCTATCTCCCAATCTCCAACCCGTAGCTGATCTCTTGGGAACCGATGTGCCAACCGTCAAAACCGTTCTGAATAGTTGGGGACCGGGAAAATTTGATGCTGAGCTGTTGCTCGATGGCAAGGCCTTTAACCCTCAACAGATCACCGATGGTGTTGTCACTGGGACCAACGTATCGGGAGCAACGCTCCTTCCAAACGCTTTCGGCCTTGCAGGATATAATCAACACACTTGGACCGGTGCATGGGGAACTGTCACCTATTGGAATGCCTTTGTTGCAAATATTGAAATGCATGGCGTCGGAACATTCTTCGATCCCAGACTCAATGACGCCGCAAAATTCCCGATTGCCGCGAAGGCAGGTTTTGGAAATATACGTTCAGCTCCGGATAGCGATCGCATCACGCCAAAGCTTGGCGCCCTTCAGTTTTATCAGCTTGCAATCCCGGCACCAAAACCAACTGCGGGGGTTGATTTCAACACAGATGCTGCCGGACGCGGACATCAGCTTTTTGATGGTAAGGCAAGATGTGCTACCTGCCATGTGCCACCACTCTGGACAGAACCCGGCTGGAATTTGCATCAACCCGCGGAGATTGGAATCGATAGCTTCCAAGCGAATCGGGCCCCCAATGGGGTCTATAAAACGATGAATCTTGCGGGGATCTTCGTTCGCGAAGAAGGGCGTTTTATGGATCCTGCCAACAAAGGAAGGTTTTATCACGATGGGCGTTTTCAGCAGCTAAGCGTTGTGGTCGAGCACTACAATACGTTCTTCAGTCTCGGCCTGACCGATTCTGAAATAAAAGACTTAATCGAGTACCTAAAGTCACTATAACTGTTTTGCTCAAATTGCTTGTTGGTGTTTCAAATTACAGAGACCGCTAACCAGCGGACAAGCAAATTTAAAGGACCAGAACTGCAATGACATCACCTGCTAGCTTCAAAGGACATCCCTTACATCCGATCATCATTCCATTGCCGATCGGGCTTTGGATTTTTTCGTTAGTCGCCGACTTGATTTTTAAGTTCGGGCTCGGCGGCGCAATCTGGAATGACGTTGCCTTTTACACTTTGGGCGGCGGTATCCTCGGCGCGCTCCTCGCCGCGCTCCCGGGTTTTATCGATCTTACCGATATAAGGAACCCGAAAACGAAGTCGATCGCGATCTGGCACATGTTGATCAATCTGCTGGCGGTGGCGGTCTACGCTCTCAACTTTTGGCTGCGATTGCATCGTCCAGCCGGCGATAATCTTCCGATTCTGCTTTCTGTCGTCGGAGTCATCCTAATCACAATTTCGGGCTGGCTGGGCGGGGAAATGGTCTACGTGCGCGGCATGGCGGTGCAACAGCCACCCGATCAAAGTATGTGAAGACCTTCTAATTGCCGCAAATTTAGGCCGGGCGGGTTTCCGGACCCATTGGGCAGACAGCAGGAGATTTGTTCCGTCAACGGAGAAGGAAAACAATCAAACACGCCGCAATAATCACCAGGCCGATCGCAACCGCCGAGCGATGCTTGTTCACCCACCATTGCCCGCTCCAGGATTTTGCGCGCGCATCGAATTCACCGTGCGCGCCATGATCTCCTAAGACTGGTTCCCACAGATTGTGGGCGCGATTTGGATCTTCCGGTCCATCGTATTGTTGGGCATCGTAGCCGGAGCGGGCGAGGACCCGATCCAATACGCCGGGAACAAATTTGTTTGCGACGATAGCTTTGACCGACGGCCAACCCACATCGAATTGGCGGCGCGGATTGTGTGCGGCGAAATAAATGGCATTGGCCGCGACTTCTGGCTGGAAGATCGGCGGCATGGGTTGCGCTTTGCGCGCCAGCCGGCTTTTAACCCAGCCGAACTGCGGCGTGTTCAAGGCCGGTAATTGCAGCATCGTCACCCGCACATTGCTCTGATCATGGATCAGTTCGCAGCGGAGCGATTCGGTAAACCCCTGCAGGGCGTGCTTGGCGGCGCAGTAAGCGGATTGCAACGGAATCGACCGGTAAGCCAACGCCGAACCAACCTGCACAATAACCCCCCGATTACGCGGCAACATTCGCTTCAAGGCTGCTAACGATCCATAGACACATCCAAGATAAGTGACTTCCGTTACACGACGATATTCCTCGGGCGTCATCTCTTTTACCGGCGAAAACACCGATGCCATCGCGTTGTTGATCCAGATATCGATCGAACCAAGTTCGGATTCGATTTGCGCAGCTGCGGACTCAACTTGGTCTGCGTTCGCAACGTCCACTATCAGCGCCATCGCCTTGCCGCCCAATTCTTCAACTTCCTTGCGCGCAGCTTCGAGACCGGGACGGCCGCGCGCCAAGAGCGCGATCTGTGCGCCGTCCCTAGCAAATTTACGAACCGTAGCTCGCCCGACTCCAGCGGAAGCTCCCGTGATGACTACTGTCTCGCTCATTGCTCACGCCAATCTCACAACTTCGCCACCGGTTGAGCAACAGCCTTTTGCGGTCAATCCTTGAAAGCCGTGAGCAAACCACCGCCGTCGAAGATTCAGGATTACGCAATTATCGGCAACGGCAGATCGGCGGCACTGATCTCAAATCACGGCTCGATCGATTGGCTTTGCTGGCCGCGATTCGACAGCGCCTCAATTTTTGGGGCGATTCTCGACCCAATCGTCGGCGGTCACTGGAGCATTCGGCCCGCGACCGATTCACAAACAACTCGGCATTACATCGACAATACTAATGTTCTACAAACTACCTTCACCAGTGAATCAGGAAGAATTGTTCTGACTGATTTTATGCCGGTTACTTCGGAAGAAAAGAAACGCAGTGTTCTTTGGCCTGAGCACGAACTCGTCAGGCACGTGAAATGCGAGCAGGGCGAAATGGGAATAACTGTCGAGTTTGATCCGCGGCTCGATTATGGCCGGATAATTCCAAAGATTAAAGATACCGGCAAGGTCGGTTGGAGATTCGAAAGCGGGAGGAACGTGTTCATCCTGCGAAGTAACGGCGAGCTCACTGCCACCGAGAAGAAAGGCCTATCAGCGAACATCACTTTAAAGGCCGGCGATGCCATCACTTTCTCCCTCACCTTTTCGGCCGAAGGTCCGGCAGTCATTCCGCCGCTGGATGATCTGGTTGGTGAAAAGTTGAATCTCACAATTGATTGGTGGCGAACATGGGCCGCGCAATCCAACTACAATGGTCCTTACCGGCGAGAAGTCGTTAGAAGCATACTTGTCCTCAAACTTCTCTCCTATGCCCCATCGGGCGCGATCGTGGCCGCGCCAACTACCTCGCTGCCAGAAAAGATCGGCGGTGACTTGAACTGGGATTATCGCTTCGCCTGGTTGCGCGATGCCGCCTTCACGGTACGCGCGCTTTTTGGTTTGGGCTACAGAGACGACGCCGAAGGATTTGTGAACTGGCTCTTGCACGCGACCCGTCTGACGCGACCGCGTTTGCGCGTTCTCTATGATGTTTTTGGCGAATCGCCTTGGGCCGAGCGGGTACTCGATCATCTGCAAGGTTATGCCGATTCCTCCCCTGTCCGCGTTGGTAATCAGGCACGCGACCAATTCCAGCTCGATATTTATGGTGAAGTAGTGGAAGCCGTCGGCCACTTCTTTGGAAAAACGCGCCGGCTCGATCGCGAAATGCAACAGATGTTGCGCCAATGCGGTGAATACATTTGCAGGCATTGGCATGAGCCGGACAACGGCATGTGGGAATATCGAGATAGGCGTCGGCATTATACTCATTCCCGTTTGTTGTGCTGGGTTGCGCTGGATCGATTGCTACAAATGCATGAGCGCGGTCAAATCGGCGGAATTCCCGCCAAATTCAAAGACGAGCGCGAAAAAATTCGCCGCGAAATCGAGGAGCGCGCCTGGAACGATCGTTTACAAACCTACACCCAGGAACTGAATGGCGACGAATTGGACGCCAATGTTCTCTTACTTGCCTTGCATGGTTTCGAAAAAGCCGACTCGATCCGGATGAGGCAAACACATCAATGTCTTCGCCAACGACTCTCTCCCGCGCCGGGACTCCTTTATCGTGACGAGCGGAGCGCGGCCAGGGGCGAAGGGACGTTTGCCCTTTGTAGTTTTTGGAAAGTTGATTTCCTTTCGCGCGGAGGCGGCACCATGGAAGAGGCGCATGAGACCTTAAAAAATGCGCTCGCCTACGCAAACGATCTCGGCCTTTTCGCTGAAGAGATCGATCCCACAACTGGCAACCCGCTGGGCAATTTCCCCCAGGCCTTCACTCATCTTGGTGTAATCAACGCTGCTCTTTCCTTGCGCGCACACGAAGTTGCCCGCAAAGACGAAGGCAAAGAAAGAATAAATGAATTGGAATAGTTGGCTGCTGTGGGGATTTGCCAGCACGGTTGTCCTTACCTCCATCCTGGCCGGCAGTCAGGGCATCGGAATGACACGTATGAATGTGCCCTATTTACTCGGAACGATTTTTACCCCCAACCGCGATCGGGCAAAATTTATTGGCATCTTTCTCCATTTTATGAATGGCTGGATTTTTTCGCTTATCTACACAGCGACTTTTCAGGTTATCGGAAAATCGACATGGTGGTTCGGCGGATTGATAGGATTGGTCCATGCGGGCTTCGTTCTTGCCGTCGGTCTGCCCGTTCTGCCGGCGTTACATCCCCGCATAGCTAACGAGCAATATGGCCCGACGGTGGTGCGCCAATTAGAGTCGCCTGGATTTCTCGGACTACACTATGGCATTCGCACACCAATCTCTGTTGTGATCGCGCACGTAATTTTCGGTGCCATCCTGGGCGGTTTTTATTCTCTGAAGTATTGAAGATGGCGTCGCGGTGCAGTTGCCGGAGTCCACGCAGGAAACATCGATTCCCCCGTTTAAGCGCGTGAGATTGCGTTGAAGGCGGTGACGTCCATCGAATAAAGATTCAGCGAATCCAGTCCAAACAGGGTCAAAGATAGAATAACCATGAAAACGCAAAACCTTATTGCAGCAGGAATAATCAGCGCTGCCCTCACCTTTGGCGTGACGGCGCAGGCGAAACATGAAGAAACGCAGGTCGAGATGAAGGACCTGCCGGCCGCGGTTCAAACCACCATTAAGGATAAGGCTGGCAGCGAACAAATCCTTCGGATCGAAAAAGAGACTCGCAAAGGCAAGGAGTGTTACGAGGCAATCGTAAACAAGGACGGAAAGGAAACGGCCATCCAAGTCGATACGACCGGCAAGTACCTCGGCACTCATGATGAGAAGACCGAGCACCAAAAAGCCGAGAACGCAGAGAAACACTAAATACCAATCAATAGCGTGGCGGTTCTGGAGTGTTCGCCCGCTCCAGAACCAAAACGCGCATCAGGTTTTAAGCAATAGTCCAGTAAACAGCCGCTTTTGCGAAGCGACGGGCGATCGGCGCCGAATCAATATAGGTAGGCCTGGCAGAGCGCCTCTACAACCTTCCATGCCATTTCGCGCCTGCCGTGCTGCGGCCTTAACCACGGCGGATATTTAGCGGATAAATTTTCCAACGAAAGTGGCCGGGCTGAATTCGATAAAGTAAGTAATGTCTTGTCATGTCGATCTTCGTTCGCATTGCTGCCGCGTTCTGCTTTTTTGCTGTCGCGCTCGGTGCATTTGGGGCGCACGCGCTTAAGTCGATCATCGAGCGCAATGCGATGGTCGACGTTTGGAACAAGGCCGTGTTCTATCATTTTATCCATGCAATCGCGATTTTCGTCCTCGCCTTTTTCGGCACGACACAGCGCGGCGTTTCGTGGTTATTTTGTGCCGGGATTTTTCTCTTCAGCGGAAGTTTGTATGCGATGGCGTTGACCAACGTGCGCTGGTTAGGAGCAATCACGCCACTGGGCGGACTATGCTTTCTCGCCGGTTGGGCTTGGTTGTTTCTGGCGCCGCGCACCTGAAGAGGTTATGGACTGCGCGTGGCAAATGCCGGGGGGGCGCCGCTTGGCGGCTCATCTTTCCAGTAGGTGACGGAAGCGCCGTCATCGCTTCGCTCTGCCGACGCGCTCCCCAACGGCCCTAACGAATCACGGACACTGCCGCCGGCCCGTTTTTTCGACACGCGGGGGAACTGGCTTCCTGATTGCTTGTTACAGGAACTGTTTACCGTTAAAATCAAAGGGCGATGATCCAGTCTTTCATCAATTCAGAGCGTCCCGTTGCGACAGTCGCCGCTTTTCTCCTTACCTATTTCGTAGTGCTCAGCCTCGGCCGCTTTTTCAAGCGACGCGCGCACGTTCCCCTTGGGTTCTTCTTCCAGATTTTCTGTCTCACCCTCGCCTTCTATGCCGCTATTGCCGTCTATGGCGTTCAAGCCGATTGGCGTAATCACATCGGCGCCGCCCTCGTTCTCCTGAGCCCGGCCGTTATCGTCGCCTTCGTTAATCACTACCTCTGGGATCTCTATTTCGAAAAGAAACGGCAAACACCCGTTCCGCACATTCTGCGGGACATGTTGGCGTTCCTGGTCTTTCTGGTCGCTCTCCTGCTTGTCCTTAGCTTTGGTTATCATGCCGAAACACAGCTCAAGGGCCTCCTCGCCGGTTCGGGCATCCTCGCCATTATTCTCGGTTTCGCCGGGCAAAACCTCCTGGGCGCAATCATCGCCGGTATCCAATTGCAAATTAGCAAGCCTTATCGCGTCGGCGACTGGTTACAGGTCAATGAACGCTTCGCCGAAGTCATGGAGATCAACTGGCGTTCTACCCGACTGCGCACCAACGACGGCATCTATCTCGACATTCCAAACAACGAAATCGTCAAGCAGACGATCATTAATCTGCATTACCCCACCCAGGTCCATGCGATGCGCATTCGCGTCGGCGTTGACTACAAAGTTCCGCCCAATCGCGTGAAAGACGCCCTCATGCGCGCAACGAAAAACGCCGAGCTTGTGCTCAGGGACCCGCCGGCGAAGATCTTTCTCGTCGATTTCGGCGATCACGCCGTCGTCTACGAGATCAAGTTTTACATGGGCAATCACGCCGCCATCAATGAAGTGAGCGACGCCATCCGAACCAACGTCTGGTACGAACTGAAACGTGAGCAAATCTCCATTCCTTATCCGATTCGAACGCTGCAAATCGAACGCCGCCCGAGGGACATGGGCACGGAAGATCAGGAGCAGGCGCGCGAGATATTGCGCAGGGAACCTCTTTTCCAATGCCTGGACGCGGACCAACTCGACGCCCTTCTGCAGCGTTCGCGTCTCAACCATTTCGGCCGTGGCGAACGCGTCATCAAAGAAGGCGCCGAGGGCGACTCCATGTTCGTGCTCCTCCGCGGAAGCGCCAATGTCTCGGTGTCGAAAAATGGTTCCGCCATTCGCGTCGGCACATTGCACTCCGGAGATTGCTTTGGCGAAATGTCACTCCTGACCGGTGAACGTCGGACCGCTACTGTTCGCGCTGCTGCTGATTGCTACGTTCTGGAGATCGGCAAGCCGACCATGGCCGAAGTGATTCGGCAGGCACCCGAGTGCCTCAATCAGCTGAGCGAGTTACTGGCAAAGCGAAAAATGGAGACCGAAGGTATTATTAAGGACGCTCATCTCGCTCAAGGCGAGGAGGCGAAACAACGCGAATACAGCGCCACATTTCTCCGGCGTCTTCGCACATTTTTTGAGCTGTAATCCCGAGCCGACTTGAGCTGGTTGAATGCACCTAACACCCTTCTGGCACAGACTTAGCTAGATGAGCAATTTGATGGGACGAGAACCATACCGGATCATCGTGGTGGAAGATCACGCCAGCACGGCCGAGGCATTACGAAAGTTCCTCACTACCATTGGTTACAAGGTATACATCGCCCCTGATATTGCGTCGGCGCGCGCTTTGGCAAAAGCGATCGAATTCGACGTGCTGCTTAGCGACCTTCGTCTGCCCGACGGCACCGGATGGGACTTGATGGAGGAGCTGAGCGCAACGAAGCCCGTTCGCGGAATCGCAATCAGCGGCCATAATACTGACAAGGATATCGAAAAAAGTCGGAAGGTGGGTTTTCTAGACCACATCGCCAAACCGCTAGTCGCCGAAGAACTCACTGCGGCGATTGAGCGCGCGGTGACCAAGCCGCCCCAAGCAGCAGCCGGGCATTAGGCCCGTAGGGGCGACGCCAGCGCCGCGACCGCCGGGTGCCAAGGTGTCTTCCATATCAGAGGGGACCTATTGGGCACAAAATATGAACCGAGATCTCCGCGGATGGATCTCCGCATAAGCAACGTTATTGCAGTCACTTACGTTTTATGAGACTCACAAAAGCGAAACGCGAAAGGAAAAGGAAGGAAATCCTTGTAGAATTATTATAAATGTCATATCAATGAGAAATGTCGAGTTTGGCCCGCTTGTCCCTGGCGCTATCTTTCGCAGCCCTCGTTGGCCCCATCAGCGCTCCCTCTACGCAGGCCGTCCTCGTCGAAGACCTTGGCGTCCGCAAGGGCAGGCCCGTCCACATCGCCCTCTCCACTGGTTTCAATGGCGTCGTAGGCGCCGGAATCAAATCACTCCGCGTCGATGGCGTACTTATGGACGGATTTTGTATCGATCCTTTCACCAGCGCTCTGAGGTCTTCTTCGGGCTACAGCTTTGTCCCCTTAACTCAGGCGCCGGAGGCCCCTTGGACCTTAGCTGTCAGCGAGGCCACTCAAATCAGTGACCTCTGGGCGATGTTCTATTCGCCCAACATGAAGAAAAAGAAGGCCGCCGGCCTGCAAATCGCCATCTGGGAAATTGTCGGCGGCGATGACTTCACCGTCATCGGGAAGGCTTACGGCGCTAAAAAAATGTTGGCGGCATTGGGTGGTTTTACCGGAGATGGCGCTGATCTCATTGCTCTCACCGGTTCCGGTCAGGATTACGTTATTCCGACTCCGCCGGGACGCGGTGGAGAAGGCACGCCCACCCCAGCCCCGACCCATCCCCCGGTCCCGACCCCTACTCCGACCCCAGTCCCGACCCGGCCCCCAGGCCCGACCCCGACTCCTCCCCCAGGCCCGACCCCTCCGCCGAACAAAGTTCCGGATAGCGGTTCTACATTCCCCCTATTCGCAACCGCGATTCTGGCTCTTCTGGCGCTCAATACATCCCGCGTTCCGGCACTCGTGCGGGTGCGCGTGACACGCGATCGGATGTCAGCGAAAAGACCGTAGGCAACCCTGCCTGCCTACGGGAATCTGTGACGGCGTCTGCGCCAGGTGGGCACCTGCCATTTAGGGGAACAAATTCTGAATTTCCAAGAATGAAGACTCGCTTCCGTCGTGCGATCTCAAAAACTCAGCACGGCATATCCCTGATTCTGGTAATGGATCAGGAGCAGCAACGCGTCGGCCGCCAATGTTACGTCCGGCGCGAGCCTTTGCGGCGCAACCTTTTCGGCCGCGAGATATTGCCCACAGACGAAAAACTCCACGCCGCTTTTTTTTATCTCCGCAATCGCTTTCAGGTTTGGATTGCTCATGCCAAACCTCGCTTTGTAATGCGGCTCATCCAAAATGCCGTCGACCGCGGGCCCATGGAATACGACAGCAAACTTCGCGTTCACTAACCGCGACATTGGCAGTTGCGAGCGCGTTCAGTTCCGACCTGGCGATGTTTAACGCAGGCAACAAATCCGTCGGCTTTTCGCTGCCCGCGTCGCATTAAAAACTGCGCGGTAGGTGCCGCTCTTACGCCAGTCCCGCTCGGACCTGCGGGGCCAATATGCATCTTGCCCGTTGATTCAAAGCGCAAAAACGCTCAACCTTGTTTTCACTCATACATCACGCGCATGCATATCCTCGACGCCATCGGCAACACCTCGCTGGTCCAACTGCGCAAAGTTGCTCCAGCCGATTGCGCAAAGGTCTTTGTAAAGCTCGAATGGGAAAATCCGACGGGCAGCATGAAAGACCGGATGGCGCAGGCTGTAGTGTCGCGAGGTGAACAAGATGGCCGATTAAAACCCAGCGGCACGGTCATCGAATACACCGGTGGCAGCACCGGTGCTTCGCTGGCACTGGTCTGCGCTGCCAAAGGCTACCGCATAAAAATTGTTAGCTCGGACGCGTTCAGTCGGGAGAAGCTCGACCAGATGGCTGCATTTGGGGCGGAACTAACACTCGTGCCCAGCGAAGGCGGACTGACCACAAAAAAGTTGATCCTCGACATGATCGAGACCGCCCGGGAGCTGGGCAAAGAGCCGAATACCTACTGGACCGACCAGCTTAATAACCACGATACCATTACAGGCTATTATTCGTTAGGCGAAGAAATCTGGAAGCAAACGAACGGAAAGATCGACGCGTTTGTTCAGTCGGTCGGAACAGCCGCTTCCTCGCGCGGAGTCGCCACCGTGTTGAAGCGGTACAAACCGGACATCAAGATCATCTGTATCGAGCCCGCGGAATCATCAGTGCTATCGGGTGGTCAGCCCGGTCCGCACAAAATCGAAGGAATCGGCATCGGCTACACCCCACCACTGTGGGACGAAACCGTGGTCGACGAGATCATTCCGGTGAAGACAGCTGAGGCCAAGAACATGGCAAGACGAATTGCGCGCGAAGAGGCTCTCTTCGCCGGCACGTCGTCCGGAGCAAACGTCATCGCCGCAATGCAGGTAGGACAGCGGCTCGGGCCGGAGGCGACAGTGGTCACGCTGATGATTGATTCCGGACTGAAGTATCTCGGAACGGATGTATACAAACGGTCTGCGCCAATTGCTTAAATAAAACTGAAGCGGCAACGACCGTCCGGCTCGGACCTTCTAAGCCGCCGTTTAAGGAAATGGACGACTTGTTCGCCTTCGGACGGATCCGCCCTTTGGCGGAGAAGTCGCCCCTCCCGGTTAGATCATCTCCCCGCTCCAAGCGCGCTAATCAGATCCATCGACCGGCGGTGTTCATAACGGTTTCCCACGTCTGGCGGCGCAGAAATAAACGACGGCGAGGATTAGAACACCGCCGCTGGCAAATCCAAGTCGCCATTGCCTATCGCGAAAAGCTAGAAACGTGCACGCAGCGCTGCCGCCTATCAGCAAAAATGCGATCGCAAACAGGATCACCTTTTCAAATGGGCGGAACTTCTTGGATCGCAACATAGAGCACGGCACTTTTTCAAAAGAAACGTCTAACGTCCAACTCCGAAAGCTTTCGCGAGCAGCGCTCAACGCCTAACGCTCAATCATCCAGTATTCAGTATTCAGAATCGCGATCGAGCTCCGACTGGATCATGAGCACGAGCAAGAGCAGGAGCGAACAATCCCGGGTTGCCACCGCGCTATTCCTGCCTAATGTCCCCCGCTTTCACCGGGTATGACTCTTCCTCTTGCCTTCGATATCCTCCAGTCGGGCGTGCGTTTATCGCTGATCTGCGCCGTCATCGGACTGGGTTGCGCCTTTTTGCTCATTACTGTCATTTTGCGGTCATCGGCTGGGAATGAACGGATGCGACAGATTTCCGGCGCGATTCAGGAGGGGGCCAAGGCTTACCTGAATCGACAGGTGATGACGATCAGCATGATCGCGGTCGTGATCTTCCTTTTGCTCTTTTTCTTCAAGGATCATGCGACGGCATTTGGCTTCCTGCTGGGCGCGTTTTGCTCGCTCGCGGCCGGCTACATCGGGATGCGCATTGCGGTATTGGCGAATGCCCGAGTTACCCAGGCAGCAACGCAGGCCCGGACGCGCGCTCTGCGAGTTGCGTTCAATGGCGGCGCCGTCACCGGGTTGCTTGTCGTCGGTTTGGCGCTGCTGGCCGTGGGAACGTTTTATCATTTTGCGCGCAATATGGTGGGACCGGACATGGCTGTGCGCAGTTTGGTCGGATTGGCACTGGGAGCGAGCTTGATCAGCGTGTTCGCCCGACTCGGTGGCGGGATTTACACCAAGGCCGCTGATGTCGGTGCCGATCTCGTCGGTAAAATTGAAGCTGGTCTCGAAGAAGACGATCCGCGCAACCCCGCTACGATCGCGGACAACGTCGGCGACAATGTGGGCGATTGCGCAGGAATGGCGGCCGACGTTTTTGAAACCTACGCCGTGAGCTTGATCGGCGCGATTTTAGTAGGCGTGTTGACGGTCGCAAACGCACCGGCGGCTATTGTCTATCCGTTCGTTCTCGGCGGAATTTCAGTGCTGGGCGCGATCTGCGGCATCTTATTTGTCAACTTCAGTGGCGGTAAACCGGCGAGCGTGTTGATGGGCGCAGTCGGAATGAGCGCGTTGGTCTCGGCCATTCTTTTCTGGCCAGCGACGCATCAGCTTTTCCCGAGCGGAGTGGAGATCGCCGGTAAAATGCGGTCACCCACCGATCTCTATTACGCTTCACTCATTGGCCTGATCATGACGGGTGTCGTCGTCGTGATCACGAATTACTACACTTCGATGCGCTACCGGCCGGTACAAAAGATCGCGCGTGCATCAGAGACCGGGCATGCCACCAACATCATTGCCGGGCTGGCCGTCGGCCAGCACGCTACCGCACTGCCGGTCGGATTTATCGGCATCGCGATTTTGCTTAGCTACAATTTCGCCGGTCTTTACGGCATTGCCGTCGCAGTGATGTCGATGTTGTCGATGGCTGGAATTATTATTTCCCTCGATGCCTTCGGTCCGATTACAGACAACGCCGGCGGTATCGCCGTCATGAGCAATCTGGGCAAGGAAGTGCGCGCGGCCACGGACGAACTGGATGCTGTCGGCAATACCATGAAAGCGGTGACGAAGGGTTATGCCATTGCCTCGGCCGGATTGGCGGCGCTGGTTCTCTTCGGTTCCTATGTCGAAGAACTCAAGGCGCACATCGGCCGAACCTATGATTTCCAATTCTCGTTAACCGAACCAAAGGTGATCATCGGGTTGTTCATAGGCGGATTGTTGCCTTTTATTTTCACGGCCTTCAGCATGGACGCGGTGGGCAAGGCCGCGGGCGCGGTGGTGCGCGAAGTGCGACGACAACTGCAGGCACACCCCGGGATTTTGCGCGGTGAAGACACGCCCGAATACGGCACCTGCGTCGACATCGTCACGAAAGCGGCACTACGCGAAATGATTGTGCCGGCACTGCTGCCGCTGGCGTTTGTGATTCTGGTGGCGGTGATTCCGCAGCTCGGCCCGGTGGTGTTAGGTGGCGTTCTGGTCGGCACAATTGTGACCGGATTATTTGTGGCGATTGCCATGACCAGTGGCGGCGGTGCGTGGGACAACGCCAAGAAATTTATCGAAGAAGGGAATTACGGCGGCAAAGGTTCCCCCGCGCACGCAGCGGCAGTTACGGGCGATACCGTGGGCGACCCTTACAAGGACACCGCCGGCCCCGCGATCAATCCGATGATCAAGGTGGTCAACATCGTTGCTATCCTCATCATTCCGATTTTCTTTTAATTCTCTTCCAATCAGGTAGGTTCGTAGCGATGGCAACGGAAGCGCGTGATTTTGAGATCGTTTCGACGGCGCATACGCCTGCGTTGCAAAAGATGCTGGCCAAGCCGGACGCGGCGGGCAACCCGTTTAAGATCGTGATTGATCCCAAAGTGCGGATGGATTTGCGGCGGGCTTTGATCGATCTAATTGATTATCACGACGAAGCCTTGGCGGAACATTTCGCCGACGGCAAACTCGCGCTCGATTCCTACAAGGAATACATCGAGTTGTTTGCGCGCAGTTTGAAGGAAACAATGGAAAGTCGGGAAGGCGTTTCCTATTTGCTGCGTTCGGTCGGATTCGATGTGCGACCGGACGAAATCAATCTCAATCCAGAATTGCGCTGGAAAAAGGGCAAGCCGGGCGCATTTGGTTCGAGTTTGTTGTAGTTCCGAGCCGGATTGGCGGATCCGAGCCGAACTGGCGATTGCACGCGAGACGCGCTCGCTACTCAGAGGACGAATCGATCATTCACGCACGGAAAATTGTAGTCGAAAACGGATTTTAGAATTGCAATCGCACGTTCTGCATCCGGTGGGCGATCACGATTTCCGCCAATTGACCCCGACAGCGCTGCGAGCAGGAAACAATCTAACGACTTTCAGACTTCGTGTCGCCCCACTTTTTCTCTTCAAATGTCTTTCGCCCCGAGCCGACTTCGAACATCTCAAACTCAGTTGGGTTCTGCCGGTAATATTTCTGATGATAATCTTCTGCCGGCCAGAATTTCATGGTTGGCAGAATCTCAGCGACAATCGGCTTATCAAACCGGCGGGAGGCTGCCAGTTTTGCTTTTGATGCTTCGGCAATTTTTCGCTCCTCATCGTTCTGCACAAAGATCGCGGCGCGATAGCTCGGGCCAATATCCGTAAACTGGCCATCCGACTGCGTGGGATTGATCTGCCGCCAGTAAATTTCGAGAAGCTGATCGAAGGTAATCTTCGCCGGATCGTACGTGATTTCGATCGACTCGCGATAATTCGTCTTCTCCGAGCCGACCAGCTCGTAGGTCGGGTTCGGCTCGGTTCCACCGCAATACCCGACAACCGTTTTGATCACGCCCGGCGCCTTATCGAACGGTGGCTGGATGCACCAGAAGCAGCCACCGGCAAAGACCGCGGTACGGGTTCGCGGACTGGGATCGGCTAAAAGCGAAGACGCGAGAAATAGAATGATAAAGGGAGCGAGCCATTTCATCGCCAATTAGACAGCGCGATTGCGCCAATGTTCGCTTTGCTACGTTTGTTTATGAGGAGTCGAACCAAACTGCGGGAAGACGAAGCGTTAGTCGAATACATTCCAAAGTCGCTGACGGAGCCGCTAAATTGGGGCGAAATCTTCCCGCGTCGCGCGCCGATCGAAATCGATCTTGGTTGTGGTGACGGTGCCTTTCTTATGGCTATGGCACGCGCAAATCCCGAGCACAATTTTCTCGGGATCGAACGCTTGCTCGGCCGAGTAAGCAAGGTTTGTCGCAAGGTTGCTCGCGAAGATTTGGAAAATGTGCGCGTGCTCCGACTCGAGGTCGCTTACGCGCTATCCAATTTGTTACCCGCTGACTCGATTACAGCGTTTCACCTCTTATTTCCTGATCCCTGGCCCAAACGGCGGCACCATCGCCGGCGCGCTTTCACCCCTGAATTTTTGTCCTGCATCCATCGCGCGCTCATTGGCGGCGGCTTATTCCAGGTTGCCACTGATCACGCGGATTACTTTCATCAAATCGAACGTGTAATCGCCGCCACTGACACTTTCGTTGGCTCGGCAGAGCAACATGATTTCCCCCTTACGACCTTCGAACAGAAATTCCTCATCCGCAGACTTTCGATTCAACGTTTGCTACTGCGAAAAGCTTCACCCGTTAAGTAAGACCGCGTCGTCCAGTCTTCGCCGCGAAACTGGATCTCGACAGCGCCGGTCTCGTCCTGGCGGAACAGCTTGATGCCTCGTCGCGCGACTTCACTTGACCATTCCTCAGTGATTTTTTCAGCGACGGGAGATTCGCGGGAAGTTGCAATGATGAGTTTTGGTTTTACCCCGTCGAGAAATTCGGGTGTGCCGGAGTGACCGGAATGATGCTGGCCCTTGATTAAGACGTCGCTTTTCAAATCGTCGCCACTTCCCAGCAGAGCTGCCTCTGCCTCCGCGCCGGCGTCGGATTCGAAGAGTACACGTATTTGTTTATTAATGACCAGCTGTGCAACCAGCGGCGCGTCGTCGGCTGATCGAATTTTGATATTCGGCGGCGGATATAGGATTTCTGCCTGCACGTCTCGTCCGAGTAAGAGCGAATCGCCTCGAAATAGCAGTCGCGGTTCCTGTTTCCCGGGTGCGTCGCGGAAACGGCGCTGCGCGCTCGAACGAACATCGAGCGGATTATCGTAAATTTCCCGCGGAGCGAAGTCCGCGATAGTTTCGAGGGCCGCGCCAATATGGTGGGCGTCGCCGTGGGTCAGCAATATCCCCTGAAGGCGATTGACGCCGCGGCTGTGGAGAAACGATTTCAGGCTACGCTCGTAGTTGCGTTCGCCACCGCAATCGATTAACCAGTCGTAGCCATTGGCGCGGATGTGCGCGGCCCCGCCCGTTCCTTCATCCAGAACGCTGATCATGATCGGTGTGTGCAATTCCGTGAAGTGCGGCAGGTAAAGATGTCCCGCCGGCAGCAGGGCAAAGAAATGGACCAGGCCGAGTAGCACGCGCGACATCAGCCAATTGGCGTTGTTGAAAATAATCGACAGCCCGGATGAAATGGGCGCGGCAATGAGCGACAACATCGCAAGCGCCAGAACGAAGTATGCGATCGGCACCACCATAAGGTTGGCGACGAGTGAGACGGGCGTGATGAGGTAAAAATACCAGTAGATCAGCGGCAGCGAACCAATCCAGGCGGCGAGCGAAACGGATGCGCCACGCGCGAGCTTGCGTCCCATCTTGATACAGAATCGCTGTGCGCGACTCAACAGGGCACGCGGCAGGCACGGATCGGATGCAACGAATCGTCCAAAGCGGATAGACATGGGGTCAGCCAAAAGCACAATTGTGCCTACCACCGCGAAGGAGAGTTGAAATCCGCTGGTAAAAAGCTGATTTGAATCGAAAAGCAAGATTAGGAATGCCGCCGCTGCCAGGCTGTTCAGAGCGAGAACTTTTCGATCGAAGAAAATTCCGCCGAGCAGAAGCGCGCTCATAACGGCGGCGCGCACACTTGCCGTGTGCAGACCAGTGATGGCCGCGTAAAAGAAAAGCAGCGGAATGATGATTGCGGTCGCCGCCTTGCGCGGCAGACGCAACACCATTGCAACCGTCCAGAGCAATCGAGCGACGATGCCAACGTGCAGACCGGCAACGGCAAAAAGATGGAGTGTACCGGTTTGCTGGAACGGCTCTTCGATATCGTCGCGTGTCTGATGACGCAGCCCGAGGGCAGTTCCGCAAATTAGCCCTACCACGTCCGGCGAGTTTTCGATGTCCCGGCTAAGGATGTGCTGCATCCATTCGCGCGAGTGCACTCCCGCGCGCAGCACGGAAAATCCGCTGCCCGGCACCAGAATCCGACCATTCTCGGGGTAGCGGACGATAAACAGACTCTTCACATCGCGTCGCGCCAGGTACGTGCGCATGTCGAATTCGCCCGCATTTCGTGGCACCTCGATCGGCTGAAACGTTCCGAAAAGCGCAAGCTCGTCGCCGATGTTTGGTCGGCCCCGCCAGCGAACGAAAACTGTGGCGTCGGTCCGAACATCCTGGTTATCAATTTTCGCGCCGCGCAATTTCAAGAGAAAAGTGGCGTTTCCATTCGCCTCGACTTTTGGCTCAGTTGTGACGATGCCGGTCACATTTGCCGGGCGCGGCTGTTGACCAGCGATTTGCGCGAGCGCGTCCGCAGGCGTGTTGGTGATGCGCGCGCTATGCAGTACGAAAAATGTCGCGCCGACGACGGCAAAGACCAGTGGCGCAAAACGCCAACGCAATGCTGCTAGTGTACCGGCAATGGCAATTAAGAAAATCGAGACGGTGATTGCCGGAAAATATTCGGCGGCAACGATGCCGATGATCGCAGCCAGGACCAGACCGACAAATGGCTGCCGCATCAGCCCGTAGTCAGTTAATCGGTCACGACGAGATCAAGTTTGACGTCGTGGGACTCGAGGGGAAGCGATTCGACGATCTGAAAACGAAACGCGATGCCAATCTTGATCGCAGGCGCGGCGCGATGCGCGAGGAAGCGGTCGAAAAAACCAAACCCGCGTCCCATCCTGCCGCCGTTGCGCGTAAATGCGATTCCGGGAACAAGAACAAGATCAATCGGACCAAATATCGCTACGTCATGCTGACTGCGCGCCGTTGGCAAAATGGCAATGATTTCGCTGCCGCGCCGCTGCAAATCTGAGATCAACGGTGTAATCTCCGGCTCGTATTTAAATGGTTCGAACACAACCACCACGCCAGCTTGCTTCCAAACCGGCAATTCCAGCACGTGGTTGCAGATTTGTAATGAACGACCGCGCCGGTCTTCCGGATCCAAAGCCTGCAACTCCTCCTCCATTCGTGCGCGCAACGTCTCCTTGGATTCCTCTTTGTTCATG
>JBKPMO010000026.1:0-27614 GCA_046732175.1 Verrucomicrobiota bacterium
GTGGCCCATTCGGCAAATTGCTCAAGCGAAGCCGTATCTCGGCTCAGCAATTCTTCAGCGTCCTGTAATAATTCTAGATCGTTAGCGCAAGCCTGGCGCAATAGCTCCGCCCGACGCGATGAAGAAGTCTCTTCCAAGGCGCCAGCCAGGACTGCTTTGAGCTTCTGCCAGCGACCGGCGGTTATTTGCCGTCGGGAGCTTGCTGGTGCAGCCGTAGGGTCCATCTGGTAATTCTCAGTCAAACAGGTCGCGGGCTAGGACGCCGCAGCGTGCGACTTTAGAGCCGTTTGGCTAAAGCCTACCGTCAGACCTGCACGCGTCGAACATATCGTCAGGAGCAATCGCCGTCCAACTCGCATCACTGAAAGACAAGTGGAGTCTCATATTTCGGGCGAAGTCCGTGGCCCCACTCTGCCTCCAATACTGGAGGCCCGGCTTTATCCACTTCGGCAACCGGCCGCACGGGCGCTCATCGGTATCTGGCTCTGCCGCGTGATCGGCCGATCCGATAATTAATTGCTGATTTAAAGGAAATCAAAAAGTGTCGCGCAGTGCTTGATCGCTGTAGCCTTAATGCCAGCCCGGTCGCAGACTCGCCGTGGACTGCAAGCCGCCATGGAACAAGAAAGTTGCGAATTCACTGACGTGGGTGCCGAGATTACTCGAAGGCATAATCGCAGTCGCTCGCTGTGCCGAGGTGTTTCTCGCGATGGCCTGAGTAACAGAGTTCGCGCTATTTTGAAGCGAATAGCCCTTCTCGCAATCCTGCTGGCGGTAACCATCGCTCGTGCAGCCGACCGGTCGTGTCCGACAACAATCTCCTTTGCCAATGGCGCAATGTCAGTGCCATTGCCGGGGATAATTGCGAAAGGTCGCCGGATTTTTGTCACGGCCCGGATTAATGGGAACAGCGAAGATCTTCGTTTCGCATTCGACACCGGCTGCGGCCGTACCGTGCTCGACCGAAGTGTTGCCTCGCGGGTGGGGTTACGCGCATCTGAAAAAAGTTCCATTGGCGGTGTTGGAACCGGGCGCGTGAATGTTGATGTTGTAAAAAACGCATCGTTGCAGCTCGGCGATGTTCGCATCGACGGCGTCGACCTCAATCTCGTTGACGACACGCATGAAGAAAAAGACATCGCCGGGATAATTGGCTACGACCTGCTTTGTGGCAGCGTGGTCACGCTCGATTACAAACAGCCGGCCATTGTTATTAGTGCGCCGTCGCTGTTTCAGTATCACGGGAACGGCGATGTCCTGCCATTGAGCTTCAAAGGCAGATGGCCATACGTCCGTGGCACCCTCAAAGTGCCCGGTGTTGACGCTGTCACCGACAATTTCCTAATCGACACCGGGTCGGAGGACGCGGTCAATCATCCTGTCATTCGGCAATCGAAAGGCGAATTGCGTCAAACCAACACAGGCGCGGGCGGGTTTGGTCAATCGCAATCTGGTGTCATTGGACCGAACGAATGGTTTCGGATCGGCAATACTACACTTCCTGCGACCCAATCGGTTTGCTGCGCTGGGAACGAGGACGTCAGTCGTCAGTTAGGCAGCGCGGTGCTCTCGCACTTCCGGATTATCTTCAACTATCCGGCCGGCAGCATCATTCTCGAAAGGTACCCAAAAGGATAAGATATGGGCAGATTTAAAAACACACTCGGTAATATGGCCTAACGAAGGAAGCGGCAATCGAAGCGGGATTTGAGAGAAACGGCAACGGAGTTCAGCGGTCCGTCAGTTTAATCTTGTGTCAATAATAAGCTCTGGCCCATATGACGACCGGTATTTTCGTTTGCACTGCAAGTAATGTGTCCTATTTGTTAACCAAATGGTTAAATATTGTTCACGCCGTTCGTCAGCCTTATCCGCCAGTCCGGCTCGGACCAGAACGTTGAACCGCACGTTCGCCGCACTGGCCGATCCCACCCGGCGGCATATCCTCGCTCATCTCGCGCAGGGCGATAAATGTGTGACGCGTTTGGCGAAGCCGCACGCCATGTCGCTGCCCGCGGTCTCGAAACACTTGCGCGTGCTGGAGAAGGCAGGACTGCTTCGGCGCCGACGTTACGGACGCATTCATGAAATGCGGCTCAATGCCAAACCGCTTCAAGAGGCTGCGCGGTGGGTGAACGAATATCGCAAGTTCTGGCAGGGATCGCTCGATCGTCTGGCCGAATATTTAGAAAAGGGAAACCAGCCATCGGAGAAAAGAAAAACGACGTGAAGGGAAATCGACATGTGCCCCGTTTGCCTCGCCAACATTACCCTCGTAGCCGCAGGTGCGACGTCGGGCGGAGGAGTGACCGCGTTGGTGTCCAATAAGTTTTACAGGAGCAGCAAACGAATAAAGACGAAGGAAAACCAAAATGAAAATCAAAGAAGTCGAAAGGAAAAAAAACCAGATGAAACATCCCAGAATCGTGTCGGCAAAAGAGTGGGAGGCTGCGCATGAGCAACTGCTGGCGAAAGAAAAGGAGTTGACTCACGCTGGTGACGCACTAGCCGCTGAGCGTCGGCGGATGCCGTGGCTGGCTGTCGAGAAAAAGTACGAGTTCGCGGGCCCCAAGGGCAAGGCTAGCTTGCTCGATCTGTTCGACGGCCGCCGGCAGCTGATCATTTACCGCGCCTTCTTCGAGCCGGGCGTGGTCGGCTGGCCCGAACATGCATGCGTCGGCTGCTCCATGCTGGCCGACCAGGTCGCTCACCCTGCTCATCTGAACGCCCGCGATACCACACTCGCGTTCGCATCTCGTGCGCCGCAGACAGATATAGAGCGCCTGAAAGCACGAATGGGTTGGCAGTTGATTCCTTGGTACACAATCACGGACAACTTCGACAAAGACTTCGGCGTGGATGAGTGGCATGGCACGAACGCGTTCATACGCGAGGGCGACCGCGTATTCCGCACCTACTTCATCAATGGCCGCGGCGACGAGCAGATGGGGAATACTTGGAACTACCTGGACATTACTGCCCTCGGGCGTCAGGAAGAGTGGGAGGACTCGCCAGAGGGCTACCCTCAGGCCTCGCCGTACGAGTGGTGGAATTGGCACGACGAGTATGGCAACGACGAAGCCTCCGCCAAGGTCCTCGAACAGGTCCGCCGAGGCCGCGCATCCGGACAGGCCGACGACGCTACGTGATCCGAGTAATAGTCCGGGGCCGACGTTAAACACTCACAGTCCTGCCGATAAACGAGAAGCTATGGCCGAAGCGGAAAAGCTCTCACTGGAAATCAAACGTTTCATCAGAGCGCCACGGGATCGCGTTTATGCCGCTTGGACGGATCCCGCGCAGCTAAAGAATTGGTTCGGTCCGGAAAATGTTAAGACTCGCGCTTTGATCGCCGACGTGCGGGTAGGGGGCCAGTTCCGTTGGGACTGCACGGACCCGGAAGGTAAAGAGGTGACCATAATCGGCGAATACCGCGAGCTACAGCCCGGCAAGAAAATCGTGTTCACCTGGCGATTGGAAGAGGATGAAGATTGGAAAAACCACCGCAGTATCGTCACAATCGAATTCTTTCATCGCGAGGGCGGCACGGAGGTTCATCTGACTCATGAAAAACTGCCAACCGAAGCGTCGCGCGACGATCACGAACAAGGCTGGAAGAGTGTGCTCGAAAAACTGGAGAAATTTCTCAGTACGTAATCGTCGATAACGGCTCCAAATTTTCCAGTGAGATATCGCGAAAGACTATGACCAGGCAGGCGAGCCCGCGTAGCGAAAATATGATTCCCAGCGCGAGTCAAGTCGAACGGGCACGTAAGTTGTTAAGAAAATATCTTCGGCCCACGCGCCTCGTGCGTGCCGAATCGCTACAGCGTCGCGCTCACGGCCACGTTTATCTAAAGCTCGAAAGCGATCTGCCAACCGGCTCGTTCAAACCGCGCGGCGCGTTAAACGCTTTGCTGACAACTGCGGCGCAGCGCCCGGTGCCAGGAGTTGCTGCTGCGAGCACCGGTAATCACGGCGCTGCTGTCGCCTACGCCGCGCGTATCACAAGAGTTGGCGCCACCATTTTTCTTCAGGAAAATCCGAACCCGGTGAAACGCGCGCGTATTGTCGCGCTTGGCGCAAAAGTAGTCGAGCGCGGCACCATGGGTGGATCGGCAGCGAGTGAAGGCGCCACAGAGTTCGCGCGCGAGCACAGCCACTATTTTCTCGACGATGCGAGCGATCCGCTCGTTCCGGCCGGCACCGCCACCATCGCCAGTGAAATCCTGGACGAGATACCAACGCCTGACGTCATTTTTGTCCCGATGGGTGATACCGCGCTGATCCGCGGTGTGGCCGCTGAAGCGAAGCGTCGTCATCCCGGCGTTCGCATCATCGGTGTTCAGGCGGAACAGGCCCCCGCATACGTGCGATCATGGGAGCAAGGACGAGTCGTCGTTCCCGATGCATGCGACACGATTGCTGATGGGTTAGCAACGCTTCATCCGCTCGGAGCAAATGTGATCGCCATCCGCGAATTGGTGGATGAAGTCCGTTTGGTTTCGGAGTCGGAACTGCTCAACGCGATCCGCATTCTTCTGCTCGAGGAGCACGTAGTTGCGGAAGCTGCCGGTGCAGCGGCGACGGCGGCGTTCCTTCAGGATCCATCTGCTTACGCCGATGCCGAGGTTGTGCTCTTGGTCACGGGTGCGAATCTATCTCCGGAAGTTCTTCGTCGCGCGGTCGCCTAACAGAAGGTGAACGCGAGCGACAAACTGAGCGAAGCGGACAAGTTCGACCTGCAACAGTATATCACTCAGCCGGTCGGCCTGTCCACTGCTCCGCTTCGGAACTGGTCTTCCTTGCAGGAAATCTTCCGTACCAAATGCAGAAGGCAGCTTCTCGTGGCCATGATCGAAGTTACGTCAGGTGAAAGTTTGAAACGAAAGCCTACAACGAGCTCGAAGAGCTCCAACCGGGTCCCAAGTAGGTTTACGCACTCGTAGCCGTGGCGTCTGCTTTCAGATTTACTATAAGTCAGGACGAAATATTGATTGCTTTGGGAGATGCGACCAATCAAGCGTTGAACGATGTTCAGCTTTTGTCGCAACGTCACATCATCGAGCCCGTTCTCGGTAGTCCCCACTTGCTCCGAGCGCGGCACCGGAGCTAAAAACAGTACGGATTCCCGATAGGTTTTTCTACTTTCTACTTTTAACGTTTTCGGGCGATCGACCCAATGTCCCTCAGCGCGCGATTGCCGCCAGCATAGTCCCGTTAATCGGTGTGTCGAATCTGCATCCCGACAACGCAGACGTCATCCGCGAAGGTCTCGCTTTGGGAATACTTGCGAATATCGCCCAGCACTCGGTCAAAGAATTCTTCCGGCACGAGGGCAGCGTGACGACTGGCAGTCGCGCAGAGCTGCTCTTCATTGAAGAACGCGCCGGTCGCATCCTCTACCTCGAAAAGTCCATCAGTGAAAAGCATAACGAGGTCACCTTTCGCCATCGAACAGGTGGTGGTCGAGTAGATGGCAGACGAGACAATTCCCATGGCCGGACCCCGCGATCCCTGGTGGTCGAGCTTTTCGACGGAAGCGCCGTCGCACCGGATGTGCAATGCGCTGGGATGCCCGGCGTTGGCGAAACGCAGTTCCGCCCGCTCCACATCGGCGATAACATAAAAACAAGTCGCGAACATCGTCGTGCCGGCCTGCTGTAGGATCACGGTGAGCGCGCGGTTGATGTGCGTGAGCAATACCCCTGGGTCAGCCGCGAATTTCGCATGCTCTTCTACCAGCCCGCGGATCATCCCGGTAACAAGCGCGGAACGCACTCCGTGCCCCATGACATCGCAGATCAATACGCCCGCCGCTTTTTCGCCCACAGGAAAAACGCTAAAGAAGTCACCACTTACGTCGCCGGTGGGAAAGAAGAGGCTGATAAAACCTAGAGCGCTCTCCTGCGGGGGCGCGCCGGCCGGAATGGTGGGAAAGGTCCGTGGCAACAAAGCGACCTGCAACTCGCGCGCCATCTGCAGCTCTTCCTCCATCTGCCGGTTTTTTTCGCGCAACTCGCGAGTCCGCTCCTCCACCCGCTTCTCCAGTTGCGCGTTGAGCGCGAGCAACTCTGCCTGCGCGCGTTGCCGCTCGATTGCGATTCCGGCAAGGTGGGTGGCGATTTCAGTGAGTCGCGTCTCTTCGGCACGCGGGCCGCGTGATTCCTGACGATACATTGCAAAGGAGCCGAGCACCTCGCCCTGCGATGAGAGAATCGGGGTCGACCAACAAGCGCGCAGCCCGGAGATTTTCGCGAGGTCGCGGTAGTCTGCCCAAAGTGGATCGGTCAGCACATCGGTCACGACGACCGGCTGGCGCGTGTACATCGCTGTGCCGCAAGAACCCGCACGTGGTCCGATCGGAGCGCCGTCCACCGCCTTTACGTAGACTTCAGGAAGATTCGGCGCTGCGCCGTGCTGCACATGGATACCATTCAAAAGCAGGACGGAACATCGCAATCCTTCGGCCTGACCTTCCATGAGCAGGACAAGGTTCGTCAGAATCTCGCTTAGCGGTGCGTCTGCCGCGATCAGTTCCAGGACCCGGCTTTGTCCGGCTCGAAAGAATTCCTCCTCTTTTGCTTCGGTAATATCCCGGCAGACAATGACACCGCCCATGATTTCGCCACTGGCTTCGCGCAAAGGCCGGCCGTTGATCCGCGTCCAAAGCCCCTGCGGAGCCTGCGCATGCCTGACGAATATCTCGACGCGGTTCGTCTCCTCGCCTCGAATCGCCCTCGCCAGAGGCGTTTGCTCGCTCGGGAAAAGTGTCACTTTGTCCGCCAGGTAGAGACCAGATCGACGCGACCAGTCCGCCGCAGTGGCGTTGGTCACGCCTTCGCCGAACATCCGCTGCGCAGCCGGATTGAAAGCGAGAAATTTCTCGTCCCGGTCCGCCACAATCACGGCATCACCCATATTGGATAGGATCGACTCGAGAATTTCGTTGACCTGCGCGAGGTCGCCTGCTTCGCGATGACCGTTCATAAAGTTCTCCTGTTCCGTGCTGCTTAAGACAGGCGATCGCGATTCTTTACGCTCAAACGACGTGTCACATTTCCAGAATATCGGTTGAAACACCGTCTGTAAATCGATCGAACGGCTTCCCTCTCGGAACGTTGATGGTTGATAGTTGAGGGTTGAGCGTTGAGAGAAAAAAACCGAGGCTGACCAACTGCCCTGGGTTACGCGGCCGCTAGTGTAAGTCGCGTCCGTTTAGCGCTGACGAGGAGCGCTCCCAGACCGGCGCAAAGCCAGATAAAACTGTAGATCCACCACAACGCCACCAGAGTTCGGTCTGAGAAAAGAGGGAAAATCAAACCGGCGCTAACGGTATTGATGGTTGCGTGAAGCAACATGGTCATCAACACGCTGCCATCGGTCCCGTTGAAAACCCTCGTCAGCATAAATGTTCCGCCGAAAACAGAGATGATAAACGGGGCAACGATCGGCCATGGAAATTCATTTCCGATCAACGGCAAATGCCAAAGCGTCCAGATCGGAGCGAGCACGAGACTCGCGATGAGAGGGGTGTGCTTTCTCTGCAATGCCGGCAAGGCAAAGCCGCGCCAGCCGGGTTCTTCGCCAAGCCCGACAAAAAGCAGAGTGAAAATGAAACGGTCCGGCAACTCGCGCAGTTTGTCGGTTGAGAAAGCCGAAACCTGCGGAGTGTGAACAAAACAAAGCACGATTGCGACCGCGCTGACGCAGATCAGAATCGGCAATACCAAAACGATGGCGTACCATTGGATTCCAACGCGCCATCGTATCAGGCGGATAAAGAATTCGTGCAAACCTCGCCAGCCCGAAACAACTGCGCTCATGATAATTCCCGCCACGAAAGGGTCGAGCGGGTTTGGTCCGGTGGTTCGACCATGGGCCAACGCGATGATCCACGGATACCAGGAGAGCAGGAAGGCGAGGGCGAAAAATACAGGTAAACGGTATCTGCTGAGCCACGACTCTTTCCCAGGAGAGCTGTGCGCTTTCAAATCGAATTGATGTTGCGACGCAGGTGAATGGATTTCAATATCTTCATTTGTTCGACTGAATGTCGGTGCACACGCGCCGCGACAGGGAGCCGAGGTGCGCCGGGTTGGAGTTGGCTAAGGTAAGCCTGGCTTGATAATGAAGTTCAGAACCGAAAACGAAGAAAAGGAGTAACAATCATGAACATGAAACTAGAAGTGGTAATCGTCCCTGTTTCCGACGTTGATCGCGCCAAAGCATTCTACGAGAAACTCGGGTGGCGACTCGACGGTGACTTCGTGACTGGCGATACCTTCCGCGGCATTCAGTTCACGCCGAACAACTCGGAAGCGTCGATCATCTTTGGCAAGGGAGTCACGCCAGCCAAGTCTGGCCCGGCAGACCTGGTCCTCGCCGTGGATAACGTCGATACCGCCCGCGAGGATTTGATCGCTCGCGGCGTTAACGTCAGCGAGGTCTTCCACTACGCCGGCGGACCGTTCAACAATGCCGTGCAGAACCCGCGCGTCGGTGGGCGCGACCCGCAAGGTCGTTCCTACTTCTCGTTTGCCTCGTTTGAGGATCCAGACGGGAATCGCTGGCTGCTTCAGGAGATCACGACGCGCCTTCCCGGCCGCGAATGGAAGTTGAAGCGAGCACAAGCCACGGACGTCGCAGCTCTTGCAGGGCTTCTTCACGAGACGTCGGAGCACCACGACCACTACGAGAAGACGCACGCCGAACATCACTGGTGGGATTGGTATGCTCCATATCTCAGTGCGCGCCAGAATGGCAAAAGTCCGGAGGAGGCAACCGCGGCCGCCGACCGCTACATGGACGAATTCTTTCATGTTCTTGCGCGCTGACGCATTCAGGAAATTAGGAAACGTGCTTCAGCTCGCTGACATGGACGGTCAGCTGCCCTGGCTCGGATACGGAGCGTCTAGCGAACCGTTGCGTTTTAGAAAGCATGAACAACGCTGGAAAGCACGAGCGGGAAAGTGGCGTTTCTGAAATCGCGGAAGTAGTCCGACGATGGCCCGGCGCGTTGTCTCATTGCGATTTAGACAACGCTTCGAGGCGAAGACGCAGATCGTGCGCCATTTGGGCCATCCGACGAAGGTCGGCGGCAAACTCAGTTTGCAGATCCATATGGACGCGGAACATGGGAAGCAATTTGCCGTCGGCGCCGTAGAACGCGTCTGGGCCCTGGCTTAGGCGCGGTAAAACTTCGCGCTCGGTGAATTGATTGTAGCGGTCGTAGTTATCGTGGATGCCGACGAACTCGCTATAGTAATAGCCGAGCTCCCTGCGCAGCTTCGGGTCGAACATGCGCGCGATTCCCGAATTAACGGTTGTCGTCCAAGCCGCCGTTGGCGGGTGGGACGAGCCGGGGATCCGATAGTAACCCGGCACCGCGCGCTGTCCCTGTCGATCTGCTGTTTTCCATTTTTCGATCGCCGAATCAAAGCCGTCGGCATATTTCGCTGACTTTGTTTCGTAATCTTGCAGTTCCTCAATGATGCCGCCGACGGCTTGCATCATGTCGGCCTTATCATTTTCGCGTTGCCGGTAGTTTTCGACCAGGAAGGCTGCGCTGACACCGAGAAAAATGACGAACAATTGACCGGCCAGCCAGCCCACACGGGAGCGCCATGTCTGGATTGCGAACCTTGCCATGTCTCACGCTAACTGGTTCTCCCACGTTAAGTCGAGCGGCCAGGTGCGAGCCGCGCGAGCAGGAGGTTGAAGTCATCAGCAAGTCCATGAAAGCCATTCAAGATTACCATCTCATCAAGCCGCAAGGTTCGGCTGGAAGCTCTGGAGTTGGCTGACAGAAAAGCTAACGATACTCTGGGGGCGTGAGATTCGTCGCCATCGCCGTGGTTTGGCTGGGCGCGGCGATTGCGCTCGGCGGTTCCGGCATGCTGCAGCCGCTCCGGCCACCCGGTCCGCAGTTGGTGCTTGTGGGCTTGACGATCGCGTTGCTGCTGGCGTGGCGGCTCAGCAACGGTTTTCGACAATGGCTGACGTCGATCGATTTGCGAGCACTCATCGCGCTGCATCTGACCCGATTCGTCGGGATCTATTTTCTCGTTTTATGTCGGCGAGGCGAATTGCCCTGCACCTTCGCTACGCCAGCTGGTTGGGGTGACATTGTGGTGGCGACACTCGCGGCGGTTCTGCTGATTCGCTGGAAGGCGGTTGCGCAAAGTCGGCAATGGATAGGCGCGTGGAATGCGCTCGGTCTCCTTGATATTCTGTTCGTTGTCGCGAGTGCTGCCCGACACACGATGGCCGATCCAGGCGCGATGGCACCGATGCTTAGACTACCGCTCAATCTTCTCCTGACGTTTCTGGTTCCGCTCATCATAGCCAGCCATCTTTTCATTTTCAGCCGGCTGCGGTCGGAACGCCATATCTCCCAGTAATGAATCGCGGCGTCCCGTTATCCTGTTTGGACGCGGTTGGTAACGAGAGCGCATCTCGATAAAGTGTGGATATGACAATCGCGAAACGTGTCATTTTGGTTGCGGCGTTTCTATTCTCCGCGGGGACTGCCGTCGAGGCTTCACCCATTCTCTTCCTCGTCCGACACGCAGAAAAGGCGACGACTAGCGGAAACGATCCCGGGTTGTCTTCTGCCGGTCAGCATCGCGCTGAGGCGCTGGCTCGGATACTGAAAGATTCCGAGATCACTACGATTTTCACGACTGAATTCAAACCAACTCAGGAGACGGCTGCGCCGATGGCAAAAGCAACGCGAATCACTCCGACAATCATTCCGGCCAACGATGTTGCAGGGCTAGTCGAGAAATTGCGAAGCTTGAAAGGCAACGGTCTTGTCGTCGCCCACGGCAATACGATTCCAGACCTGATTGAAGCACTCGGAATCGCAACACCGGTGAATATTCCGGAGAACGATTACAGCGAACTAATCGTCGTCATCTTGGGTGATAACCCGCAGCTACTGCGCTTGCACTATCCGACATAGCTTTCGCTTAATCACATGTCCCGGAAAGTTCCCCTTACTTCTGCTCCGGCGATGCTGCTGCGGGTAGCGGCGAGGTCTCTTCGCCGTCATCCTGCGAAGAGATCTCAGCTCCTGACGACCCGACGGACGCGGCCTGAGCTGCAGATTGGGGGCTTAGTTCGCTGGCATTAACCGCCGATGTCTGTGAACCAGCGCCATTGAATGGCACGAACTGGGCGATGAGTATGGGATTATAGTAACTGAAGCCGCCGCCGCTTACGATCGATTGCGCGGTCGTTAATGAGTAGGTGTGCGCACCACTCTTCACCGGGAAAATCCACTGCACCGGAATTACGACAGACGAGGCATGCGAGCCGGCCCCGAACTCCGCGTACGCCATCGACGAGCTCGCGCCAGAGGCATCATCCTTCACGCGCACGTAAGCGGCACAATCCGCGCAGAAACTGCTGGCGAATCCGTCGTAGGCGATGACGCTTCCGTCAAGCCGGACAAATCCGTCGGAGGGCGCAGTGATCGTGACTGATGTCTGTGTGGCGGTGCTGGCGAAGCCAAGGAGGGCTTCACTGGACGCCATGCCTAACCTTCCCAACCCACTAGCATGGAACCCATCCACTTTATCGGCGTTGAAGTTCGTCACCTTGACCGAACTGTTAGTGGTCATCGGCGCCTTTCCAGCGGCGGCTTGCAGGTTGAGTGGCGTCGCACCGGTCTGGGTGTTGTTGTTGACAATATTTAGCATGGGGCCGGCTTTCGTGCCGGTGAGGGTCGACGTCTGATTGACGGTATTGGTCTGGCCGAGATTGAACAGGGCGCCAATGCCGGTCCCGGCAAATCCGGTCGTCGCCAGGAACAGCAAGATCGTCGACCCGATTGCGAACAAGACAAAAGCCATTACCCACCTGTCTGCCTGAACTACTTTGATTTTATGATGAATCATAAAACTAATTTCTGTGTTGAGTTTGCACTGCCGTTGTCAATCACTCACTCGGGATCATTTTCCGCTGCTGTGTGGCCCCGGCGAGCGGCCGGAAGTGATTAGGTCACTTTTTCGCAGTAATTGCGAGAATATTTCACCTGTCTGACACTTCGAAGGGCCGTTCCCCGGTCGCTTTCTCTCGACCCTCAACTTTCAACCAACAACTTGCCGCCGCCGGCGATATGATCGGCTCCCGTGCCGAAGGAGAAGGCGATCGGCTTACGAATTTGCTTCCATCTTCGCTATAGCTACGACGTGACAAGACGGCGTGACAGGCGCACTTGCCCTGTCGTTTCGATGTCGATACCATGGCCGTCATGCCTCAGGAAAAGGAGTTCCGTAGCGCGAGCCGATACGATGCACTCATCGCGACGCTGGTCGGGTTTTGTGCACTCTGCGTTTCCGCTTACACCGCCTACATGCAACGCCAACAAGTGCGCGGAGCGGTCTGGCCCATCCTTGAATTCGACAGCGGCAATGGGCCCATTCAATTCAGCCTCGCAAACAAAGGCGTCGGCCCGGCGATCATCAAGCATGTCATCGTCAGGGTGGATGATCAGCCGGTGAAAAATTGGGCCGAGGTGCTCGAAAAAATTCTTGGGCCTGGTTACCATCGGGGTGCCGAGAGTGACATGAGCGGCCGCGTATTCGCGGCGGGTGAATCGATGAACGTATTCACTCCGCACGATGACGCGCAAAACCCGGTCTCTTTCGACAAATCCAATCCTCTTTGGGAAAAATTGGATTCCGGTCGCAAACGCGTCACGGTCGAGATCTGCTACTGCTCCACGCTCGATGAATGCTGGACATTACACGGTGGCGTGACGACACCGAGCAGAACGATGCCGACGCGTCGCTGTCCAACTCCGTCGGCGATTACTTTTCAGCAGTAAGCGGAAGGTTGAGTGTTGAAAGTTCAGGGTTGAGAGAAGCACTGACGCGCTGAAATAAAAGATCAGAACATTTCAGCATGGGCGTTAAGATGTGTTCGTGTTCTGGAATGTCGGAACGATCTTTAGTTCGGACTAATGCGAATATTTTTATGAACAGGCCGAAATCGTTAGCGATGCCGGGTGGGCTGGTCTGGATCTGTGCTGTTTTTGTTTTGATGAGCGCGAAGGCTGAGCAGGAAATTGTGCGGGGGACGCCGCAAGAAGGACGCGCGACTTCTTATCGCACGACGCAGATCGATGGACTGTCGATTTTTTATCGCGAAGCCGGACCGAAGGACGGGCCGACGCTTCTTCTGCTGCACGGACTTCCTTCTTCGTCGCGGATGTTTGAGCCGCTCTTTGCGCGCCTTTCCGATCGTTATCATTTGATCGCGCCGGATTATCCGGGCTTCGGTCACAGCGAATGGCCGGATCCGAAAAAATTCGCTTACACGTTCGATCACATCGCAGAGATCATGAATCATTTCACGGAAGCGCTCGGCCTTTTGCGTTACACGCTTTACATGCAGGACTACGGTGCACCGGTCGGTTTTCGAATGGCGTTGGCGCATCCGGAGCGCGTGGAAGCGCTCATCGTGCAAGACGGAGTCGCGCACAACGAAGGCCTGGGCGCGAACTGGAAGACACGCCGCGAGTTTTGGAAAGATCGCGCGGCGAACGAGGCGGCGCTGCGCACCAATCTGCTTTCATTGCAGACGACGAAGACGCGGCATGTCGGGGACGATCCAAACGTTGCACTCTACGATCCGGATCTTTGGACGGACGAATACGCATTCCTGAACGCCCCGGGTCAGGCAGCGATTCAAAGCGATCTCTTCTACGATTACCGGACGAACGTCGAGGCCTATCCGAAGTGGCAGGTCTGGATGCAAAAAACGCAGCCGAAGCTTCTGGTTGTCTGGGGAAAACACGATCTCTCGTTCGATCCCGGCGAGCCGGAACGCTATCGCAAAGACGTCCCGAAGGCCGAAGTGCACGTGCTGGATGCCGGTCATTTCGCACTCGATACCAAAGCGGACGAAATCGCGGCGCTGGTGAGAGCGTTCATGAAATAAAGATCCTGTCGGGAATGTTCGTTCGGTGCTCGAAGCGAGCTAATTCGTTAGGAAGACCGAATCCAGATTTGAATATTTAACAGCTGTTTCGCGAAAACCTGCAGCCTGCCGCTAGCACCATCGGGAATGCGGAAATGGGATCGCATCTATGTGAAGACCGAGGTCAGATCTAAAACATTTGTTTCGCCAAAACTGACAGGCGCGCCTGAGTGATACTCACTTCTTGGCGTTGAAAGGCTGGCAGGCTTCCATCCCTGATGGTGACTTAGCGCTTCTTCTTCGGCCATAAAAGTGGGAGCTCGAGCTGCCGTTCACGGGTCCTGACGCGCCTATATATAGAGAAGATAGCGGAGGTATCTCATACGTTCATATGAACGTATACCAGGCCCGGTTCAAGTGGAAATTAACGCCGACGCTTGAGTTCTTCGCGCCGCCCGCTTGTGCGACTCCGATTATTTGCGGTCTCGCACAATAAGTTCGTCAATCTCCAGCCGTCGTATTTTGGCGCGACCAATTGCAAGTCGACCGATGGCTAAAGCACCCAAGGCCACCGCACCGACCGCCAGAGCGCCGATCGCAACTCCGCCGAGGGCGAGTGCACCAACTGCTTGCGCTCGCGAAATGCTGAGGCTGTCTTGAAATTCGCGTCTGCCGGCTGAATCGCGATTTTGCAGTTTCATTTTCCGGTCGTCTCGGATGACGTTATTCCTTGGGTGCGAGCGAGGCGACGATTTTTTCGAAGCGCGGATCGCCGCGATTTCTAGGCGCATCTTGCTCTTTTGCTCCTGCGGCATCCCTTGTTTTTAAATGTGAAACACGAAAACCCCAAGTTCAATCCGCCGCAGAGACGTTCTGATGTACTAGCGTGCTCTGGGGAATTTCCTGAATCCAAAATGCGCCTGCGCTGCATCTCACAAGGCAGAACCGCGCGCGCTTATGGAGAAACTTCTGCAGGATATCCGCTTCGGCTTTCGCCAACTCATCAAGCGACCCGGCTTCGCCGCGCTGGCCATCATTTCCATGGCGCTCGGCATCGGCGCTAACACCTCCATCTTTAGTTTAGTCGATACGGTTTTGCTGCGGCCGCTCGCGGTGAAGGAACCTTCACAGTTGGTCGAGCTTTATGGAACGCTGCACAACGGAGCGGAATGGTCGCTGCAGTCATATCCGAATTACAAAGATTACCGCGATCGCAACACCGTCTTCTCCGGTCTGTTCCTTTATCGCGTTGTCGTCAGCAGTCTCACAATCAACAACTCCAGCCAGCGCGTTTGGGGTTATCTTGTCTCGGGAAATTACTTCGATATCCTCGGGGTGAAGCCGATGCTCGGCCGCGCATTTTCGCCCGAAGAAGATCAGACGCCTGATGCACATCCCGTTGCTGTGATTAGTTACAACTGCTGGCAGCGCCGCTTCGGCGGCGATTCCGCGATTGTCGGCAAGACAGTCGAGTTTAACAGCCGCCCGTTCACTGTGATCGGCGTCACTCCGAAAGGATTTATCGGCACTGAAGTCGCCTACGATCCGGAGATGTTCATCCCGGTAATGATGGCGAAGACGATCGAGCCGGGGAGCACGTGGCTCGAAAAGCGCGACGCGAATAATCTCTTCACTGTCGGTCGCTTGAAACCCGGCGTGTCGTTCGCCCAAGCGAAGGCTGAGCTGGAGACGTTGACGACGCAACTCGCAAAGGATTATCCCCAGAATGTGGGGCTCGGCATTCGGCTCGGGAAACCCGGCTTGTTCATTCCCGAGATCGCGAATTCTGTCTTCGCCTTTACTGGAGTGCTCGCCGTGGTGGGTGCGCTCGTTCTTTTGCTCGCGTGCGTGAATCTTGCCAGTCTGCTTCTGGTGCGCGCGACGGAGCGGCGGCGAGAAATTGCCTTGCGGCTCGCGATTGGCGCAAGTCGGCGACGACTCGTTAGGCAATTGCTCACCGAGAGCGTTCTCATTTCAGTCAGCGGCGGCGCAGCCGGCGTCTTCCTCGCTGCTGCAATCAATCGCGCGGTGCGAGGCATTCGCCTTCCAAGCGATGTTACTTTGCTGTTCGACCTGCGCACCGACTGGCGGGTGCTCACTTTCGCGCTGGTGCTCTCGATCGCGACGGGGATTCTCTTCAGCCTGATTCCGGCGCTGCAATCATCGAAGCCGCAACTCGTGCCCGCGTTGAAAAGCGAATCATCGATGGCTGGCTTCCGTCGTTCGCGTTTGCGCAACTTCCTCGTGGTCGCCCAAGTCAGCCTCTCGCTAATTCTGCTTATCAGCGCCGGCCTCATTGTGCGTAGTCTGCAAGCCGCGCAGAAGATGCGGCCCGGCTTTAATCCAGAAAACGCCGTCGCGATTTCGTTCGATGTCAGTTTGCAAGGCTATGACGAGGAGCGCGGACGCGCCTTCCAGAGGCAAGTGCTCGAGCGCGCGCAGGCTTTGCCGCAAATCGAAAAGGCCGCGCTGACTGATTACCTGCCACTCGGCCTTAATTACAATGAGAGCACGATTTACGTCGAAGGCACGGAGTTCAAAGGCGCGAGCAGTTTGCCGATCGCGATCCCGATCGAGAGTAGCCCCGGCTATTTCGATGTGATGGGCATTCCGCTGCGCGGCCGTGATTTTCGCGATGACGAAAAGAAAAAGGAAAGCCGCGTCGCGATTGTGAACGAGACGTTCGCCAAAAAGTTCTGCAACGGACAGAACCCGATCGGCCGCCGCTTCAACTGGCATGGCCCCGACGATCCGTTCTTCGAGATTGTTGGTGTTGTCCCGGACGGAAAATACAATTCGTTAGGGGAAGACCCCAAGCCCGCCGTCTATACGCCGCTGTATCGTGATTACAGCGGCACAGTCACTGTCGTGGCGCGCACCCGCGGTGATCCACGACGGGTGTTGAGCGCCTTGCGAGGTGAAGTACAAAAGCTCGATCCGTCGATTTCGGTTTATGCGGCAAAGACGCTGAAGGAACATATGGGCACATCACTTTTCCCTGCGCGAATGGCCGCAATCGCGCTCGGCAGTTTCGGTGTCCTCGCCCTGATTCTCGCAGCGATCGGGATCTACGGAGTCATGTCGCATGTCGTCGCAGGGCGCACACGCGAGATTGGATTACGCATGGCGCTCGGGGCGCAGCTTTCCGATGTGCAGAAGCTTATTTTGAAACAAGGCATGTTTCTCGCCGCGATTGGTTCTGTGGGTGGATTAGTCATTGCCTTCGGGGGCGCGCGCCTGATGAAGAGTCTGCTCTACGGCGTGAGCACTTCCGATCCGATCACCTTCACCTGTGTTGCCTTACTCTTGTTGGGCATCGCGTTTTTTGCCTGTTGGGTACCGGCGCGAAGAGCTAGTCGCGTCGAGCCGATGGTTGCATTGCGCGCGGAGTGAAATCAGAGATCGGACATCACAAGCCCGAGGTCGACGGCGGTGCCTGCATTCGGCAAGTTGCGGCGGATTGTTCAGCCGCGGACCATCGGTAGTTGGATGAAGAATTCGAAATAGTCGGCGACCTAGAACGCTCCTCTCGGGCGTTGGTTTTGCGTTGAGGGTTGAGAGTTGACGGCAGGACGGAAGACATTTCGCAAGAGGAATCTGCCGCCCCTCGAACCACAGCATCACAACTTGGCGATTAGTCAGTTTGCGGATCGCGACCGATTTTCTCGATGGCAAAGGCGATCACGACGAAAAGCGTGTAGAAGATCCAAACCCCGAGCACCGTCTGTTTGTCGGTCAGAGGCGAGCGCGGCACATACGTATCACCTATCTGCACGATGAGGAGAAGAACTCCAAATGCGATTGCCGCTGCTCTGCGGATTACCGACATGCGATTGCGTGCGAGGTAAAGAGCGATACCACCTGCAAGGAGCGCGATCTCAACGAAAAACTCCGGGTGGCGATAGTTCCACAAGCCAAAACCAACTTTGGCGCTGTTATCGTAGAGCGGGAGGTCGCGTGGATGGGCTATGAGATCGAGCATCCAATGCGAGAAAACGGCAACGCCTATGATCATCGCCGACAGTGTCGTATAGCGGTACCCGAGCCCGCGGCAAACCGGCTTGTAGCACAAAACAGCCAGACCACTCCAAACGAGTGCGGTGATCAGACTATGTGAGTAGGCATGAAAATAGGAATCGAGCATGCTGCCGGCCGTGAAACCTTTGATGATACGCAGTTTCTCGACGCCAAGCAGCACTAGCGTTGCCCAGATGTAGTCAAGGAACTGCACCGCGACAAATAAGATCCAGAGCGGGATCCTGTTTCGCTCCGTCCTCGCTGCGAAAGCGACACTATAATGTCCAACAAACATTCGCCTCCGATTCTTTTAACTCCTGGCTAGCGTAATCAAATCTATGAGGCCCATCCAAGGTTACTATTTAACCAAACCGGAAGACCTCTCCTGGCGGCCGTCGAACTTGATGCAAATCCCGAATGCAGATTATCTGGAGCGCACGGGGAGCGAGAACATGGGTGCGCGGCTCTGGCGGCTGCCGCCGAAAAGCGCGAACACATTGCACAAGCATATCCGATCGGAGGAGTTTTATTTCGTGCTCGAAGGTAAGGGACGCATGCGTGTGGGTGATGAGACATTGACCGTGCCGAAATATGGCGGCGTGCTGGTCGGGCCGAACCAATTGCGCCAGGTGTTCAACGACACCGACGCCGAGGTGCTCTGGCTGATCATCGGCGCGCCGGAGGAACTCGAATTTTTACAAGGCTCGAAATCCAAGATGGACCTGTCGCTGATTTACCCAGTCGATCCGAAGCAGTTGCCCAAAGAACTCGCGGGCGTGGAGTGGCCGCCGGGGCGAAGTTAATAGTTGTGGCTGAGAGTTGAGAGAAAAAAGATCGAGATTAGACGGAGCGGATCATAACCATCGATCATGCTCTTTCGTTGTGATTACACCGGACTTTGTCAATCGCTTCATCCAGCTAACGAGACATTGATATCACGGTTGAGCATGGGCAACGACATGGCGAACATAGCAGACGCGTTGCAACGATTCCGAATTATTGCCCGGCGGTACCAGCTTGAACAGCAATTTTGCCCGGTTGCGATTGAGCGTGCTCCGACTGCCGACGCCAAATGAAGTAAGCAGGAGCGCCTAGGAGGACAATCGCAATTCCAACTCCAGCGCGGCTTGATTGAGTCACAATGGTGTTTAGAGCGAGAGCTGCAGCCGCAACCACGAAAAGTAGCGGGGTGATGGGGTATCCCGGAACTTGAAATGATCGCACCGCATCAGGCATGCGCCTGCGGTAGACAAAAACCGCAGCACCTGCCAACGCGTAGAAGATCCAACCAATAAAGATGACGTAGGTCAGCAGCTGATCAAAAGTACCGGTGATTGCGAGAATCGCTGACCATAAGGCTCCGGCGATGACTGCAAAGGCAGGCGTCTGAAAACGCGGATGCACTTGCGCCAGCTTGTGAAAGAAAAGACCGTCACGTGCCATCGCGTAATAGACACGCGGGGAGCTGAGCATTGTCCCGTTCGCCGCGCTGAAGATTGAAATCAAAATCATGATCGTGATCAGTTTTACCGCGACCGGCGCGATCACGGTCGAAACTGCCGTAGCTGCTAAACGATCTGAGTGAGCCACACCGATTCCACCGAGGGCAGCGAGGTAGCCTAGGTTGGCTAGGAGGTAGATTCCGACGAGGGCGGCGGTACCAATTATCAAACCAAGTGGAAAATTTCGTCTCGCATTGATGACTTCGCCCGCATTGTAAGTGACGAATTGCCAGCCTTCGAAAGCCCAGAGCACACTTATCATCGCCAGTCCGAAACCGGAGACCAGGGATGTATTGAAATGTTTGGGCCACAACAACGGCGTTGCTTCGCGAAAGCCGCGACCAAGCCACAACAGGACGATGCTCATTACGAGAATCGCAATAACCTTCGCGGCCGTCGTCCAGTTTTGCAGATCCGAGCTCTGTCGAGTGCCGAGGACGTTAACGACAGTTACTACTGCGATCATCAATACGGATATACATTTCGCCATAAGCGGCGTCAGTGGCACGATTTCTCCAAGGTAAGCACTGAATGCGACCGCGAGCGTCGCGACTGCGCCGCTGCTGATGACGAAGAAAAGTGTCCAGCCGAAGAGGAAAGCGGGAAATTTGCCGAAGCAATCGCGGATGTAAATGTAAAGGCCACCAGCGGCAGGTTTCAGGCCCGCGAGTTCGCCATAGGTGAGCGCGCCAAGGAGACTGAGCACTCCTCCTATCAACCACACCAGCAGGGCTGGTACGATGAACCCGTTTACCTGCCGGAGCACCGCGCCGGGAACGAGAAAGATCCCGGATCCAATGACTGAACCGATGGTTAACAAAATCAGGTCACGCAGCCCCAGTGTACGCGGCAGGTTTATCGACATATGGGGATCCGCGTTCCGATCCATTTAACTCGGTGTTCCAAGCTGGGCTTTTGTAAACAGCTTGTAACTGAAACTCGCTTGTCGTGTCAGCTTTAGATTCAACGCTGGCTCCTATTTGGACGCACCCTCGCTGGCGAACAGGAAGTAGTCGTAAACTGCGCGGGCGATGTCAGCGATGACCTTTTCGCGGGCCGCAAAAGGTAGTTCACTCTTTTTAATGAAAACGGCACAAACGACCTGACCTTTGCCGTTTGGTAACGTAATCACGCCCACGTCGTTGACCGAGCCTCCCAAAGTGCCGGTTTTGTCCGCCACTGTCGTCGTGGCGGGTAAGCGGGCCCGAAGTCGGTCGTCGCCGGTATGGCAGCGTTCCATTGTTCCAATAATCTCTTTCGTGCTGGCTGGCGATAACGCATGACCGGTAAAGATTTTGGTTAGCAGCTCTGCCATCGCATTCGGCGTCGAGGAATCGCGAGGATCACTGTCGAAAGCAGCATTTGGGTGACTGCTACGTTCATCAAGTTTCGTATCGGTCTTGCGTGCAATGGCCAAGGCTTCACTGAACTTGCCTTCCGGCAGCCCAAAGAAATCGCGCACGATGCCAGCCGTATCCCGATCGACTCGTAGTCCGGTGATACCTTGGCCACGCACCCAAGCGGTGACTGCCGCTGGGCCGCCGGCGATAGTGGACAGCACGTCAGTCGCAGTGTTATCGCTGTGCGTAAGCATCAATTCTAACAAATTGTGAATTGAGAGATTAACGCCCGGATGAATCAGCGCATTGGCAATGACGTCTGACTCGACATAGCGCGCATTATCGACCGGCACCATAGTTTCGAGCGTTATGGTTCCAGCATCGACCTTTCCCAACACCGCGCCGGCAACGGCTACTTTGAAAGTGCTTGCCATGGGAAAGGCTTCGTTAGCATTCAGTAACAAGCGAGGACCACGACCATCCAGGCGCCAGGCGGCGACGCCAACTTCGCCGGCGGCGGCGGTCGCAATCCGCTGGATCTCTGTCTGGGCCGTAGCCAATCCAGATTCAGGCGGTGCTGCGAGAATGGTCGAAGCGAGAAACGCAATCGAAATGGCCAGGCGGAGGATGCTCATCTAGTATAGTGTTTCTTTAATGAAGTTTCCCGGGGCCCGACAAGGCGCGGCCCGGTTTCGCTCCAGTGTGCTCTCCATCGCTAAGAACCTGCACGCCGTTCACAAACACATCTCTTACTCCTATCGCATATTGATGCGGTTGGGCGAAGGTGGCGCGATCGGCGATCGTTGCCGGATCGAACACAACAACGTCGGCGAACATTCCTTCCTTAATGAAGCCGCGATGATCGAGTCCCAAATTCGTTGCGGGCAACCCGCTCAGTCGCCGCACCGCCTCGCGCAACGGAAGCAACTTCTCCTCACGCACGTACTTCCCGAGTACTCGCGCAAAATTTCCGTAGGCGCGCGGATGAGGATTCGACTTCAAAAAAACACCTTCCGGTGCTTGCGAGGCTTCATCGGAGCCAAAGGAAATCCATGGCTTCATTACTTCCTTCCGCAGATTATCCTCTGACATTTCGAAATAAATCGCGCCAATGCGCGACTGATCCTTCTCAATCAGATCCATGATCGTTTCGATCGGATCTTTGCCCTGTGCTTTTGCTACCTCGGCCAGTGATTTTCCAGTCAGCGGCTTCAATTGTTCAGACTTGAAGCCGACCAGCAGAATCTTGTCCGGTGAGCCGGCCGAAAGATAGATGTTTTCCCAAGCGGGAGAATCGACGCGAACTTCGGACGCAATTTTCTCGCGCGTCGCGCGGTCGCGCAGGCGCTCGAACAAAGCCGGATATCCACCATCTTCGGTCCAAGGCGGCAGACACGCATCGAGCCCAGTACCAGAAGCCGTATAGGTGTACATGTCGGCAGTAATCTTCAGACCTTCTTTTTGCGCCGCTTCGATTCGGGCGAGCATTTGATCCAGAAGTGGCCAGTTCTTTTTACCGGCGGACTTGATGTGATAAACCTCAGCTGGAATTCCTGCCTCGCGACTGATCCGGATCAATTCTTCCAGTGCCGCCAACAACTGGTTTCCTTCGCTCCGTATATGCGAAATGTATTTGCCTTGATACTTCGCCGCGACCTTGCAAAGTTCGATCAACTCTTCCGTCTTCGCATAGAATGCTGGTGGATAGATGAGTGAGGTGCCGATGCCGAGAGCGCCTGCCTCCATTTCTTTGCGCACCAGCTCGCGCATCTGATCCAATTGCTCAGCTGTGGGCTGCTTGTCCTCAAAGCCGATGACGTTCTCGCGAATGGTAGTTGCCCCAATAAAAGAGGCCACATTGCAAGACACGCCTCGCTTCTCCAGATAGTGCAAATACTCAGCCAGGGTACGCCAGGTAATATCGTATTTGATGTCAGTCTGCTGCCTGAGCATGTATTCGCGAACCTGCTGGTTTAACGGCCCCATTGATTCGCCTTCGCCCATAATCTCAGTGGTGACGCCCTGGCGGATCTCGCTCTGTGAACGGCCGTCCTGAATCAATGATTCATTCGACCAGGAGAGCATGTTGATGAACCCCGGTGCAACGGCCAGGGTGTGCGCATCGACTAGTCGCTTGGCATGGGCATTCTCGAAATTGCCCACCCCGACAATGCGATCGCCGCGAATGGCCACATCGGCGACACGTCCTTGTGCCCCCGTGCCGTCGTAAACCGTACCACCTTTAATTAGGACATCGAAGTCCTCCGACGATTGCGAGGACTGGTTCACAGGAACGGACCAGGCCACTCGTGCGCTCAGCAGCGCGATACAAAAACCAGACAGCCGAAAGAGTACTTTCATTATCGCACTTTGCCGGGACCATAAAGTGCCCGACCGGGTTTAGCGCCGGTGTGCTCTCCGTCCTTCAGGACTTGCACACCATTCACAAAAACGTCGGCTACGCCTGTGGCGTATTGGCGCGGATCGGTGAAGGTGGCATGATCGCTGACCGTTGCCGGATCAAAGACGACGACATCGGCAAACATCCCTTCCTGGATGAAGCCGCGATGATCGAGACCGAGATTTGTCGCCGGGAGTGCGCTCAGCCTGCGCACCGCTTCACTCAACGTAAGCAATTTTTCGTCCCGCGAATATTTCCCGAGCACACGCGCGAAGGTTCCATAGGCACGCGGATGCGGAGTCGATTTCAGAAAAATACCTTCCGGCGCTTGCGAAGCTTCATCGGAGCCGAATGAAATCCACGGCCTTGCGATTTCCTTTTTCACGTTCTCTTCCGACATCAGGAAATAGGTGGCTCCGATTGGCTTTTCGTTTTCGACGAGTAGATCCATAATTGTTTCAATCGGATCCTTACCGCGCTTCTTTGCTATTTCAGCCAGCGATTTGTTGCAGAAGGGTTTCAGTTTTTCTGCTTTGAAATCGGCAAGGATAATGCGGTCGGGTGAGCCGGCGCCGAGATAAAGGTTTTCCCATTTGTCGCTATCGACTTTCATCTCGGCGGCGATTTTTTTGCGAGTCTCGGGATCGTGCAACCGCTTGAGCAGCTCAGGATATCCGCCGTTTTGCGTCCATGGGGGCAAACAGGCATCGAGTCCGGTGCCGCCAGCGATGTAAGTGTACATGTTGGCGCGAATGGGCAGCCCCTCCTTTCGCGCGGCTTCAATGCGGGTGAGCAGCGTGTCCACCTTGCCCCAGTTTTTCTGGCCGAGTGCTTTAATGTGATACAGCTCCGCCGGAATGTGCGCTTCGCGCGAAATGCGCAGGAGTTCGTCGAAGGCTTCGAACAGTTGATTCCCTTCGCTGCGCATGTGCGAGATGTATTTGCCCTGATATTTGGCGGCGACTTTGCAAAGCTCGATCAGCTCTTCTGTCTTCGCATAGAAAGCGGGCGGATAAATGAGCGCACTGCCGATGCCGAGCGCGCCTGCTTCCATTTCCTGCCTAACGAGCGCGCGCATCTCGTCCATCTGCTCCGGCGTCGGGGCTTTATTTTCAAACCCGATGACGTTCTCGCGAATAGTCGTCGCGCCGATAAACGAGGCGAAGTTGCAGGAGACGCCGCGCTTCTCCAAAAACTGCAAGTATTCGGCCAGCGTTTTCCATTCGATGTCGTATTTGAAATCCGTCTGCTGACTCAACATGTATTCGCGCACGCGATCGTTTACCGGCCCCATCGATTCCCCTTCGCCGAAAATTTCCGTGGTCACACCCTGGCGAATTTCACTTTGCGAACGGCCATCAATGATGAGCGATTCGACTGACCACGAAAGCATGTTGATGAAACCGGGGGCAACGGCGAGTCCATGCGCCTCGATGACATCTTTCGCTTTCGCACTTTTTAGATCACCCACACCGACAATGCGATCGCCGCGAATGGCGACATCAGCGATGCGACCGGGCGCGCCGGTTCCATCGTAAATTGTTCCGCCTTTAATAAGGACATCGAACTCTGCAGGTGAGGGGGATTCTGCTATCACGGTAATCACGAAGCTGAGCAGGAAAGCAAAACAAAGACTTGAGCGATGGATCGGACGAAAGAAGAGCGAGATCATTTTGTGTTGTTGAAGCGGAAGTAATCGGCAGCGGCCATCAATATGTCGGTGTTATCGCTGGGGCTCAGTATCACTTCCAGTGAGACTGAGGTTTCAGCCAACGTTTCAACCGCGGAAAGTTCAGGTGTGGTGATCAAAGTAAGTGCGACGCCAAGGATTAATAACGCTTTCATTCCTTCGCTGTTGCTTCCGCGGCCGGAGGACGGAAATCCAAATCGTGATAATCCCAGCTGAAATCCGCGTCCGGCGAGACCGCCTTCATGATGATGCGCTCGACTTTGCCGGCAGCATCGAGATTAAATGTGACGTAAGCCGGCTCGAATGACTTATCCGCAAAGCGCGTCTGAAACGTGTCGTATTGAAAATGATCGAGGGTCGCAGTTAGACCAAAGGAGTGCGGGAAATGGATGACGAGTTTTCCGTTTTCCACACGAAGAGTGATCGTTCCGTACCACGCATCGTGGTAGTCGCCCGCGTAATGGTCGAGCGGAAGTGAAGGGCCAACTTTAGCCGGCTGCGAAGTCTGTTTCTGGAATTCGCTCACCGCATCACTCTGCCTTTTCACGACGAAATCATGCAGCTTCTCCGGCCAATCACCTTTCGTTAGGCCAAGATAGTGATCGAGCAACTCGTACATGAGTCCACGGACGAATTCGCCTTCCTCGCTGTTAACCGCGATATAGAAACCTACGTTTTTCTCCGGAAGAAGCACGACAGCGGCCAGCGAACCGAGGACAGCGCCGCCATGCCAGATAAGTCTGGCGCCGCGATAATCCTGACCGTCCCAGCCCAAAGCATAAGTGTAAAACATGGGCAACAATGGTTTCAGGTCATTGGGCCATGCGGGAACTGGCTGAAGCAAAACCGGCTCCCACATTTCGTGGGCAGATTCCTCGCTGAAGAGCCGGGCGTTTGAATTGGGAAGTTTGCCGTGCGCGAGCTGAATGAGAAGCCAGCGCGACATATCGTTGGCGCTGATAGCGAGACCGCCGGCCGGAGCAGCGTTTTCAGCACGATCGGCCATTTCATCCAGCGGTTCCTGATCGCCAAGACCGCGCAGAGGGCCATTGAGCCGGGCATGCGGATTGGCGCGATCGGCACTGTCAACGAAGGCCTTGCTGCTGACAGTGGAGTGGAGCATGCCGGCGGGTTTGAAGATGTTCTCCGTAATGTAAGTCTCCCAAGTCTGGCCGGTGACCTCCTCGATTAGTTGACCGGCTGCCATGTAAAGGATGTTGTCGTAAGCGAAGCCGCTGCGAAAGCTCGTTGCCGGTTTGATGTAACGCAGACGTCTCACAGTCTCCTTGCGCGAAAGATCGCTACACGGTACGAAGAGCAGGTCACCCGCACCCAACCCGAGCCCACTGCGATGGACGAGCAGATCGCGGATGGTCATCTCGCGCGTGACCCACGGATCGTACATGCGGAAATCGGGCATGTGATCGATGACTTTGTCGTCCCATTTGATCTTGCCCCGATCAACCAGCGTGGCGAGCGCGGCGACGGTGAAAGCTTTGCCAGTCGAACCCGTACGAAAGATCGTGTCCCGGTCTACTTTTTCGGGCCGTCCGAGTTTGCGAATTCCGTAACCTTTCGCCAAAACGGTCCTGCCGTTTTCAACAATCGCGATCGAGACGCCGGGAACGCCTAACGAATTGCGCAATGATTCGACGCGCTGATCGAAGTTTTCTGGCGGCGCTGCGACCGCATTTGCCTGGCAAAGCAGGAAGAGGACGAGGACGGCGGGGCGGCTCATTATGCGAGGCAAGCTGAAACGAGACGGTCGAACATCGTGCCTCCGCGCATGGGATCGGCGACGGCAAGACCGAGGCGTTCGCTTTCTTTTTGCATGAGCCGCTCAGCCGATGACGCATTCATTTGCGCAGTATTCAGACTGACGCCGGCACAACGGATGGCCGGATTGGTGCGGCGTCCCAAAAGCAGCGCGAGATCGATAGTTTCTTCTATGCTCGGCAACGCGTATTCGGGGTGACCGATGACGCATTCGCGACCGGGCTCATGACAAATGACGACCACGTCAGGCTGGCTGCCGTGCAGCAACGCCAGCGAGACGCTAGCATACGCCGGATGCGATAATGACCCCTGGCCTTCGATGACATCCCAGTGATTCGCTGCTGCATCAGGGCTCAGCAACTCCGCGGCCCCAGCGGCGAAATCCGCCACGACCGAATCGATCGCTATTCCGCTCCCGGCAATAAGAATACCGGTCTGACCAGTGGCACGAAAATCGGCGGCGATGCTGCGCCTGGCAAAAGCACGGGCGAGCGCGAGCGCGGCGTACTTTTTTCCGAGAGCGCAATCTGTGCCGACGGTGAGTAATCGCTTGCCGCTACGCTTGCGTCCCGTTGCGATGGGGACGTTTCGAGGCGGCTGCCGAACATCGATCAGCTTCCGGTCATGGCTTTCGGCAACAGTTCTCAACGCCGGCACATCGCCAAGGCGAGTGTGCATTCCACTCACGATGTCCAGACCCGAGTGCAATGCTTCCAGCAACGCGGGAATCCATGTTTCCGCGATGAAGCCTCCCTCGTTGGCCACGCCGATAACGAGACCGCGCGCTCCCCTCGCATGCGCTTGCGCGGGAGTGAGCGACGGCAAACCTGTCGTGACCGTGCCTCCCTCGCAGGCAAACTCTCCGACGCATTGATCCGGCGCCCAATCGCGCAAGCCAAACGCGGTTTTGGCGTAGGTGGCTTCGACCGTGTCACCCAGAAAGAGCAGGTAGGGCCGGG
>JBKPMO010000027.1:0-9742 GCA_046732175.1 Verrucomicrobiota bacterium
GCAGCGTCAGATGTGTATAAGAGACAGGCAGAGAGCGTCCTCAATTCCAGCACAAGGCAACGCCCCAGCGCGGACAGCGCGATTCACTTCGGAAAGCGCACGCGCCTCGCCGCAATGTCGGGACAATGGAAAAGTTCGCGATGGCGAGGGCGCCATCGCCAGCACGCGAGGGCGCGTTCGCTCCCCAGAAGAGGACATCATCGCTCGATCAGCGCTAAACAAATAGAATTCCAAGACGTTTCGAAGTTCCAAATCTGTTCCTCTCATATTGAATTTTGGGATTTGGTTGGAGCTCGAAAATCCCTGCGTCACCGCGCTGTTTTGATTTGGCAGTACCGGTCCCAATAAAGCGGCGCAAACGGAGTCTCGTTTTTGTTCAAGACCAACCCTGCGATCTGAGGCAGAGTCGCATACCACTGCAGTGCCGCTCGATTCAAGCTCAACTCATCTTTCAGCGCGCCCTGCTGCATTAGCTGCACCGCGACATTTTGCAGCGCGTTATTTGTGATTGTTCGCCCCAGCATCAGGCGCTGCAATGTTTTCGGAGTCACATACATTACCGAACGATTGTCTCGCGCGGCCGCAATGTTGACGTGCGTAACCTCCCCGGTCAGCAACTTGCCATTAAACAAGATGAAGTATTTCAGCGTCAGCTCGTCGGTGAATTCGGGCGCCGAGGAGAAGGTCACTTCCACTTCCAACCAGCGTTCGCGCTGGTCAGCCTGGAATTGTTCCGCGCCGGTATAGGTAAATTGCGGCGAAGAAATGAAGTTGCTCGTGATTTTCTGCAATTGAAAATCCACTGCCGCCCGCGGTTGCGCCATTGCCGTCGTCGCCATGGCCGACGCGATGATCGCGCAAATTAGAACCGTTCGTTTCATTTGTTTGTTCCGTTCACCAGCTCCATGTGTTTCCTGAAATACCCTATTGTTTCACGAATCCCTTCATCAAAATCTACCTGCGGTTCCCAACCCAGAATTCTCTTCGCCCGCGTAATATCCGGCTGACGTACTTTCGGGTCGTCCTCCGGCAAGGGGCGATACTCGATGCCGGATTTCGTGCCCGTGATCCGAATAATCTCATCCGCAAATCGTTTGATCGTCATTTCGCGGGGATTGCCAATATTCACCGGCTCATGAAAATCGCTCATCGCCAGCCGGAAAATTCCATCGATTAAATCACTGACGTAACAAAAAGAACGTGTCTGCGAGCCATCACCGAAAATCGTCAGCGGTTTACCGGTCAACGCCTCGCCGATGAACGCGGGTACCACTCGCCCGTCGTGCAGACGCATTCGCGGGCCATAGGTATTAAAAATACGCACGATCTTGGTATCGACATCGTGATAACGGTGATACGCCATGGTCATGGCTTCGGCAAAACGCTTGGCCTCATCGTAAACGCCGCGGGGGCCGATGGGATTCACATTTCCCCAGTAATCTTCTTTCTGCGGATGGACCAATGGATCGCCGTAGCACTCCGACGTCGAAGCGAGGATGAATGTCGCCTTCTTGTCCTTGGCCAGGCCGAGGGTGTTATGGGTGCCAAGCGCTCCCACTTTCAAAGTGGGGATCGGCAGCTCGAGATAATCAATCGGGCTGGCCGGAGAGGCGAAATGGAAGACGAAATCGATTTTTTGTTCCGGTAAAAAAATGAAGTTCGAAACGTTGTGGCGAATAAAATGATAATTTTCGTTGCCGGCCAGATGACCGATATTGGCAACGTTCCCAGTCACCAAGTTGTCGATGGCAATGACGCGGTGTCCCTCCGCCAACAGGCGATCGGTCAAGTGAGACCCAAGAAAACCGGCACCACCGGTCACCACCGAAACGGGCTTGGCAGAGGGAGACATGCTGGGTGATCTTTCTAACGGCTCTACGTAGAATTGCGAGCAGAAAGCGAACGGTCAGCCAGAACCGCAGTCAACTGGAAGACCGGACATGACGAATGCCCAATGACGAAGGAATCACGAAATCCTAATGATTGCACGATGCCCAATGCTCTGTGATTTTTGTTATTTGAACATTCGAGCTTCTTTCGTCATTCAACGCCAGTCCGGCTCCAACCATTCGTGCTTCGTCATTCTGTTTATCGGGTAATATTATGCGTTAACTGATCCCAGTTCGCTTTTCACCAGAAACCTGAAATCTTACCTCCCTCATGCGCATTCTTTCCGGCATTCAACCGACCGGCATTTTGCACATCGGCAACTACTTCGGCATGATGCGACCGGCGATCGCGCTACAGGATGAAGGTGAAGCATTGTACTTTATCGCCGATTATCACGCGCTCACCAGCCTGCGCGATCCCCTCGCCTTGCGCGAAAATAGCCGGCGCGTGGCCCTCGATTTCCTCGCTTGCGGATTGAATCCGGACAAGGCCGCGCTATTCCGGCAAAGCGACGTGCGGCAAGTTACCGAGCTGGCTTGGATTCTCTCGACCGTAACCCCGGTCTCACGACTTGAGCTGGCCCATTCTTACAAGGATAAGATCGCGCGTGGCGCAGCGGCGGCGGCGGGCCTGTTTACCTACCCTGTTTTGATGGCAGCCGACATTCTGATTTACGACAGCGATATCGTCCCGGTGGGGAAGGATCAAAAGCAACATCTCGAAATCACCCGCGATATCGCCACTCGCATTAACGAAACATTTGGCTCCAAGCGGGAAGGGCAGGTCTTGAAATTGCCGGAAGCACGGATTCAGCCGCAGACGGAAGTTGTTCCCGGAATCGATGGTCAAAAAATGAGCAAGAGCTACGGCAACACCATCGACATTTTTGGAGACGAAAAGGAAATGCGTAAACGGGTGATGAGCATCGTGACGGATTCGACGCCAGTGGACGTGCCCAAGGATCCGGACACCTCGACCATTGTGCAACTTTATGCGCTGGTCGGTTCCAAAGAGGAGGTCGAAGAGATGCGGGAGCAATTTAGAAAAGGCGGCCGCGGCTACGGCGATTTCAAAAAACAGTTGTTCGAAAAACTTTGGGATTATTTCACGCCGATGCGGAAACGGCGCGATGAAATACTGCGGCACAAGGATTACATTGAGAGCGTCTTCGCACAGGGGGCCGAACGTGCGAACTCGATCGCGGACGGAGTGATGAAACGGGTGCGCCGGGCGGTAGGGCTGTAGCGGGTTGCTCCTGCGACTCGGACTCTGTGACCGCCGAACATTTCAATCAACGGCGGTCGTAGACCGCCGCTACAATTAAGCCATGGCGCGCCTGGCATTTCATATCGTGCCTAACGCAAAGGCCGATCGAGTGATCGGAACCCACGGCGATTCGATTAAGATCAAGCTGCGCGCGCCGGCGACAGAAGGAAGAGCAAATGCTGCGCTGGTTGATTTCCTGGCGACGCAATTGCACCTCTCAAAGCACGCAATCGTCCTCGATCGCGGTCACAAATCGCGCAACAAGCTGGTTTCCATCGGAGGTCTGAGGGAAGAGGAGATTCGCCGCCAGTTGCTCAGAGGAAACAGACAGGATTTACAGGATAAACAAGATTAAGGGGGAAGAGTTTGTTCCCCTTCTTTTCTAATCCTGAATAATCTTGATAATCCTGTCTAATTCAGGCGCTGACCGCGGCGGGTGCTTTGAGTTCTCCAAAAATCAAGCGACCACCGGCCGTTTGCAGCGTACTCGAGACGACAATCTTCACTGTCTTTCCAATCAATGAGCGCGCGTGATTGATCACGATCATAGTCCCATCCGGCAGGTAGCCCACGGCCTGGTGCGGATCGCGTCCTTCCTTGATCAGATGCAATTCCATTTCGTCACCGGCCAGAACGACCGGCCGCAGCGCCCGCGCCAAATCATTCAAGTTCAAGGCCGTGACCTGCTGCAAACGCGCCACCTGACAGAGTGAATTATCGTTGGTAAGAAGCCGTGCCTGCAACACCTTAGCCGCTCGCACGAGCCGGTCATCGACCGAACCCTCGCTCGATTCGCTCTCATGAATCGTTAGCTCGATTTCTTTCGACCGTTGCAAGTGATTCAAAATATCGAGCCCGCGCCGGCCACGCTCGCGTTTCACCGGTTCCCGCGAATCCGCTAACATTTGCAATTCCGTCAGAACAAAGCGCGGCACAATCAGGGCACGACTAAGAAAACCAGTGGAACACAATTCCGCGATGCGTCCGTCGATGATGGCGCTGGTATCCACCACCAGGGGTTCGAGCTCCGAGGTTTGACGGGTAAAACGGACGTAGGGAATGATGAGCGAGAATTCATCGCGATTACTTCGCATCGCCAGCATCATTCCGAAGTAAGCGAAGATCAGGTAAATCACCAGACGGACCCACCATTGGGTTTCTTCAGGTTGATACCGTAAAATCTGAGAGGCGCTCAGCAGATTCGCGAAGATGAGGCCGAGCAACAGCCCAAAGGTGGCCGAAGAGAACGCCCGCAGGGTAATTCCCTTGAGAAGCCTGTCCAACAGGACGACACAGAGTCCCAGCACGAGCCCGAAAAGAAGGCCGGGCATAAGATTTTCAAGCAGCTCAGCGGAAACTAACGCGCCAATGACTCCGCAAGTGGTCACAAACAGGACCCGCAAAAGATTAACGGTAGAAAGCGGCGTCATATCTCAGGGAGAACTCCGCCGCTTCGCCGGTGAAGGCGATGGTGTCGCCTTGGGCGCGGAATCACGATAAAAGAGGACGCCATGTGTCCGTAGGTTTGCCACCAAAGCACGCATATCGCGGGCCATATCGGAATCCTTTATCAGGCTGGCGAGCAATCCGTTTCCATTGGTTGCCTCGCGCATCAACTGTGTAGCCGCCGAAAAAGTCTTGCGCGCCTCCGTGATTGTGCCATGCAAATCATCCGCATCCTTTTTTGCCGACGTCATCGTGGCATCGGCTTTTTCAACGACGCCATCCAGCTTTTTAGAGGATTGAGCGAGCGCGTTGGTGGTCTCGTTCAAATGATCGATGCTCGTCCGCAAATTGTTGAGTGTCTCCGGCGATAACGCTTCTGTATTCAGCCGCGTGAATGTGTTGTTAATGTTTTGCACGGTGCCACGCAAATCGTCGATCAATTGGTTCCCTGCATGGGTCAGGTCATCCAACCCGGTGGAACGGGCGCCATCCACCATGGAATTTTTCGGCAGATACTCCGTTATTGGACCAGGCGGCACGACCACATTGACGAATCGGTCGCCCAGCAATCCCGAACTTCCCACCGTAAACTGACTGCCTTTCGCAATCTTAACGTAATCGTAAATGCGGAGCGGAACCGCCACCCCTCCCCCTTCTTGCAAAAGCCGCGGTCCACCCCCGACTCGGCCAATCCTCGCACCACTGAGCAAGACATCCGAACCCTTAAGCAAACCGCTGGCGTCTTTGAACCGAACCGTCAGATCATAATACGTTTTGAAGCCTTCGCCGAGGCGACCAAACTTGACCACGAATCCAGCGATCATGGCAAGACCAATGGCCACGAAAATGCCAACCTTGAGCTCTAGCGCCCGATCCCGATTCATTTACCTTAGGAGCATTCGCTAAATTCCGATCTTGGCCAGCGCGATTTGAATCTGGAAACCAGGAAACCAAGACGACGCCATAACACAAAACCTTGTTAGAATAAAGTTCCTGGATTCCTGGCTTCCGGATTAACCGCGACCTAATGTGCGGCCGCTTCAGAACGGCCCAGCAGGAAATCCTGGATGATCGGATCGTCGCATTGTTGCAGCGCCGCGGGAGTGCCATCGAAATAGATCTGCCCTTCGTGCAGGTAGGCAACGCGATCGCCAACCTGCATCGCGCTTTTCATGTCGTGTGTCACGACAACGCTCGTCATCTGAAATCGCTCTTGCAGACGCCGGATGAGGCGATTGATGCTGTCGGACACCACCGGATCCAACCCCGAAGTTGGTTCGTCGTAAAGGACGCAGGACGGCTGACGAATAATGGCGCGCGCAAGCCCAACACGTTTGCGCATTCCGCCACTCAGGCTTTCCGGCATCTTGGCGTTCTCGCCTTGCAGTTCCACAACTTCCAGCACGTCGTTGACCCGTGCGCGCATCGCTTTCACATCTCGCATACCGGCCTCGCGCAGCGGAAACGCGATATTCTCTTCCACCGTCATGGAATCAAAGAGTGCACCGCTTTGAAAAAGAATGCCCACCTTTTGCCGGATACCAGTCAACTGCCGTTCGCTCATTCCGATAATGTTCTTACCGGAGACCCAGATCTCGCCTCCATCCGGCTGCATCAAACCGATGAGATGCTTAAGCAAAACCGATTTTCCGCCACCACTCCGTCCGATAATCACGAGCGTTTCACCCACTGCGACATCCAGATCTACTCCGCGCAAAATCTGCTCATCACCGATGGCTTTGCGCAAATCGCGCACTGCAATCATTGAAGAGTTGTTAGTCGTTGGTTGAGGGTTGAGAGACATTTCTTCCACCCGCGGCAGAGGCAGCAATGCTCCGACTCTCAACTCTCAACTATCAACTCTCAACTTTTCGTCACTGATATCCGGCCGGATACACAATGTTCAGCGCCATGGTCAGGAAGAAATTTGAAATCAACACCGCCAGTGAAGAAACCACCACCGCTTCAGTCGTGGCCCGGCCAACGCCAACTGCGCCTTCACGCGTGGTCAAACCTTTGTGGCAGGAAATGAAGACGATCAATATCCCAAAGACGAATGCCTTCGACACTCCCATGATCAGGTCCCGCAACAGCGTCCACCGCACCATGTTGGCAACGTAGTAAGTGCCGTTGATATCCAGCAATAGGATCGCCACGAGATAGCTGGCGATAATTCCGAAGCCGATGCATTCGGCGGTAAGCAACGGCATCGAGATCATCATCGCGAGAGCGCGCGGGACGACCAGATAATCGATCGGATAAACCGCAAGCGCGCGTAGCGCGTCGATTTGCTCGGTAACTTTCATCGTCCCGATCTCGGCTGACATCGCCGCACCGACACGACCGCTCACCATTAAGGCCGAAAGGACCGGCGCCAATTCACGACAAATTGCCACCGAAACCACGGCTCCGGTGGCCGAACCCATCCCGATCTTATTAAATTGAAAATAGGTTTGGGCGGCGAAAACCGCTCCGGTAAAACCACCGGTTACGATCACGACCAGTTGTGACAACAATCCGATCTCGACAATTTGCTCGAGGAACAACCGCCATCGCAGCCGGCGGGTGAAAGCAGCATGAAATGTGTCGGCCGCCAGTAGGACCACCTCTCCCAAATAGCGGACAAAGGCAACGAGTGGCGCGCCGATGGCAATGAAAAAACGCGCGATCATTTTCGCCCTCGCCCTATCGCCCGCTTCGGGAAATCAGGAAACGAGTGGCTGCGTCCTCGATTTTGAGCGCATTTCATCCGGCACCGCGCCGATGAAGCGCGGTTCCAGTCCGATTTTACGAAACATTGCACGTAGGTCCCGAAGGGTAATTGCAGTTTCGTCCATCTCCAGATAAACGAGATCGTGATTGCGATCGACCTTGTAGCGCAGGCCCGGAATTGCTTCCAGCTGGTGATCAAGCTCGAGAATTTTGTCGATGTTGCGTAAACCGGCGGCGTAAACTTCAAGCTCAATCATGCCCGGAAGTTTACGATGGTGGCGAGTGAAGCAAAAGCGAAAACGACGTTGCGTTGATCGGTTGCTTGGTGAACAAATCTGGCGATGAAGCGCGCTCTTTGGTTGTTCGGAATGGTTCTGTCCATGTTCTTTTTGGCTGGATGCGAAACGACACCTGCCGGCATTCAAGCGGCGAAAATAGCGATGGCGCAAAAATATGCCGCCGAAACGCCGGGCGACTATTTTATCGGACGTCGATATTATAAACCCGACTTCAAATTCTGGGGCTACGTCCGCCGTCCGGGGCAACCCTGGAGTGAATCGCAGCTCGTAATGTTGAACGAGAAGCAGAAGCTGGCTCCCGATCGCGAGCGCCTCGATTTTGGGAGCGATAACAATTACGAGTACAAGCTCTACGGTTCTTTCAGCGGCGACAAGGTCTACGAGCCCGCCAGCAACACCATCTACTCGGAGTTCGTCCTCAAAGGCTACGAGGTTATTTCGACCAACCCGCCCCCGATTTTTTCCAGCCAACTTTCCGGCCGCGCCCAGGCGGAGGTGAGCCGGTATAAAATCGAAAAACCGGAGCTATAAAAGAATGAGTGACGACCGCGCGCTGTCATCGCGAGCGCAAGCGAGGGATCTCGCCCAAGCTCCGGAAATCATCCAATCCAGCTTGTGCAGCCATCGACTAATTGTGGGATCCCTCATCCACTCCGCGGTTCGGGATGACACGCGCGGGCACCATCCGTCATTCGCTTGCCGCGCTGTAGCCCGGCGAAGGCGGGTCATTCGTCATTTTTTCACTCGGCATGGTTAAGCCTGTCCAACCTGCCGGTGAGCGGATCATGCATGACAAGCTGGCGGAGGAATTCCTCTGCTATCTCGCGGTGGAGTGCAACGCTTCACCGCGCACTCTGAAAGCATACGAGAGCGCGCTTTCGAAAATTCGTAACCAACTGCAGTCGAAGCCCTGGCTCAAGTGCCAGGCCGACGACTTCCGCGATTATCTTTTTCACCTCTCGAAAGAAAAAGCCGCCCGTAGCTACATCCGCCTCCAGTTTTCCGCGCTGCGAACGTTCTACAAATTTTTGCGGGCCCGAAAAAAACTGGCGCAAGATCCGAGCGCGGAAGTGCAATTGCCCAAGCTGCAAAAGCAGTTGCCCATCGTGCTCACGCGGCAGCAAATGGAAGAGCTTCTTTCCGCGCCGTTGCGCGTGAAAAAAGCATCCGCGGCCCCAACGTGGATGCCGTTGCGCGACGCCGCGGTCCTAGAATTATTTTACAGCAGCGGCCTGCGCTTGAGCGAATTGGCCGCGCTCGATGTCGCCGACGTTGACCTTTACACCGAATCGGTCCGCGTTTTTGGAAAAGGCAAAAAAGAACGTGTTTGCCCCGTCGGATTACCGGCACTGGAGGCAATCCAACGTTATCGCACAGCTGCGAAGGTGCATAGGGGCCCCTTGTTCATCAACAAAGCACGCCGCCGAATTTCCGCCCGCTCGATTTGGCTGATCGTGCGTCGCTATTTGCGTTTCACCAGCATCCCGATCTCGATCAGTCCTCATAAATTGCGCCATAGCTTCGCCACCCACATGCTTGATCGCGGCGCCGATCTCCGCAGCGTCCAGGCCTTGTTAGGCCACGCCAGTTTATCGACCACGCAAATCTACACCCACGTTACGGTCGAACGTCTCAAAAAAGCCTACGCCGAAGCGCACCCAAGGGCGTAGCACAGCCATCTTACCTGTGGGGACAACGGGCATCTTGCCCGTTGAATCTTCGACCGAAATCTCTTCGCCCGCTAAACGCAGTCAACGGGCGAGACGCCCGTTGTCCCCACAGCCAAGATGGCTGTGCTACGTAAATGCTTCAGCTCGCACCCGCCGGCGCCGCTTGCGGCGTCACCGCTTTGAAGACGAGTTTCCCGCCCTCAGCGGAAACGTGCACGACATCGCCCGGCTTCACATTGCCGCGCAGCAATTCCTCCGCGAACGGATCTTCCAAATAGCGCTCCACCGCGCGGCGCATCGGACGTGCGCCGTATTGCGGATCGTATCCTTTTTCGATCAGGAATTCCTTGGCCGATTGCTCTAGCTCGATGTGCACATCCTTGCCTTTGACCCGGTGCAAAACCTTGGCGACTTCGAGTTCGACGATTTGCATAAGGTCTGCCCTGGTCAGCTGATGGA
>JBKPMO010000028.1:0-4116 GCA_046732175.1 Verrucomicrobiota bacterium
AACTGAAGCTGAACGAAACTTGTTTCGCCACCACGGAGATTTTGCACAGTTCCCCGAAGCGTCGCCTCGCCCCCTTCGAGCACGGCGCGGAATGAAACCCGACCTCGGTCATTATAGTCGACGCGTACCAGCATATCTGCCTGCAGGGGTGGTTGCTCCTGCGCAAAGGCAATTTGCGACACAAAACAACCCAGCAGCAGGGCGGCAACAACGACGCGTCGTCTCATCAAAATAGCATCGTAAAACCAGCGATATACGTCAATGCGTTCCGCTTCACTCGGTCACGTTGCAATGGCTTTTCGAAATTTTAGGCCTCTTTGCGACCGCGGGGCGAAGGGCTAGTTCGATGTTTTCTCTTCACCCATTTCTTTCTTTTTAATTTCTAATTTCTAATCTCTAATTCTCCGCCATGCACGACCCTAACGACCGCAGTTTTCTCGGGCATCCGCGCGGGCTGGGTTACATCGCGTTCGCAGAAGCTTGGGAGCGTTTCTCCTACTACGGGATGCAGGCGCTGCTGGTTCTCTACATGGTCCATCGGCTATTGCTTCCCGGACACGTCGAGCATGTCGCGGGATTTGACGTTTATCACCGCCTTATCAACTCGATTTACGGCAATCTCTCAACACAACCACTTGCCTCCGCCATCTTCGGCCATTATACCAGCCTCGTCTATCTGACGCCGATCGCGGGAGGATTGATCGCTGACCGTTGGCTCGGACGCACACGAACAATCACCGTCGGCGCGCTGTTGATGTCAGCCGGACATTTTCTGATGGCGTTCGACGCGACGTTTCTGCTCGCGCTCACGTGTCTGCTTTGCGGCGTCGGATGTTTTAAAGGCAATCTCGCCAGCCAGGTTGGTGCGCTTTACACGCCGGGCGATAACCGCCGCGCCGACGCGTTTCAGATTTATTACATCTTTATTAATGCCGGCGTCATCGCCGCGCCGCTCACCGCCGGAACGCTCGGCGAGATTTATGGCTGGCACTGGGGCTTCGGCGCAGCAGGCGTCGGAATGTTGATCGGGTTGACCATTTATTTGTTAGGCCGAAAATATTTGCCGCACGATTCGCCCGTTGTCGAAGAGAAGGAAGCCAGCCCAGACCACACTGCAAAGACGAAACTCACGCGGCGCGACATCACTGCCATCGTTGTGCTCATTGCGCTTTTGCCAGTCCTGACGGTTGCGATCATCCCTAACCAGCAAATCTTTAACGCTTACCTGGTTTGGGCAGAGGCTCACGTTAATTTGCCGGTACTGCCCTTCTATGGAAAGCAAATTCCAACTACCTGGTTGATTGCAGTCGATTCGATCGTTTCGGTAAGTTTCCTTTTTATATCCGTCATTTTCTGGCGTCGTTGGTCGAAGAAATTTCGCGAACCAGCGGAGATCACCAAGATCGCCATCGGGAGCCTGATTGCGGTAGCCGGAATGCTGTCACTCGCAACTGGGGCTGCCGTCGCTGCCAAATCTGGCGAGAAAGTCGGGATCGGTTGGATTCTTGCGTTCGAAATCCTGAACAGCGCCGCCTTTGCGAATGTCTTTCCCGTTTCGATCGCGCTGTATGCACGCGTGGCGCCAGCGGCATTGTCAGCCACGATCATCGGAATTTATTACCTCGCGTTTTTTGCCGGCAACAATCTCGTCGGGCTTATTGGAGGTCTGCTCGAAAAAATGACGGCTACGCAATTCTGGCTTTTACACGCCGGGCTTGCCGCGATCGCGGGAATTACTTTTTTCCTCGCCGGCCGAATTTTCGGCCATCTCCTCGCGCCCAGTGATGACAAATCGCCTACCGAGGTCCCGGTGGAGGCCGACGTTTCCTGAGATACACGACAAGGACGCTGTCAAGGATTGAGGCGAGCGTTCAAGCTCGAAGATGAAAAGGTCGCGGGGTGGAGACACACTGCAGACCAACCACTTGTGACATCTTCCCGAAGGGTTCCACAGTTCGCGGGTTGAATTTCCATCGTCACGAGGCGAGCCGTTGTGATGCTGGGATTCATCCGAGACCCGTGCGACCAGAGCGCAATTCGTTCTGCCCTGACTGCTGCACCTTGTTCGAAACGTGCCGGGCGCTGGGTGCTTGTCGCCACCACTCTCGCCTCCAGCATGGCGTTTATCGACAGCACCGTCGTAAACGTGGCGTTACCGGCTCTACAAGCAAATCTGAACGCTACCATCGTGGACGTGCAGTGGGTGATCGAGGCGTACTCACTCCTGTTAGCAGCGCTTCTCCTTGTTGGCGGCTCGCTTGGAGATCATTATGGACGGCGACGGATTTTCCTACTTGGCGTTGCGGTTTTCGCCCTGGCCTCTGCATGGTGCGGGTGCGCATTCAACATAAGACAACTGATCGTTGCGCGCGCGGTGCAGGGGTTCGGCGCGGCCCTTCTGGTTCCCGGCAGTCTTGCCATCATTAGCAGTTCCTTTCCAGAGAGCGAACGGGGACGCGCGATTGGGACTTGGTCAGGGTTCAGTGCCATCACGACTGCTATCGGACCGGTGGTCGGCGGCTGGCTGATCGAACACGTTTCGTGGCGCGCCGTATTTTTCATCAACATTCCGATCGCCCTTCTCGTGATCTTCATCTCGCTAAAGTTCGTTCCCGAAAGCTCTGATAAGGAGAGCGCGGGACTGGACTGGCTGGGCGCGATTATTGGAACCGTTGGTTTAGGAGCGCTCGTGTATGGACTGATCGAATCGTCGCGGCTCGGCCTGGGCGATCGATCTGTGATCGTTGTGCTTCTCGCGTCGATTTTGATTTTAGTTGTCTTCCTCCTCGTTGAAGCGCGTCTTTCGCAGCCGATGTTGCCGCTTCCTCTCTTTCGCTCACGAACATTCACTGGCACCAATCTCTTAACCTTCCTGCTTTATGCCGCCCTCGGAGGAACGCTCTTCTTTCTACCGCTAAATCTGATTCAGATTCAGCACTACCCTTCGACCACGGCGGGGGCGGCTCTCTTGCCGTTCATAATAATAATGTCGCTTCTTTCGCGCTGGTCTGGAGGACTCATCACAGTTTACGGTCCAAAACTTCCGCTCATCGTCGGGCCAATGATCGTTTCCGCGGGTTATGTACTTTTTATCTTGCCACGCACCGGCGGCAGCTACTGGACTACCTTCTTTCCGCCGGCCGTGGTTCTCGGGTTGGGAATGGCCATTACGGTTGCGCCGCTCACTACGACGGTGATGAGTTCAGTTTCACAAAATCGTGCCGGCGTCGCCTCAGGCGTGAACAACGCAGTAGCCCGGACGGCTGGACTTCTCGCAATCGCAGTTCTCGGAATAGTTATGCTTCAAGTCTTCAGGCACGCATTCGATCGGCGCCTGGCGGAATCGAAACTGCCGGCGTCTGTTATTCAGTCAGTGGAAAATCAATCCACGAAGTTAGCAGCCATCACTATTCCGGAAAATCTGGACATGGCGACGAAACAGGTAATTGGCCAAGCCGTCGATGAGTCCTTTGTGGCCGGCTTCAGGGTAGTGATGGCGATCGGCGCGACTTTGGCCGGCGCAAGCGCTATCATCGCACTGACACTGATCAGAGCGGGCCCGCGAAATGATCAGTAACCGGCCGGGTGCTGTCTTCTCGACCTAAATACACCGGTCCTGAGGTTGGCAGGACGGCTCAAGAATCGTCCAACTTTTGCAACATCGGTTTGATGTCCACGACCGGCGTCCCATCGATCGCCTCGATCGGCCCAATTCTATAACGATTGCCGACGATCTTGCGCACCGCTGCGCGATGCAGTCCGATGGGACTGGGTCCGATCAGGTGAGCGGGTCGCAAAAACGCCAGTGAGCGGCGATCGCCGCGCACACGGCAACAAAGGTTGCCATCGGCTGGCTCACTGATAGGCACACAATTGTTTTCTTCATTGCAGCCCCTTCTGCGCAAAATAATCGTGCGAGACCTGAATTAGCTCCATCGCCGGCTCCAAGTCTTTTTCCTCCCCAACTTTGACGGTAACGTAGCCTGCCCCGGGCGCCCATCGGTGCGGTCTGGCTTTGCCCTCCGCTAGAACTCGTGCCTGATCGGACTTCGGCAATCGAATATCGCAATGACCATACCCATGAATGTGCATGAACATTGTTTTCCCAACGAAAAA
>JBKPMO010000029.1:0-6806 GCA_046732175.1 Verrucomicrobiota bacterium
GTGCGCAACTCTTCCTGCAAAATAGGCAGGTTCGCTTCCTCGTTATAAAGCGGCACGACCACAGAAAGTGTAGGCGAGTTTGTCACCTCGTTCATAGCGGGAGAGTGCGATAATTTCGGCAGAGAAACACTTGCCATGTTCGCAGCGGCTTCCCATAGCGCGATACTTGAATCGTGCCAACCAGCTCTGTCGATTGAAAGCCGGCCTGGATATTGTGCGGGACGCGTTGCTTTTGTCCGTCTCGAACAAAGAGTGCGTCGCGCCCAACGAACAAATTGATCCCGCTCTCCTCAGTGTAAACTTCGTTCTCCGGCCGCGGCGCGCCCGGTTTTAGCTCAACGAATTCATCGTAGCGCGGCCAAAATGAGAATTGATTCACCATGTCCTGCGACTCGGGAATGTAAACCGGTGGATGCCCCGGGCCTTCGACGCGTTTGTCGCGGAGGTAAAATGAAATTTCCGATGCACGGTCGCGCGCATCGGCAATAAGGAAAAGTTTCTCGCCCAACTTTGTTTCGAGGTCGTTGCGCATTGTTTCCAGGGCACGCGCGGCGCTTTTCCAGCCGCGCATCCGGTTGCTTGGGTCGCTTCGCGGAAACTCATATCCAGCCGCGCGTAGCAAGTCCGTATTGAGCGCCAGCGTACTCATAAGCAATCCAACCAGTATCGCGATGCCCGCGCCGAGCCGCAGGAGAGAATTCGCCTGAAGGCGCTCCCACCAATAGTAAATGGCCAGCAATCCGAAACCGAGGAAGGCGAGCCCATCCCAATTCGGTGCCGCAGCCTTGTTCACGGAGAGAAACAAATAGAAAAGAAATACAGGCAGACCAAACCACATCAGGAACAGAACCTTGAATTGCTGGTTCACCCGTCGCCAGCTTCCAATAACGCCCCACGCCAACGCCAGGAATAAGAACGGCGAATAGGCGAGGAAATGTTCGCCAATAAAGGAAAGAACTTCGACCGGGTGCAGACCAAAGCCGTGCTCGATACCGCCGCGTGATTGCAGATGTGCGAGTGTAATCCACGCGTGCTGCGCGTTCCATACGATCGGTGGCACCGTGCAAACAGCAAACATACCGACCAATAGGTAAAACCCAGGACGCTTGAATTCCTGTCTGAACCGGGGCGCGAGTACGAGCACCAATACAATTGAAACAAGCTCCAGCGCGTTGGTGTATTTCGAGAGAAACCCCAGGCCGATCAGGAGTCCGGTCAACGGCCAATACCAGGAGAACTGCGGACTTTTTTCCAACGCAAGCCAGAATGTAAACATTGCCGCCAGCCAGAAAAAAATCGATAGCGCATCAATCGTCATGACGAACGCGCCAACGTTGAAAATCGGCGTTACATTCAGCGCGATGACAGCCCACAGCCCGGCAGTGGCGTTGAACAGTCGACGCGCAAAATAAAACAGGAGCAGGCTAGTGCCGGCCGCCAGGAGGGGACTGAAAAAGCGCACCCCGAATTCGTTCGGTCCGAAGACGGCGGTACTTGCGCGAACTGCAAAAGCGATAGCTGGACCTTTGCTGAAGTACGCGGGAGCAAGTCGCTCCGACCACATCCAGTAATGTGCCTCGTCGAATTCGAGATCGGTTGTTGCCAACATCGACAATCGAATTGCTGTCAGAGCGAAAATGAAGAGCCACACTGCGCGCGTTGTGCTCATAAAGAGTAGCGCGAGCCTCCGGCTTGCGAGTTTGGAGCGGGTAAGCGGGACGCATGCCCCACAAGCAAACCTGGATAGCGCGCGAAGAGCCGCGGCATCCATTTGCGGCCTATGCTTCTCCAAACCAATTCGAAAAGGCCAAGCAGGAGTAGTGCTTCGCCACCTGCCAGAAAGAATGTCGCAATCACGTCACTGGGCCAATGTGATCCCAGGTAAATTCGCGAATAACCGACGGCCACTGCGACGAACCAATAAAGCCAGCCGTGGCGTCGATAAAACAGCGTGCAAAACATGGCAATCACACTGTTGGTGGTTACGTGTCCCGAGGGAAACGATGGTCCCGAGCGGTTGCGATCGGATGAATCGGAAAATCGAATAGTCGGCTTCTTAAATAGTGTCAGGAACGCCGGACGCGTCCGTTGCAACTGTACCATCCGCACCTTCTCCACGTGTTTGGGTCGATGGCGGTCCATTGTGGACTTTAACAAATCGGTGACCTGAGTTGTAATCAGTAGAGACAATGCCAAACAGATGACGAACGCGCTGGCTCTAAATCCACCAAGTAAGAGCGCGCTCACTCCAATTGCGATGAAGAACGGGTCCCAGATCGCGCTATCGCTGAGAGCCGCCATGAACAAGTCAAGCGCCGGACTCGTCCATTGTTGATTGATGAGATGAAGCAGGGTTTGATCCAAGTTCTTGGTGTTAAGTCTTAGGTTTTAAGTGTTAAGTGTGGCAAGCCTGCAGCCGCGCAGCATCGCCTAAAGCTTAACACTTAAAACTTAAAACTCCGTCAATGCGAAGAATCGCCGCGTTCATCTTAGTAGCTTCGATTTCGCTAGAGGCCCAACCTCCTCCTTCTGCAAAGGACATTCTCGCTTCCGTTCGCATGATGGAGTCGCGACAGCAAATCGATCTACAGGGACAACTTCGCCAGGATAATATCGTGATTCCATTTCATCTGGTTCAAAACGGGCCGCTGATACGGTATTCATTCGCGAATCCAGATGAAGTTTTGCAGCTGCGTCTCGGAGAAAATGGATCGCGCCTTGATCTTGTGACAGGTAATGACACCGAGCAATTTACAGCCTCGAAGCTCAAGCAAAGAATTCGCGGGACCTGCGTTACTTACGAGGATCTGGCATTCAAATTTCTCTACTGGCCCACCGCGCGTGTCTTGGGGGAGGAAAATGTCCGCACTCGCAGTTGCTGGAAGCTGCAACTGCGGGCGCCATCGCGCGAGTCGCAGTATTCCAACGTGCTGCTATGGATTGACAAGGCGAGCGGCGCGCTAATGCGCATGGAAGGCTACGATTGGAGTGCTCAACTGGCCAAGCGCTTTGAAGTAGTCTCCGCCCAAAAAATAGAAGGCCGTTGGTTCCTAAAACAAATGCGGGTCGAAGAACTGCAGCCTGGCACCAATCACATGCTGTCGCGAACGTATCTGGAGATTAAGAAATAGGAAGGCCGCTTTGTCCAAGTTTCTTGGGAGCAATGAGACTTATGTCAGAAGTTCGGTCCATACGACTAAAAAAGATCGGGAGAGTCGCGCACGAAGCGCGTTCTCTCCCGATCGAATAACTTCCTTTCGTCAGCGCGCGCGATGCTCGCCGGATTTGGCGCCGCTTACTACCAATCTGCGGCCAAGGAATTCCTTGTCGTGCAATTCTTCCACGGCGCGTTTCGCTTCGTCGACAGTTTGCATTTGTACAAACGCAAAACCTTTTGAGCGTTGGTTATGGCGGTAACTCACGACCTCCGCGTTTTGAACGTGTCCGACGCCGTTGAACAAGTCGAAAAGATCGCTCTCGGTTGCGTCGAAAGACAAGTTGCCGACGTACAGACGCGGCGAAGTCACTTCAATCCGTTCGGGTTTCCGTGCCGGTCGGGAAGGCTGAGCACCGTTGCGGGATCCCAGTGTGGCCTTCGTTGTGCCGTTTCCAAAAAATGCGGCGATCCGCTGCCAGAATGTCTTTTTCTGCGTTTTCGCTTCTACCCGCTGATGACGTGCGGTCCCATTGCCCCTGCGTCGGGAGCCGCCGCGCGAACGATGCGAGCGTCTCCCCGTTGAATAAGAGTTCATGTTGATCCTTATGTTTAGTCCAGTTGTTATATGGGCGGAGCGTCCCGAATCCATTCAGGACACCGTCCGCAGCGCGCCAATCATTCAGAGCCCATTCAAACAAGGCACTCTGCGACGCCGTTGGAAACTCCGCCTCGTCAAGTCGGGAATCCGCTTCTCTTGAACCGCAAGCCCGCGTACTCAACTGACGACACAGCAAGGATGCAAAAGTTCGCATCACGGTGTCGAAAAAACTGGATCGTCGTAGAAAACGGAGGCTCGGAACATCGAAAAATATTCCCGGCATCTCGGGGGGACTATGGCTTAACCAATGACTGATTGCAAGTAGTGGCGACGCATGTGTTGACTTGTCATCTTTGCGGTCATCCTGAGTGAAGCGAAGGAGCTCACAAAGCTGGTCGGAGCACGCTAATTCGCTTGCGTGCCCCACACGTCCTAAGGGAGATCCCGTCTTCGCGGCTCGACGATATCCTAGCGTGTTACTTGGTCGCGCAGCGAGTAGGCGCGCGACTTGAGGTATTCTCGAGGACGCTCACCGCGGATCGGTCGCATAAAGTATCGGAGCTCGCGTCCGCGTAGTTTTGGCTCGTAGCCGAATTCCGGCATGAGATCGCGGCAATGCCATTCCACCCATCCGATTTCGTCTTCGGACAGCTCGCGCTGCCAGCGCGTTGCCGGTTCTGGACTGATCTGCGAAAAGTTGAATCGCGCTGCTGAGTTGCCGCTCCAAAACCGGCCCACTTTCGTCGGCGTCAATACCGTTTCCGGATCGAAATTAATTTCCAGGTAAGCGCACACTTCTTCCATCGTCCTGGCCGGTTCGCAGACCAATTGTTCATACGGCACGACAAGACCGGGGATTTCGCCGTCACGCACACGTCTCGCCACGGCAGCAGCGACCAGCCAATGGGCGATCACGTAATAAGTTGAGAACCTTCCTGTTTGCCTTGTTTTCTCCAGCGCGATTTGCGCCGCAAGAATGGCGCGTGGATCGCGCATGGTGACGAGAATTTTCGCATGCGGAAAACGCCTGAGAATCTCCGGAATGTGATTGCGATTGGCCGGAGTTTTTTCCACCCATCGTCCCACAGTGTCGAGCGGACGTTCCAGTGTTGCAGCGTATGCTTTGACCATCAGTACAAGCAGATCTTTCTGCGCATTGGCGGGATCGAATGCCGCCTGCTCGAATGTCTTCAGAAATTTATCGCGCGGGAACGTCGCATAGCTGCGCTTCCCCCATTTGCACGGTCCACCGAAGAGGACATTCGACAGCGATTGTTTGGTTAAATAATCAAACTGCGCGCGGCGACCGCGTGGCGCATATTTGGTGAGAACAGTGGGAAAATAGGCCGTCTCTTCCGGCAGTACGAGTAGCTCGGGATGATTATCGAGCAATGCCACCAAAAGCGTCGTGCCCGATTTCGCTTGTCCTGCGATGAAACAGGCGCGTTGTTCGAATGGTAGATTCGAAATCACCGCCGAAAGATTACAGCACATGTCCGGGAAATGATAATGCGACGGGGCTGTATTCAATGCGGCAAATCAATGAAGCGCCGTTTAGAGGCCCGCCCGTCCTACCTCTCGGGTGCATGATATTTTAGTTGGTAGGGCGCGTCACGCCGTGCGCGCCGTTTTTTGGATTTGAAGAAACCAATCGATGAACTTCGGCAGCCCTTCGCTCAACTTGGTGCCTGGATTATAACCGAGGTATTTCCTCGCCTTCGAAATATCCGCGCAAGTCAGAGGCATGTCGCCTGGTTGCTCCGGCAGTTGATTGATTTTGGCTTTTTTCCCCAGCGCGTTTTCGATTGCAACGATCAAGTCTTTTAGCTGGATCGTCTCGCTCTCACCGAGATTAAAAATATCGAAGAGAGGGCCTTCATATTGCAACGCGGCCATCGTTCCCTGAATCACATCATCAATATAAGTGTAGTCGCGTCGCGTTGTGCCGTCGCCGAATTGCTCGATGGGCTGGCCGGCATGAATGCGCCGTGTGAATTGATGAATCGCCAGGTCGGGTCGCTGCCGTGCACCGTAAACGGTGAAGTAACGGAGCGCCACTACACGCAGTTGATAAAGATGCGAGTAAGTCGAGCAAAGAAATTCGCCGGCTATTTTTGTCGCCGCATACGGACTGAGTGTCTGAGTCAGCTGTTGGTCTTCAGAAAAGGGCACAGTCTTCGAGGCGCCATAAACCGAGGAACTAGAGGCGAACACAAATCGTTCGACCCCGGTCACACGCGCCGCTTCAAGCAGGTGCAATGTGCCATTAGCATTGGTGTCATAGTAAAGCTGTGGGTGCTGAATCGACGGTCGAACGCCAGCGCGGGCGGCCAGATGCGCGATCACGTCGAATTTCTCGCGATGAAACAAGTTTCGCACTGAGGCGCCATCTCGAAGATCGATGTGGTGAACAGTCACATCTTTGGCGAAACCGGCGATATTTGCCTGCTTGACTTGCGGATCGTAGAAATCGTTGAAGTCATCGAGGATGGCGACCGCATGTCCTGACGCGAGCAAGCGTTCAACGAGATGCGAACCGATGAAACCAGCGCCACCAGTGACCAGGATTCTCATGGCGCGAAATTAGCCATAGATGGCGCAGATGGACACAGATTTTGCTAAGCGCTTATCCTGTAGGGCGTTTCTGTGAAACACCAGACAGATGACACAGACGCCCTACAATTTAAAAATTTCGCCAGTGCATCAACAGATAAATCCAGTTTAGCGCCAGCACCGCGATGACTGCGATGCGCGCAAATGTTTTCGCCGTTTGCGTGCAAAGAGAGATCCGTAAACGCGGCCCGCCTGTTGCGAGCGTCGCAAACGCGTAAAGATCAAACGCTGTCAGGCCGCAGAGTGCTGTGAAGATGAGTGGATTCCATTTCAATGCAGCGAGAAAGTGAGCGTGAAAGAATTGAATCGCGCATCGCGTCATGCCGCACGTGATGCAGGGCAACCCAGTCATTGCATGAAACGCGCAGCGCGGCCACGGCAAACCGACTGTTAGCCATGCTGCCGCCATGCCAAGCGATACGAGCGAGACACTTAGCC